>CAIVHU010000130.1 GCA_903905735.1 uncultured beta proteobacterium
ATAATCCAGGCAATCCGCGTCCGTCTGAAACCATGCCTGAAACTCCCCTAGAGAACCGGGGTACTGAGCGCCTGCACGGGGATAAGGATGGGTCATGAAAGGAGTCTACACACAACTCCGGTTAAATGGAGAGCCCAGACCTGCTTTATTTAGGATGGCTCATCTACCCATCAGGAGTCACCATGACCTACACAGATCCGAGCGTTTTGCCGGCATCCGTCATTTCCCCGCAGTTTCTTCATCGCGAAGCGGCAGTGCAACTTGAAAAGGCCGTCAAGCACCATCGGCAAGCTGCGCTGCTGCATGAGTCTGGCGATTCAAGGCAAGCCGAGACGCATGGCAGCATTGCCTACAACCATACCGCGCAGGCCCTGGAGGTCAGTGGCCGGGCGCTGAACGTGCTGCTTTGGTAGGCCTGCTTTAACGCAGCACGCTCACAAAAACACCAGCAATGATGGCGCTGGTGATGACGCCGCTGATGTTGGCACCCAAAGCCTGCGGCAGGATGATGGCCGAAGGGTTGGCTTGCGAAGCAAGCTTTTGCACTACCTTGGCGGTGGTGGGTACACAACTCACACCGGCGATACCAATGATGGGATTGAACTTTTTACCGGTGGCAAAGTACAGGATATAGCCACCCAGCAGACCACCCAGAGCCGAGATCAGCAACGCCAGCATACCCAGTAAAAGCAGTTTGAGCACGGTGGGATCCAGCAGCGTATTGGCTTCACACAGCACACCCAGCGTCAAACCAAGGAAGAAGGTGGCACCATACAAAAATGTATCGTTAAGCAGTTTGGTGAAGACATCCAGACCACTTTCGCGCACCGCTACGCCGACGAAGAGCGAGAAAAACAGCGGCGCGGCAACCGGAAACAGCAGGCACAACAAGGTACATGCCACCACGGCGAACACCAGTTTTTGTGGTCGGCTGATTTTCGGGCCGCGGTCAGTCGACATACTGATGCCGCGAATATGCTCAGGCACCAGCCACTTGATCAAATAAGGGTAGCCACCATAGGTGAGACCCAGATAAAGGTAGCCCACCACAGTGATCGGTACAAACAGATGTTTGGCCAGAATCAGCGAGGTAAACAACACCATCGGTCCATCAGCGCCACCAATAGTGGCCACCGAGGCTGCCTCCCGTGCCGTCAGCCCCAATGCGACGGCGATCGGAAACACAGCAATGGTGCCCATCTCGGCAAACAGCGCGATGAACATACTTTGAAACGGCCGGGCCATCACATAACCCACGTCCAACAACACGCCGATTCCCATGAAAACAAAGCAAGCGATCAAGCCATTGCTGAAAGTGAAGGTGTAAATGGGCTGCAGCCAATTGATCTGCAGCACGTTCATCAGGTCCATCGGATTCGACATCAGCGGGTCAACAAACAATGTGCCAGCCTTGCCACCCTCCAGAAACATCACGCCGGCATTGACCGCCGACATACCCAGACCCATCGGAATCATCAACAGGGGCTCAAGCACATTGCGCGAACCCAAGTAGATCAGCAAAAAACCCAGCAGCATGAGAAAGATCCGCCCGAACATGATTTTGGGCTCTGATGCCACCAGGGTCGCAATACCCTGGAACAGGTCGAGAAAACTGAGGTGATCCATGTCGGGCGGTTCTTGAAAGTCGCGGGATTACTGGATCGTCAGCACGGGCTGACCACCTTCAACCACATCGCCCGCTGCCACTAGAACGCGCGTCACCGTCCCGGCCCGACTGGCCAGCAAGTGGTTTTTCATTTTCATGGCTTCCAGCACCAGCAAGCTATCGCCGGCCGCCACGGTCTGACCAACCTTGACATTCACCTGAACGATCACACCCCCCATCTGCGCCACTTCATCGCCTGCCGTGGCGGCGCTTGCCGTCGCAGCAACGGGGTTGGGAACCCGCACGGACGCTGGAGCGCCACCGCTGGGCACTGATTCAGTTGGCGCAAAAGCGGCCGATGACGCCGTTTGGGTCGTGCCAGGAGTGACCTCCAAAACCGCCACGTCGTACTCGCGGCCATTGACAGTTATTTTGAACAATCGGGTCATGGTGGTTTCCTGTTTCAAGTTTGATTAGGGACGCTGCAATACGGCGTGAGAGGTGTGTTGCGCTGCCCGGCCATGGCTTGCCCAGGCGCGGTTGGTCGGCGAAATATGCAAAATGTGGTGTGGCCTAATCGCCGCAAAGATGGCCGCTGACAGCGCCACCACGTCCTCATCGGGGATGCCAAAGGCAACGGGGCAAACTTCACCCTGGGGCATGGTTTTGGCAGCGGCATTTCGCTCAAGTTTCCCGGTGACTGACACCATGACCTTGATCAACACCGCCACCACCAAGGCGATAACGATGGAAATACCGTAAACCTGAATCGAAAAAAGAACAGGGTGGTTCATCGTTTGAGGTGTTTTTGCCGGATGTCTAAAGTGGCATATTGCCGTGCTTCTTGCCAGGTCGCAATTCGCGTTTGCCCAAAGTTTTACGCAAAGCCAGTGCCAGGGTCCAGCGGGTATCAGCCGGGTCGATCACGTCAGTGATATAAAAATTGGCAGCTGCAGCGTAAGGCGAAGCAAACTCTTCACGATACTGCTTGGTCAATTCTGCTGCCTTGGCTTTGCCGTCCGCCGCTTCCTTGATCTCTTTGCGGTAAAGGATTTTCACAGCCGCTTCAGCACCCATGACCGCAATTTCGGCCGACGGCCAGGCATACACCATGTCGGCGCGCATTTCCTGGCTGCACATGGCCAGGTACGAACCGCCATACGACTTGCGCAAAATCACCGTGAGTTTGGGCACCGTGGCCGAAGCAAACGCATGCAGCATCTTGGCACCGTGGCGGATGATGCCACCGCGTTCTTCTTCAACACCCGGCAGGAACCCCGGCACATCCACAAAGGTCACCAGCGGGATATTGAACACATTGCAGGTGCGCACAAAGCGTGCAATCTTGTCGGCAGCATCCATGTCCAGAGCACCGGCCATCACCATCGGCTGGTTGCCAACGATACCAACCACCACACCTGAAATGCGGGCGAAACCGACAATCACATTGCGAGCGAAATTGGCGTGCACTTCCAGCAACTCGCCCTTATCTACCAGGCGGCGAATCACCTTCTGCATATCGAGAGGCTCCGAGGAGTCTGCAGGAATCAGCTCTTGCATTCCCTCATCAACCATCTCGTCAATCGACACGGACAGGTCATGCGGCGGGTCTTCGGTGTTGTTGGGGGGCAGGTAGGACAGCAGGTTCTTGACCAAGGCGATCGCGTGCTGATCGTCCTCGGCAATGAAGTGGACGTTGCCACTGACGGACGCATGCATCTCTGCACTGCCCACCTCATCCATGGTGGTGGTGCGCCCGGTCACCGCCTTGATGACTTCAGGTCCGGTCAGGAACATGTAGGCGTTGTGCCGCGCCATGATCACAAAATCCATCAGCGCTGGCGAGTAGGCAGCGCCCCCGGCGCATGGGCCAAGCACCACAGCAATCTGCGGCACTACTCCTGAGAGCATGACGTTGTAATAAAAGACGTCGCCATAGCCGGACAAAGCGTCCACGCCTTCCTGAATACGTGCACCGCCTGAATCCTTGAATGCCACCATCGGCACGCCCACACGCAAGGCGTGACGCATCAGGCGAACGATCTTGCGTGCCTGCATCTTGCCCATGGTGCCCGCCAGCACCTGAAAGTCCTGGCTAAAAGCAGCCACCTGCATGTCGCCGACATAGCCGGTGCCGGTGATCACGCCATCGGTGGGCAATTGCCGGCCTGCCATACCGAACGACACGGCGTTGTGATGCGCGTGCATGCCGAGTTCCTGAAACGAGCCTTCGAGAAACAGTGTCTCCACACGCTCCCGCGCCGACAACTGCCCTTTGGCATGCATGGCCTCAAGCTTTTCTGGAGGAATATGGTCGATGATCTTTGCGCGCCGTTCGCGCAAAGTATTCATGGCTTCAATGGGTAGGGTCATGGCGGCTCCCGTTTTTGACGACTTGCTATGGTGTGCATTCAGTACACTGGCGGCACAAGGCCAGGTAAGGCGGCGCGCCGTGTTTTGCTGCAGTGCAGTATATCCCCGCCCCTTAATAATTAATAATTTATTAAAGATTCATTGATTTTGATCATTCTTTGCTAAGAATGCGTCATTTTGACGTTTTACGGCACACATCGCATGTTTCTGACCGCGAAATTCTTTCTATTTTTAACCCAGCCGCTGGCATGGGTTGCGCTACTGCTGCTTGCGGGACTGCTGCTGGCCCCGAAATGGCCTCAATGGGCCCTGCGCTTGAACGCCACGGCGCTGGCATTGCTTGTGCTGTTGGGCTGGGAGCCCCTGCCCAACGCTGCCTTGCGTCACCTTGAAGCGCAGTACCCAACCGCCAGTGCAGATCAAGACTGGAGCGCCTTTGCGGGCGTGATTGTGCTGGGTGGCGCGCTGGAGCCGGCCTACGTCTGGACAGTACCGGGCCAATGCGCCCTGAACGATGCCGCTGAGCGGATGACCGAGGTCATGCCGCTGCTGCGCCGTCAGCCTCAATTCAAGGTCCTTTTTACCGGTGGTGAAGGCGAGCTGTTTGCGAATGGTCTGTCGGAGGCTGAACGCGCGCGCCTATTTTTTCAGGCACAGGGCTTGCCGCCCGACAAACTGCTGCTGGAATCTGCCTCCCGCACCACCTATGACAATGCGGTCATGAGCAAGCACGTGCCGGGGGTTGATGTCAACAAACCCTGGCTGCTACTGACCTCTGCATACCATATGCCCCGCGCCATGGCAGCATTCAAAAAAGCGGGCTGGAACGTCACCGCCTATCCGGTGGACTTTCGCAGTGGTTTGGAGACACCATGGTCGCAGTACAGCATGGATCAGGGGGTCAAGAAGTGGCGACTGGCGCTGCACGAAGTGCTGGGCTTGTTCGCTTATCGCCTGGCAAATCACGCCTGAGCAAACTGCATCGGCCTTTACGGCGTGACGACCACCTGATGGGCCAGCACCTTGTCAATGCGCTTGCCGTCCAGGTCAACCACCTCAAACAACCAGCCCTCGCAGACAATGATTTCACCCGTAACGGGAAGGTGGCCACTCACGGCCATCAGCAGCCCAGCCAGGGTGTTGTAATGGCCGCGGTCTTCATTGGGCAGGTCATCGATGTCCAGGCGGGCCTTGAGTTCATTGACAGGCATCAATCCGTCGAGCAGCCAGCTGCCATCCTCACGCGGTGTGGCCCAGGCCTCGGTCTGGACGCCCGGCTGTAACTCGCCGGTGATGGCTTCGAGAAGGTCATAGGGCGTCAACAGACCCTGCACGACACCGTACTCGTCGACTACCAACACCAGTCGCCCCGCTTTGGCACGGAACTGTTCCAGCAGTTCCATACCGCTGAGCGTCTCGGGCACAAACACGGCGGGCGTGACAAAGTCTGCCAGCGTACCCGGGCTTTGCACGCCCAATTCCAGCAAGTGCGCCACACTGACCTTGCCAATGACGTCTTCCAGTGACCCCCGGCACACCGGGTACCAGGAGTGCGACCTTTGCGCGCCATCCGCGCCGACTTTTTCCAGACTCTGGGCCACCGACATACTGGCGTCCAGCCAGTCCACCTCGGCACTGGGCACCATCAATGAGGTCAGCGGCCGCTCATCCAGGCTGAAGACGTTTTGCACCATCTGGTGCTCGTGCTCCTCGATGACGCCTGAATCCACGCCCTCTTCAAGGCTGGCACTGATCTCTTCTTCGGTCATGGTACGCGTACCCGTAGTGTCAATGCGCAGCAGGCGCAAAGTCGCCGCTGTGGTGCCGGACAAAAGCTTCACAAACGGACCCGCCGCACGAGCCAGCCACAACATGGGCCGAGCCACCCAGCGCGCCACTGGCTCTGGGTAGAGTTGGCCAATGCGCTTGGGCACCAATTCACCAAAAATGATGGTCGTGAAGGTGATCATCGTCACCACCAGCGCGGTAGCAGAAACGGCGGCGGCCTTCTCCGTCACACCCAGCGTGTGCAACCAGTGCGCCAACCCCGCGCTGAAAGCCGCCTCGCCCACAATACCGTTGAGCACGCCAATGGAGGTGATGCCCACCTGAACCGTGGACAGGAACTGGTTGGGGTTATCCAGCAATGTCAGGGAAGCCAGCGCGCCTTTGTCACCATCCTCTGCCATGGCGTTCAGCCGTGACTTGCGGCTCGCCGCAAGCGCCAGCTCGGACATGGCAAACACGCCATTGAGCAGCGTCAGAAAGACAATCAGCAAAAATTCCATGCGCAACAAACGACAATCAACATCATGGCACTTTACATGATTGGCGACGTGCAGGGCTGCGACACAGCACTGCAGCACTTGCTGGACGACATTTCGTTTTCGCCCAGCCGCGACACCCTTTGTTTTCTGGGTGACCTGGTCAACCGCGGACCGGATTCTGCGGGCGTGCTGCGTCGACTCATGGGCTACGGGTCTGCGGTGCAATGTGTTCTGGGCAACCATGACCTGCACTTGCTGGCAGCCGCGCATGGTGCACGCAAGCCGGGGCGCAAGGACACCCTCAACGGCGTGCTCAACGCCGTCGATCGTCCGGCCATGCTGGAATGGCTGCAAACTCAGCCGCTGGCCCTTCTGCAACAGCACCAGGGTAAGGACTTTTTATTGGTTCACGCCGGTGTCCTGCCTGCGTGGAGTGCTATCAAAACGATGGCACTTGCGAAAGAGGTTGAAACCGTCTTGCGCGGCCCCGATTTGCCCGATTTCCTGCATCAGATGTACGGAAACGCACCCAGCAGCTGGAACGACAAACTGGCCGGTGTGGACCGGCTGCGCGTCATCGTTAACGCGCTGACGCGCCTGCGCTTTTGCACCGCTGCGGGTGAGATGGAGTTTTCGGTGTCAGACGGGCCCGACGCTGCGCCGCCCGGTTATCTGCCCTGGTTTGACGTACCTGGGCGACAAAGCGCCGATGTCTGCGTGGCGTTTGGGCATTGGTCCACGCTGGGCTGGCTGGACCGGACCGACGTGCTGTCGCTGGACACCGGCTGCGTCTGGGGTGGATCTTTAAGTGCGGTCAAGCTCGGACAAGGTGCTCGCCAGCCAAAACACCAGTTGATTCAGGTCAGGTGCAGCCAGGCGCAAAAGCCCGGCACCTGAAGGCTCTCAGGCCGAGGTAAAGAGCGCGGCCACATTGCGTTTGGATTTGATGTTGCTCGAGATCGTGCGCACACCCGGACGCGCGGCAGCCGCTTCCCAGGGAGGTGCTGCTTCAGGCGGCAAAGAGGGTTCGTAAGGTTTGTCAAAAAACGGATCGGCGGGTGCCGCGTTGCCACGCCTGATTTCGTTGCGCGGTTCGCGCCGACGCGCCGGGAACTCTTCGCGCGGCACGTCACCAGCTTCCTGCTTGTACATGCGCCGGCCATCGTTGATGTGGCCCTGCTTGCGAATGTCCGGCAGGTCTTCTTCAAACTCGAGGGCTTCGAGTTCGATCTTGGTCTTGAGCAATTTTTCAATGTCGGCCACCAGGCGCGCATCACTCTTGGAAACGAAATTGACCGCCAGACCGGACTGACCGGCACGGCCCGTGCGGCCAATGCGGTGCACATAATCTTCCGCGTGAAACGGAATGTCAAAGTTGAACACCGCCGGCACGTCCTTGATGTCCAGCCCGCGGGCGGCCACATCGGTACACACCAGCAAGTCCACCTCGCCTTTTTTGAACGACTCCAGGGCTTTGAGGCGCTCGTCCTGGCTCTTGTCACCATGCAACGCGGTGGTTTTCAGGCCTTCGCGCTCCAAAGAGCGTGCCAAGCGGGCACAACCAAGCTTGCTGTTGACAAACACAAAAGCCTGCTTGAGTTCACGCTGCTTGAGGATCTGATGCAGGGCATGACGCTTGTCTTCGTCGGCCACGCTGTAAAAGTGTTGCTCCACGGTGGAGGCCGTGGCGTTGGAGCGCGCCACCTCGATCGTCACCGGGTCTTGCAGGTAGCTGTTGGCCAGGCGCTTGATTTCGGGAGAGAACGTGGCCGAGAACAGCAAGGTGGTGCGCTGTTTGGGCAGAAAGCTCAGGATGCGCTGCAAGTCGGGCAGAAAGCCGATGTCGAGCATGCGGTCAGCTTCGTCCAGCACCACGTACTCCACCTGGTTGAGCACGCAGTTTTTGGCTTCAATGTGGTCCAGCAGGCGCCCGGGGGTAGCCACCAGAACTTCCACGCCTTTTTTCAGCTCGGCGGTTTGCGGCTTCATGTCGATGCCGCCAAACACCACGGTGCTGCGCAGGTTGGTGTATTTGCCATACAGACTGACCTGCTCAGCCACCTGGTCGGCCAGCTCACGCGTGGGCAGCAGCACCAGCGCACGCACCGGGTGGCGCGCGGGTGAGGTGGAGGCATTTTCATGCTTGAGCATGCGCTGCAGCAGCGGGAGGGCAAATGCCGCGGTCTTCCCGGTTCCGGTCTGGGCGGCACCCATCACGTCACGACCTTGCAGGACCACAGGGATCGCCTGGGCCTGGATCGGGGTCATGGTCTCGTAACCCATTTCAGCCACAGCGCGGGCCAGCGGGGCGGACAACTGCAGCTGGGCAAAGGCCATGGGCAGGGTGTCGGCGGTCAATTCGGGGATCAAATCAGGGGTCAAGTCGGTCATTCAGAGCCAGTTTCAGTTGCTACCCATCCGATAGCTGGTGTAGCTCCAAGGACTGGAGCAAACCCTCATTATCGCCCAAGCGTCAAAGTTGACGCGCGGTGAAGGTGTCACAGCGCTGAACGCTGCCGTTCTTCAGCCCGGTTTCAAACCAGTGCTGGCGCTGGGCGCTGGTGCCGTGGGTGAAGCTGTCAGGCACGACCTGGCCACCGTGAGCGCGCTGCAAGGCATCGTCGCCAATCTTTGCCGCAGCGTTCATCGCCTCTTCAACATCACCGGCTTCAAGCAGCTGACGGGAGGCCTGCGCATGGTTGGCCCAGACACCGGCAAAGCAGTCGGCCTGCAGTTCCAGGCGCACACTCAGGGCGTTGTACTGCACCTCAGTCACCTTACCGCGCATCTGCCCCATCTGATCGCTGATGCCCATCAGGTTTTGCACATGGTGACCCACCTCGTGCGCAATCACATAGGCCTGGGCAAAGTCGCCGGGGGCACCGAGCTGATTCTTCAGGGTTTCGTAAAAACCCAAGTCGATATAAACCTTGCGGTCTGCGGGGCAATAAAACGGCCCCATGGCCGTTTGACCCTGACCACAGGCGGTGGGTGTTGAACCGCGAAACAGCACCAGCTTGGGCTTCTGGTAAGTGCCACCACTCTGGGTGAACACGTCGGTCCAGACATCCTCGGTATCGGCCAGCACGGTGGAAACGAACGCCGCCATGTGGTCGTCTGCCGGGGGTTTGTGCGCAGGTGCCGATTGGGTTTGGGGTGCCGGACTGCCGCCGCTGAGCAGGCTCAGTACCGTCATCGGATTGACACCCAGAAAATACGAGGCCACCAACGCAATGACGATCGAACCAATGCCGATATGGCGGCCACCCAGACCACCCCCACCGGCGGGCCCGCCGTCATCACGGCGGTCTTCGACGTTGTCTGACTGACGGTTACCTTCCCACTTCATGACGGTGCGGGCCGGTTCAAGCCTTGGGCAGCGTCACACCGCGCTGACCCTGGTACTTGCCGCCACGGTCCTTGTAGCTGGTTTCACAGACGTCGTCCTTGTCGCTCTCAAAGAACAAGACCTGCGCGCAGCCTTCACCAGCGTAAATCTTGGCGGGCAGCGGCGTGGTGTTGGAGAACTCCAAAGTTACGTAACCTTCCCACTCGGGCTCAAACGGGGTGACGTTGACGATGATGCCGCAGCGCGCATAGGTACTCTTGCCCAGGCAGATGGTCAGCACGTTGCGCGGAATGCGGAAATACTCCATGGTGCGCGCCAGCGCAAAGCTGTTGGGCGGGATGATGCAGACATCGTCGTTGAAATCGACAAAGCTCTTTTCGTCAAAGTTCTTCGGGTCCACTACCGTGCTGTGGATGTTGGTGAATACCTTGAATTCCGGGGCGCAGCGGATGTCATAGCCGTAACTGCTGGTGCCGT
Organism: uncultured beta proteobacterium; assembly: GCA_903905735.1. Classification (GTDB taxonomy): domain Bacteria; phylum Pseudomonadota; class Gammaproteobacteria; order Burkholderiales; family Burkholderiaceae_C; genus Rhodoferax. Next base: position 10,073 of record CAIVHU010000130.1, read on the forward strand.
AGCTGACGATCTTTTGGCCTTCAGAGTCCTGGCGGATCTGACCAGGCTCGAAGGGTTCGATCATGCCGTGCTGTTCTGCCATGCGGCGAATCCATTTGTCGCTTTTGATGCTCATGGGAAATTGGTCTCCTGGGATGCGCCAGATTGTAAGCAGGCATGAGCCGCGTTTGGAAGCGACGAATCAGCTACTATAAATATAGCTTCTTGCGACCTTGTTTATTGGGCTACAGTCCTAAAAGGCTTATAAATGCAGACTGCAAGATTCATTGACGCCATCAAACTTGCCGCACCCTGGTTTCGCCCCACACCACCAGCAGCAGGCCGATCAGCACCAGGCCCAGACCACCATAGGCCAGCGCGCCGGGTTGCTCGCCCACGACGATGATCGCCAGCACAAACGCCGTCAGCGGTTCAGCCAGCGACAAGGTGACACAACTTGCCGCCGACACCCGCCTCAAGGCGTGGCTGAACAGCAAAAAAGCCACCCCGGTGACGACCACGCCGAGATAAATCACCATCACCCAGGTCGAAGGTGATGCCACAAAGGCAGGCGATACCAGCGCAGCCACTGGCACGGCAATCACAGCTGCCACCGAAAAAATCAGGAGTGTCGCCACAAACGACGAGGCCAGCCCTACCAGATGCTTGGCGAGCAGGGTGTAGCTGGCGTAAGAAAAGCCTGCCAGCAGACAAAACATCAAACCCGCCTTGTCGAACCTCGCATCTGCACCAGAGCTCAGAAGCATCAAACTGATCCCCGTCACCGCCGCAGCGGTTCCCACCCACCAGACCGGTCGTGGCCATCGTCGGGCAACCAGTCCCTCCAGCACCCCGACCCAAACCGGCCCGCTGCCAATGGCCACACCGGTTCCCACCGCCACGCCAGTGGCCTTGACACCGGCAAAAAAGCTCAGGTTGTAGGCGGCCATGGCGATGCCCCCGAGCAGCGCCCACGGCCAGACGGCTCGTAACAAAAGTTCTCCAGCCAGCGGACGGGACCGGCCAAACAGCACCATGGCGGCGAAGAAGAGACTGCCGATGGCCAACCTCAAGGCACCGATCCAATAAGGCGAGGTTTGCGACGAAGCAAAGGTTTGTGCGGTGCCGGTCGTTCCCCAAAGGGCCGCCGCCGTGAGTGCCATGACCACACCGGCCAATGTTTGATTTTTCATACCCAAATGGTGCAGGGCAGCCGCGCTCCAACTTTCGAGATTCTCTTGACCTTAACGTGAAATAACGCACCTATTGAAAAACGCCGCAACCTGCCGTATAAAGTCACAGCATATTGCAATCATAAATCCAAATTTCATGCTTCGGGGTGGCGCGGTCTGGCGCCATGAAAGTTAGTTCAGCAAGCCCGAATCGCCCGCGTACCCACCTGGCGGTCACGCTTGAGCGCAAAGCTCAAAGCGCTGGCAGACCGATAACCCACCCGAAGGGCCGTGGCCTCCAGAGACACGCCTTGGCGCAACAGCCGCTGTGCAGCATCCAGCCGGATGCCACGCAGGTAGGCTTGAGGCGCCTGCCCAGTGAGTTCCAACAGCCGCACATGAAAGCGCTGTGGGCTCAGGAAAAACAGCCTGCCCATGCGCTCGGTGTTCCAGCTTTCATGTAAGGCCGCTTTCAGCGCAGCATCGAGTTGCGTCAGGTCGATACCGCGGCGCGCCAGAATGCGCGGTGCCTGCAGAACCTGGGCTAGTTGCAAGGTGACATCGAGCACATCCACACTCTGACGGCAGGCTGCGGTCACGGCAAAGCTGCGCGCGCGCCCAACGTCATGATGATCGGGGAGTTCAATCACAAACATCCGGGCATCTTTGGAGGTCAAAAAACCGTGGTTGACACCCGCCGGAATGAGCATGCCGCAAGAGGTATCGGCAAACGCACTGTGACCACCGATCTCCAGCTCCATGCGGCCCCGCAATGCAAACATGATTTGCACGTGGCCGTGTTCGTGGCTCAGGTATTCGCCGTTGTAACGACGTGTACCGCTCCAGACACCATCGAATGGTGATTGATTCACCTGCATGTCAAAAGCACCGGCAAACACCGCAGCCAGCAGCGCCTGACACGGCGCAAAGAGCTTGGCACAAAGCGATCAAATGCCTACGGTTTGCTTCACTTTTCATAGCTTCTAGCGTTTGCTTCTATTGGGCTAGATGCCTAAAAAGCTTGTGAAATCACCGTCTGCTCCACCAGCCGGTCATCACCCAGCACAATCATCGCGAAAAGCAATTCATCCAGACTGGTGGCCTGTGCTGTGCGGCGCGCCATCAGCGGCGTGGCCTTCGGATTCAGCACCACAAAGTCCGCCTCGCAGCCCGGTTGCAGGTTGCCCACCACACCCGCCAGACCCAGTGCTTGTGCCGCGCCAGCGGTGTGCTGCCACCAAAGATGCTGCGGCGACAGCGACAGACCGGCCTTGGTCTGCCCTTCCCGCCCTACGTAATAAGCCGCCAGCATGGTGTGAAACGGGCTGAAGCTGGTGCCGCCACCTACGTCATTGGCCAGGCCGTACTGAAAATCCGCGCGGTCAGCACCGGCGTAGTCAAAAAAACCGCTGCCCAAAAACAGGTTGCTGGTGGGGCAGACCGCAGCGGCGGCACCCGAGTCGCGCATCAGAGCCCGGTCAACGTCATCAAAGTGGATGCAATGCGCGTAGATGGCCCGCTGGCGCAACAAACCAAAGTCGGCGTAGGTGTGCAGGTAACTGCTTGATGCCGGAAAGAGGTCGCGCGCCCAAGCAATTTCCTCGTGGTTTTCCGCCACATGCGACTGAATCCAGACATCGGGGTAACGCGCCGCCAGCTCGCCTGCGCCACGCAACTGCGCATCCGAGCTGGTGGGCGCGAAACGCGGCGTGATGGCGTAGCCCAGCCGCTCCACACCGTGCCACTGTTTCAGCAGGGCTTCGGAGTCGATCAGGCTTTGCTCGGTGGCATCCAAGCCGCCGGGGCTGGAGGGCTGGTTCAGCAGGTCGGGCGGTGCGTGGCGGTCCATCAGGCACAGGCCGGTGATCAGCCTGAGCTGGCGCTTTTGCGCTTCCAGAAACAAGGCCTGCACAGAAGCCGGGTGCGAGGTGGCAAACGTCAGCGACGTGGTCACGCCGTTGCGCAACATCTCCGCTACAAAGAAAGTAGCGGCCTGCGCACAGTATTCGGGGGCTGCGAAGCGTTTTTCTTCTGGAAAAGTGTAGTGCTCCAGCCACGGCAGCAAGCCGTCTGCGGGCGAGCCGATCACATTGGTTTGCGGGTAATGGCTGTGCAGATCGACAAAACCCGGCGCGATGATGCGCCCGGCCAAGTGCTGCACCGGCACTTGCGGGTAGCGTGCGACGACATCTCGGTACGGGCCTACTGCCTGCACCACCTGTGTACCTTGGGCGTTCGGCCCGACGACCAACAGGCCATCTTCTTCGTGGATGGCGCTTTGGTGCGCATCACTGTTGTGCTGGAAATACAGGAGGGAGGATCGGTAGGCTTTCATCAGGGTGAGAGCTTATCCAATTTGCGGCTGGTGGGCGGAAATGGTGCCGCGCGGCGATAATTGCCGGATGAATTCCTCCACCCCGACCCCTCTTTTAACCCTTTGGCGGCCGATTCTGGCCATGCTGCTGGTGATCGTCTCGTCCAATTACCTGGTGCAATTCCCGATCAATGACTGGCTGACCTGGGGTGCCTTCACCTTCCCTGTCGCGTTTCTGGTCACTGATTTGACCAACCGCGCCGTGGGCAACGCCGCTGCCCGGCGCGTGGCCTGGACCGGTTTTGCCATTGCCGTGGTCGTGTCTCTGGCACTGGCACCATGGCGCATTGCGATGGCTTCGGGCATGGCATTCATTCTGGGCCAGCTGCTCGACATCGTGGCCTTCAACCGCCTGCGCGCTGGCTCATGGTGGAAAGCACCGCTGATCGGCTCGGTGGTGGCCTCCATTGTCGATACCGGCGTGTTCTTCTTCCTGGCCTTCTACGGCTCGGACATGAACTGGCTGATGCTGGCCACAGGCGACCTGAGCATCAAATGGCTGATGGCCGCCCTGCTGCTGGCCCCGTATCGCATGATGCTGCCGCGCCTGCAACTCTGGGTGCCTGCGCGCTGATCGCTCGCGGGCTGCCCGCGGGGTAGCCATCATTCGAAGGTTTCAAAAAACTCGTCCAAGCGGTGCTGCAAGGCCAGCTTGGCGGTCTTGTCGATGAAACTAGCTTCAAAACTGTTGGACGCCAACTGATATCCGTGCTGCGCGCCCAGTTGCAGCGCGGCAAAGGTCTGGGTGAAGTTCTCGTTGATGTAGCCGCCAAAATACGCCGGATCGTCTGAATTGACGGTGGCCACCAGCCCCGCGTCGAGCATCTGGCCCAGGTTGTGCGTCGCCAGCGTAGGAAACACCCGCAATTTCAGGTTGGACAGCGGGCACACCGTCAACGGTATCTGGTCTTTTGCCAGGCGTTCGACCAATGCCGGGTCTTTCATGGCTTGCACGCCGTGGTCGATACGTTCAACTTTGAGAGCATCCAGCGCGCTCCAGATATAGGCTGGCGGCCCTTCTTCCCCTGCATGCGCCACCAGATGCAGCCCAAGAACGCGAGCGTTGGCAAACACGCGGGTGAACTTCTCGGGCGGGTGGCCCAGTTCGCTCGAGGCCAGACCTACACCCACCAGTTTGTCCAGATGCGGCGTGGCCTGCTCCAGCGCTTCAAACGCCTCGGCTTCACTCAAATGGCGCAGAAAGCACAGAATCAGGCTGGCGCTGACACCCAGTTGCCCTTGCGCATCCAGACAGGCGCGGTGCAGCCCGTTGATCACGACATCGGCACTCACTCCGTGACCCGTATGGGTCTGGGTGTCAAAGAAGATTTCGGTATGCAGCACATGGTCCGCCGCAGCACGCTGCAGGTAGGCCCAGGCCATGTCGTAAAAGTCCTGCTCGGTGCAGAGCACCAGCGTGCCCTCGTGGTAAACGTCCAGAAATTCCTGCAGGTTGCCAAACACGTAGGCGCGGCGAAGCGCTTGGACATCAGCGTAGGGCACAGACAGGCCGTTGCGTGCCGCCAGGGCAAACATCAGTTCGGGCTCCAGCGAGCCCTCGATGTGCATGTGGAGTTCGGCCTTGGGCATGCGCTTGAGCAAATCCGGCAAACGCTCGGCGGAAACAGGTTTCAGAAGGGTCATGCGGCACTCAATGGTGTCAAAACGGTACAGTCTAGCGGACAGCCGTTTCAGCCGCGCACCACCTGTCGCACTAGGCCGCTGGCAGGTCGATGGTAAAACAGGCACCCTCTGCGCCGTTGGCCACCCGCAATCGCCCGTTCATGTTGTTTTCCACAATCATCTTCGACATGTACAGGCCAATTCCTGTGCCCTTGCCTTCTTCCTTGGTGGTGAAGTACGGCTCAAAAATCTTGTCCAAAATGTCCGGGTCAATGCCACCTCCGTTGTCTTCGACTGAAATCTGGATGCGGTCCCCCAGCCCCTGCGCACGCATCAGAATGTGCGGTTGCCCTTGCTTTGATGCCAGAACAGCATCCTTGGCGTTGCTCAGCAAATTCAGCACCACCTGCGAAAACTCACCCTGCACCCCTAGTAGTTCCAGCGACTCGTCGCACTCCAGGTCCAGCGTCACCGCATGATTTTTGAACACGCCTTCCATGATGTCAGCGGAGGACCGCATGGCCTGCGCCAGCTTGAACGCCTCGGCATGTTTGCCAGGCTTGAAGAAGTTGCGGAACTCGTCGATGGTGGACGACATCCGCTCTACCAGCTCGTTGGACTTGCGCTGCATCCGCACCATGGACTGGTCGGTCAGCGTCCCCATGGCATGCTGCATGCGCATGTTTTGCATCACCAGGCTGAGAGCATTGAGCGGCTGGCGCCACTGGTGAGCGATGGCACCAATCATCTCGCCCATTGCCGCCAAGCGCGACTGGTGAATCAGCAGGCTTTCCTGCTGCTTGCGCTTGGCAATTTCATCGCGCACGCGGTGGTCCAGCGTGCGGTTAAGCTCGTCGAGCTCGCTGGTGCGCTCGGCCACCTTGCGCTCGAGTTCCTGGTTGGAGTCCTGCAGCCGGTCACGGCTTTGCTGCAAGGCATCCACCATCTGGTTGAAACTGTTGGAGAGCTGACCAATTTCGTCATTGCGGCGAATGTCCACGCGCGCGCCCAGATCACCCGTGGCCACCCGCGAGGCGGCCTCGCTGATCGTGGCAATGGGGCGCGTCAGCCAAAGCGCAAAAAAGTAGCCCACTGGCAAAACCGCAACCAGCACCAGCAACGAGATGTACAGCATTTTCCGGTACATCTCGGTGATGCTGGTGTTGTACTCATCCGTGTTGAAGTCCATCTGGATCGCGCCCCACACAACACCACTGAATCGGATGGGCGTGCTGTAGCGGTAATGCCGCTGACCTGCGGGGTCAGTGAAGATGCCGTAGGCCTCATGATCCAGAATCGCGGCGGGGGCCGCTTCACGCTGACCCTCCTGCATGTCCCAACCTTTGGGCTCGATGCGCATGGGCGTACCGCGCTTGGGGAAGATCACGACAGACTCAATGCTTTTGTTGTTTTGCAGCACCTGCAGGTTGTGCTCCACCACAAAGCCGAAATCGTCGGTGAGCATGGCATCCGAGCAGGCTTGAATGATGGAGCGCGACACGGTGGCCGCCTGCGAGTACATCACCTTGAGCAACGATTCCTGTTGCAGCGGGATGATCAAAAAGCCATACAACACCGTCATCACCAGCAACAGGCTGCCAAAAACGCCAAACACCCGCAAAAAAATCCGGTTTTTCATTTTCCCTTGGTCTTTCGCGCATGCTGGTTTTTGAGCTCACGCAGGGTGTCATCCAACTGCAGGAACGGTTCGAGTTCCTGTGGGCTGGCGACCTCGAGGTGGTCCATCTTGAAGATATCGAGCAACTGCCGCCCGCGCGGGTACGTGTGCAGGGTAGGAATCAGCTTTAAATTGCGTTCAACAAAAGCGCCGGGGACCTTGCCGCTGAAAAACGCGTAATACATGCCCGAGAAGGGCACCTCCGCCAGCACCGGGCCTATTTTCTGTCTCAACTGGGGGTTCATCTCGCGGGACAACTCATAACCGTAGCGATAGACCAGCACAGCATCTACCTTGCCAAAAAACAAGCGCATCACCGCCTGACTGTTGGTGGGCACGTGCTGGATGTCAGAAAACACTTTGCTGCATTCACGCCCATACTGCCGCCAGCACACCGTTTCCAGATAGGTGGTGGCCGTCTGGTCGTCTTCGAGCAAAGCGATGCGCTTGCCAAGGAGACCGCCAACCGAATGGATGTCCGACTCACGCGATGCCAGCAGCAGCATGTTCCAGCCGCCGGGCACTGCGACCGAAAACCCGTCTGCCAGGTCTGCCGGGTTGAATTTCGTCGCCAGCGTCATGGCATCGGCATTGACCGCGTTGATTTCGCCGCGCTCAAATGCCGTGCGCATCTTGTCTATATCCTCATAGAACGTCACCGATACCGGCAATTTGAAAGTTGCGGCCAGCTCCTGCGACCACAGGGAAAACGCATTGCGCAGGTCGGTGCGTGACATTTCACGCCGGGCACCCTGGTAAAACCCGATTCGAACCGTTTCCTCGGCATGGGCGACGGTGGAGAAGGCCAGAACACAAAGCCACAACTTCAGCCCCGCCGTTGCGCTGCGAGACAGCCTGCGCACGAACCCACGCAGCCTGGCAACGCTCATTTCTTCTGCGCTCCATAGGTTTTGTCCAGGGCCCGGTAGTCCCGCAGCAAGGCCCAGTAGGGGTTCAGAATGCTGGGTTCAACCGGCTCAACATAGTCAATTTTGAACAACTCCATCATTTGTCTGCCCCGGGCAGTTTTCAGGGTATCGCGCACCGCGCCCATCATCAACTGGATGACGGCGGGGTCTGCGCTACGTGTCATCATGCCAAACACCAGGGCCGTGACCTTCCATTCCTGGATAACTTTCAAACGTGTCGCCACTTGGGGATTGAGTTCGTTGGCAGTGTGCAGGGTGGCCAATGTCACCAGGGCAGCATCTGTCTTGCCGAAAAACACGCCGTAAATCGACTGGATGTCACGCTTTTCTTCAGACAGCACCAAAAACTGGCTGCAATGCTGTTTTGCCGCCTTCAGGCATTGGGCTTCCAAATAAATTTCGGCCAGTCGGTCCTTGGCCAGGCGGACCACCCGCTTGTTGCGCAAGTCGGAAAACGAGGTCAGGCCCGAGTCGTTGCGCACCACCAGCGCCAAGCCGTCATCAGCACCTTGCTGGTGACTGGCGTACCCACGTTGCAATTCGCCCAGGGAAAATGTTTCTGCCAGTTCCATGCCACCGGCGTTGATGAAATGCAACTCATCCCGGTCCACAGCAGCACGCACCTCGGGCATGCTTTGATAAGTGTTGGTGACTATCTGATAGCCCAAGGTGCCCGCCAGTTCCTCGGCCCAGACCTGCAGGCTGACCTTGATGTCAGCCATGCTCGCCTCACGATTGGTGGGCAGGTAAAACCCGAACTTGACCAAGGGCCGATGCTGCGGCACAACAGCGGCCTGAGCCATGAACGCGACACTCAACAGGCTGGGCCCCAGAAGCCAGTGGAACCATCTCATTTGCTGCCTTTTTTTCTCGCAGTCAGCAAGGCGGCTTTCAGGGCACGATTTTCCGCCAGCAACTCACGAAACGGCTCCAGGTCCTGCACCTTGGTCACCACCATCTGGTCAGCGTCGTAAATATCCAGCACCTGCCTGCCCCGGGCATTGCTGCCCAGGTTCATGGCCCCTTTGGTGATGGCTTGAGTGTCTTGCGGTGCGACACGCGACGAAAACAAACCGATGTGGGGTGAGCGGCCCTTGAACGAATAAGCATCCAGCACTTCCAACTGCTGACCTATCTGCGGATTCATGGCTAAGGCCGCTTCATAGGCATTGCGGTAAATCAGTGCCGCATCGGCCTTGCCAAAGAAAAGGTGGTGCACCAGGTTGACGGAGCGCTTCTCACGCCCGGAACCATCCAAGGTACTCTTGACTTGTTTGTCGCCAGCCTTCATTAACAAGGTCTCCAAATACACCTCGCTGAGTTCATCACGGTCCAGAATCTCCAGGCGCTTGCCTGGCAGGTCAGTCAGATTGCGAATACCTGAACCACGCCGGACCACCAAGAAAAGGTGATCTGGCTGACTCTTCAAGCCAGAAAAGCCGTCTGCCAGCTCATCTGGTTGAAAATTCTGAACGACACCCATGGATGTGGCGACGATGAAATTGATTTCGCCAGATTTCATGTCGCGCCGCAGATCGGCAAAATTCTCATAAAAGCGGATCGGCTTGTAGGTAAGGTGGACCGCGGCGCCCAGTTCCTCCACCCAAAATCTCAGAGAAAGCTCCACATCCCGGCGTGGCACATCTCTGATCACCGGCAAATAGAAGCCAATGGCAATTGGCGGTGGCTCGGCATGAACCCAACCCCAACTGACCAGCAAAGCCAGGACAAGCCAGAACCGCGCCAGTCTCATGGCATTTACGGCTTAGGTTCCAGCGCACGCCCCACGCGGTAATCCAGGTCGGCCACCGCCTCGCGCAGGTCATGGCGTGCGCGGTACAGGCCGGCACTGGCAAAACTCTCCACAATCTGGGCTTCGATCACATCTTTGGTTTCAACCATTTCTTCCTGATAGGCACGCACATTGAGTTTGCGGTTTTCCTCGGCCAGAGACTGTGCCTGGGTGCTGTCGTCCACCTGTGCGCGTGAGAGCTCGATGCGCATGAAATCGTCCTTGACCTGCAGCGCCAGGCCGTTGTCCAGCAACGCGCGTTGCGCCTCCAGTTTGAGCTTGCTGGCCTGGGCGGCGTTGACGCTGGCTTTGGTCAAGCCACTGTCCCACAAGTCCCACTTCACGCCTACACCCACCGTCCAGCCTTTGCGGTTGGCCTCGTTGAACAAACCACCGTCATAGCCGTTCCAGACCTGGTAGGTACTGGCCTCTAGCCCCACCACCGGCAAGTAGCCGCTGCGCGCCTCGTCAATCTTGAAGTTTGCTGCCTGCAACGCCAGCTCAAGCCGCTGCTTGTCCGGATTGAGTTTCATGGCATCCGAAATCAGGCTGTCGAGGTCTGCCGTCATCAATGGCAGATCAGCCTCTGGTGACAGTTTCAACGGGGTATTGAGCGGCAAGCCCATGGCGTTGGCCAGCGCCTCGCGGGTCAATTGGCTGGCATAGTTGGCCTCGCGCAGCATGGAGCGGGTGATGGCGGTGGTGGTCTTGCTGCGCAGGTAATCGGTCTTCTTGACCTTGAGCGATGACCCCTGGTAGAGCCGCTCGGTCAGGTCTTGCAAGGCCTGAAAACGCTCGAGCGTGTCGCTGGCGAGTTGCTCCATCTGCTGGGCAAAGATGACGCCGTTGTAATACTTGTTGACATCGTGCACCACCTCCAGCTCGGTCTTGCGCCGGTCTTCGCGCGCGATCTCAGCACCCGCCTTAGCCATGCCGGTGACGGCTTCCTTCTTGCCGCCGGTGTAGAGCGGGTATGTGAAGTTCAGGGCGGCTTTGGTGACATCGCGGTCGAACATCTTGACATCTAGGTTGATTGGCAACGGCTGCCCAGGAATCGGTATCAAGGAGCCGCCAGGGCCGATTGGCAACCCCATTGCCGGAGTCTGGACGATGCCACTAAACGTAAACGTTCGATCCTGATCCGCGCGCTGAAAACCCGCTTCAAACCCGACCTTGGGCCCAAACGCTGACATCGCTTGCTGGTACTGTGCCTCGGCCATGTCCAGCGCGGCTTGGGAGACCTGCATCGAGCGGTGGTTTTGCAATGCCAGTTGCGTCGCCTGTTGCAGCGTCAGGTGGTCCAGGCTCTGAGCAGCGGCTGCCAAGGTCGTCACTGCCAAAGCGCAAGCGGTCAGTGCAAAGCGAATCATGTGAGGTCTCCAAAAATAGAACTAAGAACAGGCGATATCAGCTTTCCATGGCGCAGTGCCTGAATGGTGTCCCAATGCGCCAGTAAAAGATCGACCAAATGCGGGTCAAACTGTAGGCCGCGCTGTTCAATAAAGTAATCACGCACACGCTCTTCGTCCCACGCGGGCTTGTAGGCCCGCGAACTTGACAAGGCATCCAGCACATCGGCAATACCAACGATGCGGGCTTCGATGGCGATATCTTCACCCTTGAGACCATTGGGGTAACCCTGCCCGTCATAACGCTCATGGTGTTCGTGCGCAATGGCTGCTGCCACGCCAATCAGTGGCCGGTCAACCTTTCCCAAAATCTGGAAGCCGATGTTGGCGTGCTTCTTCATCTCGTCAAATTCGGCCGCATCCAGCTTGCCCGGCTTTTGCAAAATCGCATCGGCAATGCCCACTTTGCCAATGTCATGCATGGGTGCGGCGGTTTCGATCATCTCGGCGGCCTCTGCTGACAAACCAGCCTTGATCGCCAGAAACCGCGCCACTTGCGCCACGCGCTTGATGTGTAGGCCAGTCTCCAGACTGCGGCTCTCCACCACTTCACCCAACATGTACAGCAATTCACGCTGTGTCTCGACAATTTCACGGCCCAACCGCATGGACTCGGTGATGTCCTGACAAATCATGATGATGGACTCCACCTCACCTGCCAGGTTGTGCAATCCGACAAACGCAACGCTGAGTTGCAGTTCCTGACCTCGCGAATCCACAAACCGGCTGATACGGCTGGTGAAATGTTCGCGGTTGGCTTGCTGCACAAGATCCAGGCAACGCTCGGCAGAGACATCGGGCATGATGTCACTGACCAGCTTGCCGTTAAGTTCGTCGGCCTGATAACCCGTGAGTGCCTCAAACTGCGCGTTGGCGCTCACGATGTGATGCTGAAGATCGGTCACGCAGATGCACGATCCCAATTCCAGTGCACGCTTGTATTCACTGTAAAAGTGACGCTGCTCGACCGCAGAACGGTTGCTCTGGCTAAGCGTTTCGACCAGATTTTCGTAAAAGCGATCGTGTTCGGTGACATCCACGTCCAGCGACACCACCTCAGTCACCCGGCCGTGTTCATCCAGAATCGGGACCACGCTGCTTTCCACCACATACAAACTGCCATCCTTGCGGCGCTTGCGCACCATGCCGGCCCACCGCTGACCGCCCTGTACCTGCTCACGGCGGACCTGGCGGCTCGTCAGTGGCTCTGTCTCGTGACTGAGCTCACCAATGTCGTGGCCGAGTATTTCATCGTCGGCATACCCGCTGATTTCGCGCAGCTTGTCGTTGACATAGGTGATGCGACCCGAGGGCTCAAACTTGCACACAATGGCACTTTGGTCCACCAGCAGCTTGTATTGGGCCAGCAAAATCTGGTTGCGTGCATGCTCGCGCACCGCCAGAATGCCGCGCGCCAGCGAGGCCAGCTTGTTGAGCAGTTTTTCAACATTGACAGGTTTGGTGACGTAGTGGTCAACACCCAGCTCAATCGCGTTGAACAGGTATTCGGTATCGTTGTAGGCGCTGACCACCACAATGGTCTGATCAGGCACCAGTTGGCGAATCTCGCGGCTCATCGTCAGGCCGTTGAGCTTGGGCATCTGGATATCGGTCACCACGATGTCCGGCCGCTTGTCACGAAACAGGTCCAAACCGACTTGTCCGTCGTTGGCGACGAACAGCTCACCCAGCCAGGGTTCCAGCATCAACACCAATTCTTCACGGGTGGAGGCATCGTCTTCGACATAGAGCAGACTCAAAGACCGAAGGACTTCAAACGCCTTGATATCCAGATTCATGTTCTTTGACCAAATGAGTACCGCGATGAAAACGTTGGGTGACAAGGGCTTATCGACCTGCGTCTCTTGACTGACACGTTTTCAGAAGGTTGCGAGAAAGCGCCTCTTCACCCCACCGGAAATGATTGTATGGCGATATGTATGTGAACTATTTCACACAAAGTCACAAAAAAAGCCACCCTCAGGTGGCTTTTTCGAGGTTTGGAACGGCTTACTTGGAACCAGGCACCTTGCCTTCCACGCCCTTGACGTAGAAGTTGATGCCGCTGAGGAACTTGTCGTCAGCCACCACGTCCTTGGCCAGCACTTCCTTGCCAGCGTTGTTTTTCAGGGGGCCCTTCCAGATGGAGAATGAGCCGTCTGTCAGACCCTTCTTGACTTCGTCCACCTTGGCTTTGGTTTCAGCGGGCACGTCGTCGGCGATGGAGACGATGTCAATCGCACCCTCTTTCACGCCCCACCAGCTATGTGCGCCTGGGCCAGCTTTCCAGGTTCCGTCCAGAACTTCCTGTGTGGTCTTGATGTAGTACGGGCCCCAGTTGATGACGCTGGATGCCAGGTGGGCCTTCGGGCCGTAGGCGGTCATGTCGGAGTCCCAACCAAAGGCGCGCTTGCCCTTGGCTTCGGCAGTTTTCAGCACCGCAGGAGAGTCAGTGTTCTGGAACAGCACGTCTGCACCGCCGTTGATCAGGCTGGTAGCAGCTTCGGTTTCTTTCGGTGGGTCAAACCAGGTGTTCACCCATACCACTTTGGTCTTGATCTTGGGGTTGCTGCTTTGGGCGCCCAGCGTGAAGCTGTTGATGTTTCGGATGACTTCAGGAATTGGCACCGAAGCCACTACACCCAGCGTGTTGCTCTTGGTCATGGCACCAGCGATCACACCGGCCATGTAGGCACCTTCATAGGTGCGGCTGTCATAGGTGCGCATGTTTTCGGTTTGTTTGTAACCGGTGGCATGCTCAAACTTCACGTCCGGGAACTCTGCCGCCACCTTGAGCATGGGCTCCATGTAACCGAAAGTGGTGCCAAAGATCAACTTGTTGCCTTGACCGGCCATATCGCGGATCACGCGTTCAGCGTCCGCTGACTCGGGCACGTTTTCAACGAAAGAGGTGACGATCTTGTCGCCCATCGCGGCTTCCAGGGCCTTGCGACCATTGTCATGCGCAAACGACCAGCCGCCATCGCCCACCGGGCCGACGTAGGCAAAAGCAATTTTCAGGGGATCAGGTTTGGCGGGTGCGGGCGCAGAGGCCAAGGGTGCTGGCGCAGGTGCCGGCGCAGGAGCCGGTTCCTCTTTTTTGCCGCAGCCTACCAGCGCAGCAGAGGCCACAGCGGAAAGCGCAGCTATTTTGAGCAGCGCACGTTTTTGCAGATCAGTCATGTCAAATCCTTATCAAAAGGGGGTTACGACGGGTTGAACAAACGGAGATTATGAACGCAGCAGGGACCGTTTCACCAAGGATCACGCACCCGGATAAAACGGCTTGCCGATGCTGGCGGGCATGTTGATGCGAATCCACTGCGGGTTGCGCGAAATCAGCGCCAGCACAAGGATAGTCGCCACGTACGGCAACATGCTCAAAAACTGGCTCGGTACATCCACACCGATACCCTGCAAGTAAAACTGCAACATCGTCACACCGCCAAACAGGTAAGCACCAAGCAACACCCGTGCCGGGCGCCAAGTGGCAAAGGTCGTGAGGGCCAACGCGATCCAGCCCTTGCCAGACACCATGCCCTCCACCCACAACGGCGTGTAGATCACCGAGATGTAAGCCCCGGCCAGCCCGCACAGCGCACCACCCACGACCACCGCCAGCAGCCGGATACGGCGCACCGGGTAACCCAGCGCGTGAGCCGACTCAGGGCTTTCACCCACGCTGCGCATGATCAGCCCGGCGCGGGTGCGGTACATGAACCACACCAGCAGCGCGGCAAACCCCACCGTCAGATACACCAGCGGATGTTGCCGAAACAGCGCCGGTCCGACCAGCGGGATGTCTGACAGGTAAGGAATGGCAAACGACGCACGCTCGGGAATCCTGGCTTGCACAAAATTGGTGCCTACAAACGCCGAAAACCCGGTGCCAAACAGCGTCAAGGCCAAGCCAGTGGCGTACTGGTTGGTATTGAGCCAGATCACCAGCAGGCCAAAAACCGCCGCAAGCCCCGCGCCTGCTGCCATCCCTGCTATAAAACCAAGCGTATCCGAGCCGGTGGTGACGACCGTGGCAAACCCGGCGATGGCCGCGCACAGCATCATGCCTTCGGCCCCCAGATTGACGATACCCACCTTCTCGTTGATCAGCAGCCCCAGCGAGGCAATGGCCAGCACCGTGCCCGCGTTCAGCGTGGCAGCCAGCAGCAAGGCATAAGACTCCATCAGTCGCTCCTCTTCTTTTGCATCATCAGCCGGTAATTGACCAGCGTGTCACAAGCCAGCAGACTGAACAACAGCAAGCCCTGAAACACCCCAGTCAGCGATTTGGTCAGCCCTAAACGCGACTGAGCCAGTTCGCCGCCGATGTAAAACATGCTCATCAGCAGCGCTGAGAACACCATGCCGACCGGATGCAAGCGCCCGACATAGGCCACGATGATGGCCGCAAAGCCGTAGCCCGCAGGCACATAAATGGTCAGCTGGCCAATAGGCCCGGCCACCTCCAACGCACCCGCCAGCCCGGCAGCGCCGCCTGAAATCAGCAGTGCGGTCCACAAGGCCTTGCGCGAGGAAAACCCGGCGTAACGCGCCGCCGCAGGTGCCAGCCCGCCCACCTGCAAAGAAAACCCGGACCGGGTACGGAACAAGAAGATCCACAGCCCCGCCACACCCAGCAGCGCAAAAAACACGCCGATGTTGACCCTTGAACTCTTGAACAGTCGCGGAATGTGGGTGACCGCCTCAAATGTCTTGCTTTGCGGAAAGTTGAAGCCCATCGGGTCTTTCCAGGGCCCGCCGACCAGGTAGCTTAGCAATTGCACCGCGACATAGACCAGCATCAGGCTCACGAGAATCTCGTTGGCATGAAAACGGTCGCGCAGCAAGGCGGTGATGGCTGCCCACACCATGCCGCCCAGCACACCGGCGAGCAGAATGGGCACCACGATCCAGGCGCTGGTCGATGCATCAGCCATCAGCGCCACCCCGGCGGCAAAAATCGCTCCGATGATGTACTGCCCTTCTGCGCCAATATTCCACACGTTGGAGCGGAAACATACCGCCAGCCCCAGCGCGATGATCAACAGCGGCGTGGCTTTCACCAGCAACTCGCCCCAGGCGTAGCCGCTGCTGATGGGCAGCCAGAAAAACATTTGCAAGCCCTTGATCGGGTCTTTGCCCAGTGCGGTGAACATCAGCGTGCCAATCAGCACGGTGATCGTCAGCGCCAGCAGTGGCGAGAGGTACGTCCAGGTTTTGGACGGCTCGGGGCGGGCTTCGAGCTTAAGCATGGCGGGCCTCCTGGCCATCCGGTGTCAGGCCCGACATTTCGGCCAGGTGCGCCTGCACCTCGTAGTCCCACAAACCGCTCATCCATTCACCAATCTTTTCCACCGTGGCCTCGGCCACTGGCACCGAGGGTGACAACTGGCCGCGTGCAATCACGTGCAGGCGGTCGCACACTTCAAATAGTTCGTCAAGCTCTTCGCTGACCACCAGCACCGCACATCCGGCATCGCGCAGCGCCAGAATTTCGCCACGGATCTGCGCTGCGGCACCGACATCCACGCCCCAGGTGGGCTGCGAGACGATAAAAATTTTGGGCTGGGCATCCATCTCGCGTCCGACAATGAATTTTTGCAAATTGCCACCCGAGAGTGATCGCGCCGGCGAGCCTGGCCCACCAGCTTTGACATTGAAGCGAGCGATGATGTCGGCGGCTTGCGCCTGCAACTGCTTGACACGCACCCAGCCACCCAGAAAACGCGGGTAGGCAATGGCTTCCTGGCGGGTCAGCAGCAGGTTTTGCGCCAAAGACAGCGTCGGCACCGCGCCGCGCCCCAAGCGCTCTTCGGGCACAAAGTGCAGGCCCTGCTTGCGCCGCTGGCCGGGGTGCATGGCTGAGACATCAAACCGCCCCATACGCACACTGCCCGGCTTGGCGCGCACGTCTTCCCCCGACAGGGCGCACAGCAATTCTTTTTGACCATTGCCCGAGACCCCGGCAATGCCCACCACCTCGCCGGAGCGCACCTCAAACGAGATGGCTTCCAGGTCCACGCCAAACTGGTCTTCACGCGGCAAGATCAGGTTGCTCACGCGCAGCACACTCGGGCCGGGGTCTTGCGCGCGGTGCACCAGTTGCGGCGGCTCGGCACCAATCATCAGCTTGGACAGCGAGGCATTGCTCTCGTTGGCCGGGTTGCACACGCCGGTGACCTTGCCACCGCGCAGCACGGTGCAGGCGTTGCACAACTCGCGAATTTCATGCAGCTTGTGGCTGATGTACAGGATGCTGCAGCCCTCGCTGGCGAGCTTTTTCAGCACCACAAAGAGTTTTTCGACCGCCTGCGGGGTCAGCACCGAGGTGGGTTCGTCCAGAATCAGCAGTTGCGGGTTGGTCAGCAGCGCGCGGATGATCTCCACCCGCTGCATCTCGCCCACGCTCAAGGTGTGCACCGGCCGCGCCGGGTCGATGTCCAGCCCGTATTCGGCGGCTTTGGCCTCGATGCTGCGGGTGACTTCCGCCAGGCTCAGGGTTTTGCTCAAGCCCAGCCAGACGTTTTCAGCCACGGTGATGGTGTCAAACAGGCTGAAGTGCTGGAACACCATGCTGATGCCCAGGGCGCGCGCCTCTTGCGGGTTTTTGATGTGCGCCACCTGGCCGTTGAACAGTACCGAGCCCTCGTCAGGCTTGACCGAGCCGTAAATGATTTTCATCAGGGTGGATTTACCGGCACCGTTTTCACCCAGCACCGCATGGGTTTCACCGGGCATCACCGTCAGGTTGACTTCACTGTTGGCGACCACGCTGGGGTAACGCTTGGTGATGCCGCTGAGTTGGAGTCGGGGTGTGGTCATGGGCGGGTAAGCGCGAATTGTTTCAAAATGGCGGAAAACCTGGGTTGTGACAAACTGTTTCGACGGGAAGTGTATTGAATAAAACGCGACACCTGATGCCCACGACAATTTTCAGTTCAAGCAAGGACAATGCCATCGCTGGCAGGAATCTTGCTGCAACCCAGCATGCCATCGCGAGTGGATGGTTTCCTTTGGACACTGACATCTATGCCTCATCCTGACCTTCATTTTGTGCATCGCGGCGAGGTGGTTTCACTCAAACAGGTGCCCCCCACCCGCACCCTGCTGCAACTGCTGCGCGACGATCTGGGCCTGACCGCCACCAAGGAAGGCTGCAACGAAGGCGACTGCGGTGCCTGCACGGTGGTGCTGGGCGAAAAGCGCGGTGACCATCTGCACTACAGCGCGGTCAACAGTTGCATCCGGCTGGCGCACTCGATCCACGGTTTGGCGCTGTGGACCGCGCAAGACCTGGCCGCTGCGGACGGCAGACCGCACCCGGTGCAACAGGCGCTGCTGCAAAATCACGCCAGCCAGTGCGGCTTTTGCACACCGGGTTTTGCCATGAGCCTGTTTGGCCTGTACCAGAATCAGGTGGGCCAGGGCCACAGCGTGAGCCGTGAAGATGCGAAGGAAGCGCTGTCGGGCAACCTGTGCCGCTGCACCGGTTACCGACCGATTCTGGATGCCGCGCAACAGATGCAGGTGCTACCACTGGCCGTTGTGGATGAGATCGAAATACTATCGAAATTAGAACTACTTACGCATACGGATAAAGGGCTGGAGGCCAATTTTTCATATAAAACGCCCGGCACCTTGGCCGAGCTGCTGCACCTGCGCGCCACCTGCCCGCAGGCACAAATCGTGGCCGGATGCACCGATGTGGGGCTGTGGGTCAACAAGCTGCACAAGGATTTTGCGCAGGTGCTGGACGTGACCCGCGTGGCCGAGCTGCGCCAGATCACTTCCGATGAAACCCGCCTGAGCATCGGCGCGGCCGTGACGCTGACCGATGCCTTTGCCGCACTGGAGGGCACCCGCCCTGCGCTGCACGCTTTTGCCATGCGTTTTGCGGGCGCACCGGTGCGCAACTCGGGCACGCTGGGTGGCAACGTGGCCAATGGCTCGCCGATTGGCGACTCGATGCCGCTGCTGATCGCCCTGCACGCCCGGGTGGTGCTGGCCAGCGTGCGTGGCACACGCGAGCTGGCGCTGGAGTCGCTCTACACCGGCTACCGGCAAAACGTGATGGCAGCCGACGAGGTGCTGACGCAGATTCTGGTGCCGCACCCGCAGGCCAGCGAGTTCTTGCGGGTTTACAAGGTGTCCAAACGGCTCGAGGACGATATTTCTGCGGTTTGCCTGGCGGTGCGCTTGCAGCTAAAGGACGGTTTCGTCGCCCAGATCTCCATCGGCGTCGGCGGTGTTGCAGCCACGCCGGTGCGGGCCCGTCAGACCGAAGCAGCCCTCACCGGCCAGCCCTGGACACCCGCCACGGTGGAGGCGGCCATGAGCATGCTACGCGCCGAGTTCCAGCCGATTTCCGACATGCGCGCCAGCAGCGACTACCGCCGCCTGGTGCTGGGCAATCTGCTGCAACGCCTGTGGCGCGAAAGCCAGGGCGAGCTTGAGGTCACGCTGGATGCCCTGACGATGGAGGGCCTGCCAGCATGAAGCCACTTCCCGACACCGATTCAGCCCTGGCTGCCGCCCACAACACCCTACCTCTTTCCAGCGCTGTGGGCCATTCTGCACCCCACGAAAGCGCCCACGCGCAGGTGGCAGGCGCTGCGCCTTACGTGGACGACATCCCCGAAATGCGCGGCACGCTGCACGCCGCACCCATCTTATCCACCGTGGCTCACGGCAGCATCCAAGGCATAGAAACGACTGCAGCCCTTGCGTTGACCGGGGTACGCGCTATTGTTTTTGCGAGTGACGTACCGGGCGACCCGATGTTGGCCGCGTTTGCCGGGGACGAGCCAGTGTTTGCCACCACCACCGTGCAGCACATTGGCCAGGTCATCGGCCTGGTGGTGGCCGACAGCGTGATGCTGGCCCGGCGCGCGGCACGGCTCGTGAAAGTGGACATCGAACCCCTGCCCGCCATCCTCAATGTGAAAGACGCGCTGGCAGCCCAAAGTTACGTACTGCCGCCGGTCACCGTCCAACGCGGTGACGTGGATCAAGCGCTGGCACGCGCGCCGCACACCTTGAGCGGCACGCTGGAAGTCGGTGGCCAGGAGCACTTTTACCTAGAAGGCCAGGTCGCTTACGCGCTGCCGCAAGAGCAGAACCAGTGGCTGATTTACAGCAGCACGCAGCACCCGGGTGAGGTGCAGCACTGGGTGGCACACGTGCTGGGCCTGGACAACCACTCGGTGCGCGTCGAATGCCGCCGCCTGGGTGGGGGATTTGGTGGCAAGGAAACGCAGGCCGGGCATCTCGCGGTATGGGCCGCCGTGGCTGCAACCAAGGTGAAACGCCCGGTGAAGCTGCGGCTGGACCGCGACGACGATTTTTTGATCACCGGCAAGCGCCACCCGTTTAGCTACGACTACAGCGCGGGTTTTGACGACACCGGGCGGCTGTGTGGCCTGAAACTGATGATGGCAGCGCACTGCGGCTTCAGCGCCGATTTGTCCGGCCCGGTGGCGGACCGGGCGATTTTTCATGCCGACAACGCCTACTACCTGCAGGACGTGGCCATCACCTCCTACCGCTGCAAGCTCAACACCCAGAGCCACACCGCGTTTCGCGGCTTTGGCGGGCCACAGGGCATGATCGTCACCGAGGCCATTCTGGGCGACATCGCCCGCCACCTGGCTCTCGATCCACTGGCCGTGCGGCTGCGCAACCTGTACAGCGACGAGCCGGTGGTAGCGCCCGACCAAGCTTCAGGCAACGCACAGCCCGATGTCGCGCAGCCGACTGCACGGCGCAACACCACCCATTACGGCATGCAGGTGGAAGGCAACATCCTGCAGCCATTGCTCTCAAAACTGGAGCTATCTACCCAATATCAGAAAAGGCTAGAGGCCATTTCGTCATGGAACGCCAGCCACAACATCTTAAAACGCGGCATCGCCATCACACCGGTCAAATTCGGCATCAGCTTCACCGCCACCTTGTTCAACCAGGCCGGGGCCTTGGTGCACGTGTATCTCGACGGCAGCGTGCAGGTGAACCACGGCGGTGTGGAAATGGGCCAGGGGCTCAACACCAAAGTGGCGCAAATCGTGGCTGACGAACTCGGCGTGCCGCTGCACAAAGTGCTGGCAACGGCGAGCGACACCGGTAAAGTGCCCAACGCCTCCGCCACCGCCGCCTCCGCGGGCACCGACCTGAATGGCCGCGCGGCGCAGATTGCCGCCCGCCATGTGCGTGACAACCTGGCGGCGTTTGTCGGCGAGCTCGACGGCTTGGGCGCAGGTTCGGTGACTTTCAAGAACGCTCAGGTCATCACGCCCAAAACCACCCGCAGCTTTGACGAGGTCGTGAAAGCCGCCTATGCGAACCGCATCCAGCTCTGGAGCGACGGTTTTTACCGCACACCCAAAATCCATTACGACAAGGCCACGCTCACCGGACGGCCGTTTTACTACTTTGCCTATGGCGCGGCGTGTACCGAGGTGGCGATTGACACCCTGACCGGCGAGAACAAAGTGCTGCGCGTCGATATCCTGCACGACGTGGGCCGCTCCATCAACCCGGCCCTGGACATCGGTCAAATCGAGGGCGGTTTTGTGCAGGGCATGGGCTGGCTCACCACTGAAGAACTGGTCTGGAACGATGCGGGCCTGCTGACCACCCACGCACCCAGCACCTACAAAATCCCCACCGCTGGTGATGTGCCGGCACGCTTCAAGATCGAGTTATGGGACGCGCCCAACACCGAGGACAACGTCGGCGGGTCCAAAGCTGTGGGCGAACCGCCGTTCATGCTGGCCATCAGCGTGTTTGAAGCACTGCGCGACGCCGTGGCGCGTGCGCGGGGTGATGGCATCGTGCAGCTGAACGCGCCCGCCACACCCGAACGGGTGCTCAAGGCGCTGGCCACTGGCTAAACGGCGCGCTGTGTGCTTTTGGTCACCGGCGCTGACCAGCCGCGCCGATACCATGGCGCGTTTTCCATCCGTCTGACTCAAAAACTGCCATGAAACAAACCCTGCTGCACGAAAAATACCCAATCTTTGTCGCCGAAATCGCAAGACCGAAACCACTTACACCACCGTGGACGCTTTGGTGGACTATTACAAAGTCTGTATCGCCACCAACCCCAAAGTGCAATTCATCGGCGTGTTTGACCACTACGCCCACACCAAGCGCTTCGACGGCCCGATAGTGGAAGGCATGATCCGACGAATTCGCCCTGACGGGCTTCACAAACAAAAAAGCTCCGCGATGCGAAGCTTTTTTTAAGGGCACCTGGCTTGACTCAGAAACCGGCCAGAGAGCGCAGCGCGCTGGGGTTGATTACGTTCAAAATGCGCCCGGAGCCGCTGATCAGGCGACGCTCACGCAGGGTGCGCAGCACACGCGACAGGGTTTCTGGGGCAATGCCCAACTGGGCAGCAATGCTGCGCTTGCGTTGTTGCAGTTCCACCGCCAGATCGCCCTTGGCACCAAAGCGCGCATGACTGAGCAGCCATTCGGCACAACGGGCCTCGGCATCCTTGGCCAGACGGCTCATGGCGAACTCGGTTTGCCTGCGGTGCGCCAGCGCCACATCGTTCAACACTGCCTGTGCGGAGCCCGGCATCTCAGAAATGGCTTTTTTAAAATCGACGGCGGCCACGGTGCACATTTGCAGCGACGTGTCTGCGACCGCATCCACCAGATGCGGCAGACCCAGCACGACCGAACTGGCATCGAGCCAACACGGGCCTTCGAGCACGCCGATTTGATGTTCCATCTCGTCTGTACCCATGACACCCAGTGCCACGCGGCCAGATTCGATGTAACTCACCTGGTCGGCCTCAAAACCCCGCCGGAGCAAGACTTGACCACGACAAAGAGTGCGCGTTTGCGCGAGCGGGTTGATGGTGTGTACTGAGAACATGTTGCGTAATGTGCCGTACACGAAAGTTGACGACCTTGAGCTAAATCAAATAGTCAACAAAATGTGACACTATCAACAAAAATTTTTAGTGCGAACATCGCACTCACCGCCAATCCAAGCACCTGAGCACACCGTCATGCGCACCCTGTTGATCAAAAACGCCCGCTGTATCGCCACCTTTGACCATGCCGACGCGGGCATGGCGCGGGAATGGCGTGATGCCTCGCTCTTTGTTCGGGGCCACCGCATCGAAGCCATTGGCCCGGTAGCCGATTTGCCACAAACTGCCGATGAAGTGATTGACGCCAGGGGCCATCTGGTCATGCCCGGATTGATCAACACGCATCACCACATGTTCCAGAGCCTCACCAGGGCCATTTCCCAGGTGCAAAACGCCGAGCTGTTTGGCTGGCTGCGCGGCCTGTACCCGATCTGGGTCGGGTTGACCCCGGAAATGATCTATGTCAGCACCCAGATCGCCATGGCCGAACTGCTGCAAAGTGGCTGCACCACCAGCAGTGACCACCTCTACATTTACCCCAATGGCGTACGGCTGGACGACAGCATTGAAGCGGCCCGAGACATCGGCATGCGCTTTGTGGCCTCGCGCGGCAGCATGAGCGTGGGCCAGTCGCAAGGCGGTCTGCCGCCTGACCGCGTGGTGGAAAACGAAGACGCCATCCTCAAAGACACCCAACGGCTGATCGAATCCTGGCATGACGCAAGTCACGGGGCAATGGTGAACGTGGCCGTCGCACCGTGCTCGCCGTTTAGCGTCAGCCGGGATTTGATGCGCCAATCTGCCCTGCTGGCACGCAGTCATGAAGTGCGCCTGCACACCCATCTGGCCGAGAACGACCACGATCTGGCCTACAGCCGCGAAAAGTTCAACTGCACGCCCACCCAATACGCGCAAGACCTGGGCTGGCTGGGGCACGACGTGTGGCACGCGCACTGCGTCAAGCTGGACGACGCGGGCATCAGCCTGTTTGCGGCTACGCGCACTGGCGTGGCGCATTGCCCCTGCAGCAACATGCGCCTGGCATCAGGCATCGCGCCGATCCGCAAGATGCTCAACGCAGGCGTGTCAGTCGGCTTGGGGGTGGATGGCAGCGCCAGCAACGACGCGGCCCACATGGTCAACGAAGCGC
The DNA here is from genome assembly GCA_903905735.1 of uncultured beta proteobacterium. Taxonomy (GTDB): domain Bacteria; phylum Pseudomonadota; class Gammaproteobacteria; order Burkholderiales; family Burkholderiaceae_C; genus Rhodoferax. The sequence continues at coordinate 34,064 of CAIVHU010000130.1, forward strand.
GCCAGGCCCTTCTGTTGGCCCGCGTAGGCCGCGCCATGCAGGCGCCAGAAGTACGCACCGATGCCCATGGCCAGCAGCGCACGTTTTTTGGCTGCGATCTGGGGCCGGCAGAAATGACCGCGCGCGATGCCCTGTCACTGGCCACTCAAGGCGGTGCACAAGTGCTGGGTCGAAGCGACATCGGCCATCTGGCACCGGGCATGTGTGCCGATCTGGCACTTTTTGACCTGAACGCGCTGGGCTTTGCGGGCGGTGCGGTGCACGACCCTGTGGGTGCGCTGCTGCTGTGTGCCAGCCCGCAAGCCGCCTACACGGTGGTCAACGGCCGGGTGGTGGTGCGCCAGGGACAACTCACCACGGTTGACCTCGGCCCGCTGATCGAGAGGCACAACCACCTGGCACAACAACTGGCCCAGGCTGCCGCCTGAAAATTATCAATTTTGATAGCTGCCAGCCCTTGTCGCAAAAGGGCTGGAGGCCTAAAGTGCTTAAAACTATTCGCCCAGGTAAGCAGCCCGCACCTTGGGATCTTTCAGCATGGTTTTGCCGTCGCCCGTCATGGTGATCAGGCCAGAGTCCATGACATAGCCACGATCCGCAATGGCTAGCGCGCGGCTCGCATTTTGTTCGACCAGCAGCACCGTCACGCCCTGCGCGTACACATCACGCACCACCTCAAAAATCTTGTCCACCATGATGGGTGCCAGTCCCATCGACGGCTCATCCAGCAGCAGCACCTTCGGGCGGCTGATCAGCGCGCGACCCATGGCCAGCATCTGCTGCTCGCCACCGCTGAGCGTGCCAGCCAGTTGGTCTTTGCGCTCTTTCAGGCGCGGGAAGATGCCAAACACCTTCTCGATATCCAGCAGAATCTCGGCCTTGTCGTTACGGATGTAGGCGCCCATTTGCAGGTTTTCCAGAATGGTCATGCGGGTAAAAATGCCGCGACCTTCCGGCACCATGGCCAGGCCCTGCTTGACCAGGTCCCAGGGGCCTTGGCCACGAATGCTCTTGCCCATGTACTCGATGTCGCCATCGTTGATGGGCAGCGAACCGGTGATGGCCTTCATGGTGGTGGTTTTGCCAGCACCGTTGGAGCCGATCAGCGACACAAGTTCCCCTTCGTGCACTTCAAAGTCCACGCCCTTGACAGCTTGAATGCCACCATACGCGACCTTGAGGCCTTTTACCTTCAATAGAGTTTTTGTTGTCATATCAATGGCCACCTGTGCCCAAATAGGCTTCAATCACTTTGTCGTTGCGCTGCACATCGGCAGGCGTGCCTTCGGCAATCTGTTTGCCGTAGTCCAGCACGGTCACCCGGTCGCACAGGCCCATCACCAGTTTGACATCGTGTTCGATCAGCAAAATGGTGCGGTTGTCGTTGCGGATCTTGTCGATCAGTTCGCGCAGCAGCACCTTTTCGGTACTGTTCATGCCAGCCGCCGGCTCGTCCAGCGCAATCAATTGGGGGTCAGTGGCCAGGGCACGGGCAATTTCCAGTCGGCGCTGGTCGCCGTAGCTCAGCGTTCGGGCTTTGAAATCCGCCAGATGACCAATGCCCACATATTCCAGCAGTTCCTGCGCGCGCTGGGCAATCGCCGCTTCTTCAGCCTTGAAGCCAGGCGTGCGGAACACCGCACCCAAGAGCCCGGAATGGGTGCGCACATGGCGACCCACCATGACGTTTTCCACCGCGGTCATCTCGGCAAACAGCCGGATATTCTGAAAAGTGCGGGCAATGCCTGCCTTGGCCACCTGATGTACCGCTGTGGGCTTGTATGCTTTGCCGGCCAGCTCGAAGGTGCCCGTGTCTGGCGTGTACAGGCCGGTGAGCACGTTGAAAAAAGTGGTTTTGCCGGCACCGTTGGGGCCAATCAGGCCATACACCTGACCGCGCTGGATCTGGATGCCCACATCGCTCAGGGCTTGCAAGCCACCAAAGCGCTTGGACACGCCCGTGACGTTAAGAACTAGGTCTGTCATTTCTGGTTATTCCTTTGAGACACTGCCGCTCAAGGCTTGGTGCTTGCGAGTGACTTGCCGTGTTCCGGAGCAGGCCACAGACCACGCGGGCGCAACAACATGACGCCAATCATGGCCGAGGCAATCAACAACTGGCGCAAGATGGCGGCATCGAGGCGCCCGCCAGTCATGCTTTGCAACGGCCCGGCCACATAACGCAGCACCTCCGGCAAGGCCGACAACGCAATCGCGCCCAGAATGACCCCTGGCAGGTGGCCAATACCACCGAGCACCACCATGGCCACGATCATGATCGACTCCATCAGACTGAAGGACTCGGGGGAAATGAAGCCCTGAAATGACGCAAACATGGCCCCGGATACACCGCCAAACGTCGCGCCCATGCCAAACGCCAGCAACTTCAGATTGCGCGTGTTGATGCCCATCGCCTTAGCGGCAATCTCGTCTTCACGAATGGCCATCCAGGCGCGCCCCACGCGGGACAACTGCAAGCGATGTGAAATGTTCACACTGAAAATGACCAACACAAGGAACAGGTAAAAGTACAGCGTCACGGAAGGAATTTCGTAACTTCCGATCTCGATACTGCTGCCAAAACTCATGCCGAAGAAAGACAGTGAATCAATTTCACCGATCCCTTTGGGGCCGTTGGTGATGTTGAACGGCTGGTCCAGATTGTTCATGAACACACGGATGATCTCGCCAAAACCCAGCGTCACGATGGCCAGGTAGTCACCCCGCAGGCGCAAGGTCGGTGCGCCCAGCAGCACACCAAACAAGCCCGCCAAACCGGCAGAGGCCGGAATAACGACCCAGATCGGCATGTGCAAGCCGTTCGGGAACATCGCAGCAATGGCTGGAAAGTTCTCACTCAGGTGCGGAGATGCCAGCAAGGCGTACATGTAGGCACCAATGGCAAAAAACGCCACATAACCCAGATCCAGCAAGCCAGCATATCCCACCACAATGTTCAGGCCCAAGGCCAGCAGCACATACAGCAAAGCCATATCGGCGATACGCACCCAGGCGTTGCCAAAGGTCTGCAGGATCAGCGGGGTCACCAGCAAGCCAATGGCCGCCAGCACAAAGACGATGATTTGTTTTTGTTTCACGACTGGTCTCCTTATGCCCGATCTGCCACCCGCTCACCCAGCAAGCCCGAGGGACGCAGCGTGAGCACAATGATCAGCACAATGAACGCAAAAATATCGGAGTAATTGCTGCCAAAAACACCACCGGTGATGTCACCGATATAGCCAGCGCCCAAAGACTCGATCAAGCCCAGCGCAATGCCACCTACCACCGCGCCTGCCAGATTGCCAATGCCGCCGAATACGGCTGCGGTAAAGGCTTTGAGGCCTGGCAGGAAACCCATGGTGTGCTGCACGGTGCCGTAGTTGGCAGCCCACATCACCCCGGCAATGGCCGCCAGCACCGCACCAATCACAAAGGTGGCGGAAATCACAAAGTCGGGCTTGACACCCATGAGGGCAGCCACCCGCGGGTTTTCTGCCGTGGCCCGCATGGCGCGGCCCAGACGGGTGTAATTCACCAGCCACATCAATACGGCGAGCGCCACAGCGGTGCTCGCCAAAATCAGAACCTGGGTCAACGAGATCACCGCGCCACCGATTTGATACGGCACCATGGGCAGCAGGCTGGGGTAAGGTTTGTAATTGGGTTTCCAGATGATCATGGCCAAGGTCTGCAGCAGCAGCGACATGCCGATGGCGGTGATCAGCGGTGCCAGCCTCGGGCTGTTGCGCAGCGGCCGGTAGGCCAGTTTTTCAATGCTGAAATTCAAGACTGCCGCCACCACACAGGCGATCACCATGGACACCAGGAGGATGATCCAGCCGGGCGTGCCGGGCATGGCATCCTGCATGAGGCCAATGATGCTCCAGCTGGTCATCGCGCCCACCATCAGCACCTCGCCGTGGGCAAAGTTGATCAGGCCAATGATGCCGTACACCATGGTGTAGCCCAACGCCACCAATGCGTACATACTGCCCAACACCAGACCATTGATGATCTGCTGTATCAAGGTATCCATAAATATTATTCTCCGAAATTGGCCAAACGCTTTGTCAGCCGGTACGTCAGCTCACTGATGGAGCCTGCAAAACCCTGCACTCCAAGTTACACAGTTCGCCAAGCAATAAACCTGCCAGAACGATGCCCCGGGGGCTGAAGTGGCCGCGATTGTAGTCAACGGGCCAACACGGTCAGCAATGCGGATAGCCGGGTTTACCCTTGCCCACCCGCACCATCAGCTGACCTTACGGCACATTAGCGCGGCTCATCAAAATCAGGCACAGGTCGCACCCGGCGGCTGCCATCAACGCGTGGAAATGCGCTGGCGCAACCACTGCCAGATTTGTCACCTGTTGCTGGCAACAGGATTCCGGAGACGCGTTGAAATGCTTTTTATCTATATGAATCAATGATTTATAAATCTATCGCTACATGGCACGACGCTTGCTTGACGATTAGCCTGCCGCAACATTCGTTGCTTGCCAACCCACACAAATCCTTATCATGAAAATCGCCGTCACCAGTCAAAACCGCAAAACCATTACCGAACACGCCGGCAAATGCCGCAAGTTCTGGGTCTATGACATCCAGAACCAGCAAGTTGTCGGCAAAGAGCTTCTGGAACTGCCGCTGGAGCAAAGCTTTCACGAAAGCGCCCAGACCGCCGGCCCGCAAGCTTCACACCCTCTGGACGGCACGGCGCTGCTGATCGCCGCCAGTGCCGGACGTGGCCTGCAGGCACGTCTGGTGCAAAAAGGCATCCAGGTTGCCGTCACCACCGAAACCGACCCCGACCACGCGGTGACCGCGTGGCTTAAAGGCACACTACCGCTGGTCACCGAGCCGCCGCACGACTGTGACAGCCACCATGGTCACGACCATGACCACCATCACGCTTAAGGCTTGGAAAGCAATCCTTCTTTGGAGGACTGACGGGCGGCCTGCCCTGCCGCCTCGTTTTGAGCGCGCAAGCCGCGCATTTTCTCGGCAATTTTGATCTCCAGACCGCGCTCTACCGGCTTGTAAAAGCCCGGCTCAGTCATGCCGTCGGGCAAATAGCGCTCACCCGCCGCAAAGCCGCCCGCCTCGTCATGCGCATAGCGGTAGCCCTTGCCATAGTCCAGCTGTTTCATGAGCTTGGTCGGTGCGTTGCGAAGGTGCATCGGAACCGGGCGCGTGCTGTCCTGCTTGACAAACGCCTTGGCCGCGTTGAACGCCTTGTACACCGCATTGCTTTTGGGGGCGATGGCCAGGTACACCACGCACTCGGCCAGCGCCAACTCACCTTCGGGCGTGCCCAGGCGCTCATAGACCTCGGCGGCGTCCAGCGCCAGTCGCAGGGCACGCGGGTCCGCCAGGCCGATGTCTTCGCTGGCCATGCGGATCAACCGGCGTGCCATGTATTTGGGGTCGGCACCGCCGTCCAGCATGCGCACCAGCCAGTACAGCGAGGCATCCGGGTCGCTGCCGCGCACGCTTTTGTGCAGGGCGCTGATCGTGTCGTAGAACTGTTCACCACCCTTGTCGTAGCGGCGCATACGTTCGCCCAACACCTTGAGCAGCCATTCGTCGGTGATGTCGCCGCGCTTTTCTTGCGCGGCCGCCACAGCCAGGGTTTCCAGGGTGTTCAAGAGCCGCCGGGCATCTCCATCGGCATACGCCACCAGACGCTCAATCGCTACATCTTCAATAGCTGTAAGCCCTTGCAGCGTCTGGGCCGAGGCCACTATTTGCTTTAAATCCTCTGGCGTGAGCGCTTGCAACACATACACGGCCGCACGTGACAGCAAGGCCGAGTTCACTTCGAACGACGGGTTTTCAGTGGTGGCTCCAATGAAAGTGAACAGGCCGCTTTCCACATGAGGCAAAAATGCGTCCTGCTGGCTCTTGTTGAAGCGATGCACCTCATCCACAAACACCAGTGTGCGCCTGCCTTGCGCCTGCGCTACTTGTGCCTGCTCCACCGCCTCTCGGATGTCCTTGACACCGCCCAGCACCGCGCTGATGGTGATGAACTGCGCATCAAACGCGGCGGCCATGAGCCGCGCGATAGTCGTCTTGCCGGTGCCCGGCGGCCCCCAGAGGATGCAACTGTGCGGCTGGCCCGATTCAAACGCCAGCCGCAGCGCCATGCCCTCGCCCAGCATGTGCTGCTGTCCGATGACCGCGGCCAGCGTTTTGGGGCGCAGGCGCTCGGCGAGAGGCGGATAACGGTGTGACGGTTCTTTCATCGACCATGATTGTGGCCCATCGGCTAGGCCGCAGCGCAAAGGGTCGATATCCTTGAAACTTAAACCGTTGAACTCACCCGTAAACCCAGCGACGATGGAATGGCATCAACGCGGCTCGCCTGCAATGCCTGCGCCAAGGTATGCAGGAATAGCTGCAACTCTTCGTTCATGGCAACTGTCGTGTGAGCTACGTCGGTCGACTTGGCCACTATCATTGCCGGTGCCGACGCCGCATCTGCTGACGCGGCTTAGTTGCTACCAAGACCCGGCAAGACCCTGGTGGTCGTCATAGCCGACGGGGTATATCAAACGGAGCCCACGCCAGGTGCCTCTGTGGCGGCTACAAAAGGGATACCCTTTGCGTGTCATCAAACGCCAGGGGAAATGGCTCGAGGTCAAGCTGCCCAACGTGCGATCCGGATGGATCGCCAAGCGATAGGTGTGGGGCTGGTCATTACCGCTAGCAGGTGCAAACGAAACCGACTGCGCTACTGCCGGATCACATCAGCCCCGGAGGGTGGCTTGAACTGAAATTCGTTGGGTGTCAGCGGGACGTTGGCCTCAAAGCCATTGAATGTCAGGGTCGATTTCTGACCGAAGCTGTCCAAAATCTCCAGTCGCGCCAGTTCGCCGGATTTAAACCCTATCCGAACCGTCTGCAGTTGGCTGTCACGCGCTTTAGGCGTCGCGGCGACCCACTCCAGACCCTCCGACGCCGGAGCGTCAGACAAGGCAAAGTCTGCCTCGATAGCGTGCAGATCGGCCGCAGACGAAATCAGCGCCGCGGGCGTGGAACCCAGCGCCGCCGCTTGTTTACGCGCAGTCACCTGATTCAGATCCACATCAAACAACCACAGGGTGTGACCATCTGCCACGATGCTCTGCTCAAAAGGCTTTTTGTAATTAAATTTGAACCGGTCCGGTCGGGCAAACTCAAACTGACCACTGGAGTTTTTGACACGCGGGGGCTGACCATCCTTGCCCGGCGAGGTCACGACCTGGGTGAAATCAGCCTTCCCGGTTTTCACGGTTCTGACGAAATTCTCAAGGTCTTTTAGGCCTGTAGCCCATACTGATCCTGCGCTGGCAGCTATCAATATAAGAGTAATGAATCGTTTCATGTTTTTCCTGCTTTTTTTGATGCCCCTGACACAGATTGGCACGCCTGCCTCGCGGCGTCAGGACGTTGCCTACCGCTACTCGTTGCGCGCAGGCACCAGAATGTCGCGCTGGCCGCTGGTGCTCATGCTGCTGACCAGACCGGCTTTCTCCATGTCTTCCACCAGCCGGGCAGCGCGGTTGTAGCCAATTTTCAGGTGCCGCTGCACCAGCGAGATGCTGGCCTTGCGGTTTTTCAGCACCACTTCAACCGCCTGGTCGTACATCGGGTCTTTTTCGCCACCGCCGCCGTCGAGTGTGCCTGCAGCGTCGTCACCGTCGACAGTGCCGCCTTCCAGAATCCCTTCGATGTAATTGGGTTCACCCTGGCTTTTCAAGTAACTGACCACGCGGTGCACTTCCTCGTCACTGACAAACGCGCCGTGCACGCGAATCGGCAGACCGGTGCCACTGGGCATGTAGAGCATGTCACCCATGCCCAGCAGCGCCTCGGCACCCATCTGGTCGAGGATGGTTCGGCTGTCGATCTTGCTACTGACCTGAAAGGCAATGCGCGTCGGGATGTTCGCCTTGATCAGCCCGGTGATCACATCGACGCTGGGGCGCTGGGTGGCCAGAATCAGGTGGATGCCGGCGGCGCGGGCTTTCTGCGCCAGCCGGGCGATCAGCTCTTCAATCTTCTTGCCCACCACCATCATCAAATCGGCCAGCTCGTCAATCACCACCACGATATGCGGCAGCCGCTCAATCGGCTCGGGCGCTTCGGGGGTCAGGCTGAACGGGTTGTTGATGAACTCACCACGCGCCTTGGCCTCGTCCCATTTAGTGTTGAAACCGGCAAGGTTACGCACGCCCATCTTGCTCATGAGTTTGTAGCGGCGCTCCATCTCGGCCACGCACCAGGTCAGGCCGTTGGCAGCCTGCTTCATGTCAGTCACCACCGGACACAGCAGGTGCGGAATGCCCTCGTAGACCGACATTTCCAGCATCTTGGGGTCGATCATCAACAGGCGCACGTCATGCGCCTCGGCCTTGTAAAGCAGGCTCAGGATCATGGCGTTGATACCCACCGACTTGCCCGAACCCGTGGTGCCCGCGACCAGCACGTGCGGCATCTTGGCCAGATCCGCCACCACCGGGTTGCCAATGATATCCTTGCCCAGACCCATGGTGAGCATGGATTTGGCTTCGTTGTAAATCTTGGAGCCCAGAATTTCACTGAGTTTGATGGTCTGGCGCTTGGCGTTGGGCAATTCGAGGGCCATGTAGTTCTTGCCGGGAATAGTTTCCACCACGCGGATCGACACCAAGCTCAAACTGCGGGCCAAATCCTTGGCCAATCCAACAATCTGCGAGCCCTTGACCCCGGTCGCTGGCTCGATTTCGTAGCGCGTGATCACCGGCCCGGGCTGCGCCAGCACCACATTGACCTCAACGCCAAAGTCACGCAGCTTCTTCTCGATCATGCGGCTGGTCATCTCCAGCGTCTCGGGGGCGACGGTTTCCTGGCGCACCAGCGCGGCATCGAGCAGGTCCACCTGCGGCAGCTTGCCGTCCAGCTCGCGAAACAGCGGCTTCTGGCGCTCCTTCACCACGCGGTCGCTCTTGGGTACCTCCAGCGCCGCAGGCTCCAGCACCACTGGTTTGGCATGGTGAACGGCCAGGTCCTCGCGCTCTTCAACCAGCACTTCGGCACGTGCAAGCGCGGCCCGCTGGCCCAGCGCCACATCTTCTTCTTCAGCGATTTTTTCTCGACGGGTCTCAATCTGGGCAAACATCCAGGCACCTAAACGCTCGGCCAATTGTCCCCATGAGAAGCCGAACACCAGCGACGACCCGATCACACCTGCGACAATTGCCACCAGACCCGAGCCGGTATAACCCAGCGCCTGCAGCCCCAGCGGGCCGAGAAAGTAGCCCAAAATACCGCCACCGTGCCCCGGCAACTTTACCTCCAGGCTGTAAAAGCGTGTCCACTCCAGAACGGTACTGGCACCCATCAGTAACACCAAACCCAGCCAGAATCCCACCCGGCCAAAGCCGGTTTGTGCTACTTCACCTGCCTGAGCACTGGCGCTCTGCGGCGCGTCGTCATGGCCTCGCAGCCAGCGTGCCAACGCTGAAAGCCAAGCCCGCAGCGCCGCAGCCACACACCACCACACAGAAAAACCGGCCAGAAAATAGCTGCCGTCGGCCAGCCAAGCCCCGACCTGCCCCGCATAGTTGCCCACTGCTGACCCGGTACCCGATGTGGACCAGGCCATGTCCAGTGGCGAGTAGCTGACCAGCGACAATACCCACAGCGCCAACGCCACGGATGCCACCAGCAGCCAGAGCTCATCGGCAAAGCGTCCCAGACCCGAGCGCGGTGCAGTAGCGGTCTGTTTGGGTGAGGAGCGAAGTGTGTTGAGGGAATAGGTCATTTGGTCAGCAACCTAACGCAGCGCCAGGCGCCGCTCCTTGAGCGTGATACAACCATCATCGCGGGTCTTGATGAAGCCCTGATCTTCAAAGTCGCGCATCACACGGCTAACCATCTCGCGCGAAGCACCCACCATTTTGGCAATATCCTGGCGGGTCATTTTTTCGCAAATCACCAACTCCTGCTCTCCCATGGGTTCGCCTGCATCCACCAGCACCTTGGCCACCCTGCCATACACATCCATCAGCGCCAGTGAACTGACCTTCTCGCTGGACTTGCGCAGGCGCTGTATCAGACCCTTGATGATCCAGATGGCAATGCTCTGATTGTCAGTCAGGCAGCGCACAAACTCGGCATGGCTGAGCACCAGCACGTCGGTCTGAATCTCGGTTTTGACGCTGGCAGAATGCGTCTTCCCGTCAATCAGGCTCATCTCACCGATGTAGTCACCGGGGCCAAGAGTGTTCAAAATCACTTCTTTGCCGCGCCGGTCCGTCATGATGACCCGCGCCCGCCCCGAAAGAATGATGTAAAGCGATTCCCCTTTTCTACCCTGCTCGATGACCATCTGACCACGCTTGAAACGCTGCTTGACCACGGTGTGTGCCAAATGCAGCATTTGCGCCTGCGTCAGCCCCGAAAACATGGGAACCCGGCGCAATAAATCTGAAGTCGTCAACATCGCCATCTCATTACCCTCAAAAACTCAAGCACATAGAACACGGTAGCATCAGAAACACCGAAAATACCGGCATCGACGCAGCCTCGCAGTTTAAGAACCACCCGCAACTGTACACGCCACACCCACACGTTTCAAAAGGTAACAAATGACACCCCAACGCCACTCCCAAGTCCTGATTCTCGGATCAGGCCCCGCGGGTTACACCGCCGCCATTTACGCCGCGCGCGCCAACCTGTCCCCGGTTCTGGTAACCGGTATGGCCCAAGGCGGACAACTCATGACCACCACCGAGGTGGACAACTGGCCATCTGATGTGCATGGCGTTCAGGGCCCGGACCTGATGCAGCGCTTTCTGGAGCACGCAGAACGCTTCAAGACCGAAATCGTCTTTGATCAAATCAGCAAAGTTGACTTCTCCAAGCGGCCCTTTACCTTGGTGGGCGACAGCGCCACCTACACCTGCGACACACTGATCCTGGCCACGGGTGCCTCAGCCATGTACCTGGGGTTGCCATCCGAAGAGGCTTTCATGGGTCGCGGCGTGTCAGGTTGCGCCACCTGCGACGGCTTTTTCTACCGCAATGAAGTCTGCTGCGTGGTGGGTGGCGGCAACACCGCCGTTGAAGAAGCCCTGTACCTGTCCAACATCGCCAGCAAGGTGTACCTGATCCACCGCCGCGACAAATTCCGCGCCGAGCCGATCCTGATCGACAAGCTGATGGAAAAGGTCGAAGCTGGCAAGATTGAGCTGCGCACCTTCAGTACCCTGGAAGAAGTGCTGGGCGACGAAACCGGTGTCACCGGTACGCGCATCAAAAATGTCAACACCGGCCAGACCGAAGACCTGACCCTCAAAGGCTGCTTCATCGCCATCGGCCACGCGCCCAACACCGGCATTTTTGAGGGTCAACTGGCCATGCAAAACGGCTACATCGTCACACAAGGCGGTAACAAGGGTTTTGCCACTCAGACCAGCGTACCCGGCATTTTTGCCGCGGGCGACGTGCAGGACCACGTTTACCGACAGGCCATCACCAGCGCTGGCACGGGTTGCATGGCCGCGCTGGATGCGCAGCGTTTCCTGGAGCAGCAGAACTGACCTGATCGCGGGCTATAATCCTTGGCTTTGCAGAACGCCCCCGTGAGGGAATCGGGCAGCAATCGGGTTACCGCCACCCTATTCTTGGCGAGGTGAGGCTTCTGGCGACAGTCGGAGCCGTTAAAAATATCGGAGTGTCCACATGGCACGCGTATGTGAAGTCACGGGCAAAGGCCCCATGGTCGGGAACACAGTTTCCCACGCCAACAACAAAAACAAGCGTCGGTTCCTGCCGAACCTGCAATACCGCCGTTTCTGGGTTGAGACTGAAAACCGCTGGGTTCGTTTGCGAATTTCCAACGCCGGTCTGCGTTTGATCGACAAAAACGGTATTGATACTGTGCTCGCAGACTTGCGCGCACGTGGTCAGGCCTGAAACTTTGCGGGACAGACCTTCAGCTCTGTCCTCAACTAATTAAGAGGAATCATCATGGCAAGCAAAGGCGGACGCGAAAAAATCAAGCTGGAATCGACAGCCGGCACCGGTCACTTCTACACGACCGACAAGAACAAGAAAACCACTCCTGAAAAGCTTTTGATCAAGAAATTTGATCCCAAGGCTCGCAAGCATGTGGACTACAAGGAAATCAAGCTGAAATAGGTGAAGCCAGCGATTCCTGATCAAAAAAGCCCGCTTGATGCGGGTTTTTTTGCGTCTCGAAAACTATAACTTTCGTAGCTACCAGCCCTCGTTCCAAAAGGGCTACAGGCCAAAATGACTCAAAACCTAGGCGCGGGCAGAACGCAGGCGCAGAGAGAACTCCTGCAGCGCCGCAATGCCACTGGCTTCGGCGCGCTGGCACCAAGTCTGCAGGTCAGCCGTCAACTGCTCGCGGGTGTGAGAGCGATTCAGCCACATCTGGCGCAGCTCCTCGCGCATCACCACCATTTTGTCGAGCACGGGTGAAGCCTCGCGTGCGGCTGCCAGGTGCGCGGCGACAGCGGCAGGAATCTTCTCGGCATCGCGGTGCAGCCAGTTTCTGGCGGCGCGAATCACGCCGGCATCAGGATGACGGGCTTTCAAAGCGCTCAATTCGTCTTTGAAGGCCTGGCGCATGCCTTTGGCATAGCGCGCCATCAATTCGAACCGGTTTTGAATCAGCACTTCCAGCGTTTGCTCGTCAGCCACGGCACGAACGGCTCCCACGGCCAGCCTGGGTGGCGTCTTTTTGACGGTAGCCAGTTTCAGGCGCTGCAACAGGCTGATGTATGCCCAGCCGATATCAAATTCATAGCGTTTGACCGACAGCTTGGCCGAGGTCGGGTAGGTGTGGTGGTTGTTGTGCAACTCTTCGCCAGCAATCAGGATGCCCCAGGGCGAGATGTTGGTGCTGGCGTCGGGTGCCTCAAAGTTGCGGTAACCCCAGTAATGCGCCGCACCGTTGATGATGCCAGCGGCCATCACCGGGGTCCACATCATCTGCACCGCCCACACCGCCAATCCACCTGCACCCAAAAGCGCCAGATCAATCAGCAGCATGACGACCACCCCCAGCCAGGAAAACCGGGCATAAAGATGCCGCTCCAGCCAATCATTGGGCGTGCCGTGGCCATAGCGGGTCATGGTTTCCTGATCCCGAGCAGCTTTGCGGTACAGCTCGTAACCTTGCAGCAGCACCGTTTTGATGCCATAGACATGCGGACTGTGCGGGTCTTCGGGTTGCTCGCACTTGGCGTGGTGTTTGCGGTGAATCGAGGCCCACTCCTTGGTGACCTGTCCGGTCGTCAGCCACAGCCAGAAGCGGAAAAAGTGTGACGCAATAGGATGCAGGTCCAGCGCACGGTGCGCCTGGTGACGGTGCAAAAAAATGGTGACGCTGATCATGGTGACATGCGTCACCACCATCGTGAAGAGCACAATTTCCCAGGCATTCAAGCCCCACAGACCATGACTGGCCCAATCCAACAACGACATCATCAAAATTGTCTCTCTCTCTCTGGTTATCAGCGACCCGTCATACCGGCGAATCACCAGTGTCTCGGCGACGGGCCGGGTTACTTGCGCTGCCAGACGGCGGCAAAAAAACCGTCTGTTTGGTGTTGATGCGGCCAAAGGCGCAAATAGCGCTGCTCATGGTCACCGCCGCTGCACAGCTCTGCAGCCTTCTCTACTTTGAGGCCAGCAAGCACTTCACAAGCCTCCATAGGTACAAAATCTGCGTTGGATTGCGAAAAAGCCTGCGCAATGGCTTCATTTTCCTGCGGCAACACACTGCAGGTGGCATAAACCAGACGGCCACCCGATTTCACCAGCCGCGCGGCGCTTTGCAGGATGGCGGCTTGCTTGACGGTCATTTCCTCGACGGCTTTGATGTCTTGGCGCCATTTCAGATCAGGGTTGCGCCGCAGCGTGCCCAAACCCGTGCACGGCGCATCCACCAACACCCGATCAATCTTGCCGGTGAGTCGCTTGACGCGATCATCACGCTCATGCGCAATGGCAGCAGGGTGCACGTTGCTCAAGCCGCTACGAGCCAGACGCGACTTGAAGGCATCGAGCCGCCCGACTGAGGTGTCAAACGCATACAGGCGACCCGTGGAGCGCATCGCCGCACCAATCGCCAGTGTCTTGCCACCGGCGCCGGCGCAAAAATCCACCACCATCTCGCCGCGCTTGGCATCGAGCAGCATGGCCAGCAGCTGCGAGCCTTCGTCCTGCACCTCAAAATCGCCGCGCACGAAGGCTTCGTGCTTGTTGAGCGCCGGTTTTCCCGCAATGCGCAAACCCCAGGGTGAATAGGGTGTGGCCACGGCCTTGATGCCCGATGCGGCCAGTGCTTTTTGCACGTCGTCGCGCTTGGCCTTGAATGTGTTCACACGCAAATCCAGCCCGGCACCCTTGTTAAAGCTCTCCACCAGCGGCCAGAAACCCTCGCCCAACTGGTCTTTGAGCGGCTGCACCAGCCACTCGGGCAGGTTGTGCCGGTGACGCTCCATCAAGTCTGCGGGTTGGATCTTTTCACATTGATCCAGCCAGTTGACCTCTTGCTCGCTCAACGCACTGCGCAGAAAATCGCCAGGACCGTAAAAACCCAAAATGGCCAGTCGGCGCTCTTTGGGGCCGCTGCCCGAGGGCGCAAAGTGGTCAAAAAGGTTCTTTTTGCGCAGCACGGTATACACCGTTTCGGCCAGCGTGGCGCGCTCACGCGGACCCAGACCACGGTGTTCGCGGAAAAACCGCGACACAATGGCATCGGCCGGGTGATCGAATCTAAGGGTGAGACGCACCAGTTCGGAACAGGCGTCAAGCAGGGCTTTTGGATGCATAGGGCTGCATTGTCCCATGACTGATTTCGCCGGGCATTGTCTGAGGTTGAGGGAACTTTACGCAGGTTTGCCCCTCAGAACGATGAATTTCACGGGCTTGGCAGACAATGCCACCTGATTTTTCAGCCCATTTCCCTCTCGACTCTCGTCTGATTAGCCATGTCCGTGACTCATTTTCCGCTGCGCCACCTCACTCACCAGGTCACCAGATGGGGTCGCCCAGTGCTATTGGCCAGCGTGGTGCTGGTCGCGTTGTCAGGCTGCGCCAGCATTTACAACCCTGCGTCCAGCGATCCGACGGACACCAGCTCTTCAGCACCCCAATTGCAAGCCTGGTGGAGAACACTGAACGACCCCCTCCTCCAGCAGTTGATCGACCAGGCACTGCAAGCCAATCCCACGGTAGACACGGCACGTGCGGCAGTGCAGCAAGCCCGAGCCCAGCGCGATGTGACACTCGCTTCGCAGCGGCCCCAGTTGACCTTGACGGGCGCGCTGCAGCGCAACGTGGTGGAAGGCTCTGCCAGCATCAACGCCAACGCCGGGCTGAACGCGGGTTGGGAGCTAGACATTTTTGGTGCCAACCGCAGCGCCCTGGCCAACAACGATGCGCAAATCGTGGCGGCACAAACCAGCCTGCGTGATGTGCAATTGAGCATGAGCGCCGAAGTCGCCCTGGCCTATATTCAGTTGCGCGGACTGCAGGCGCAGTTGGATATTGCCCAACGGAACCTCAGCAGCCAGCAAGAAACCCTGCAGATCACACAGTGGCGCGCCCAGGCCGGGCTGTTGACATCACTGGAAGTGGAGCAGGCCAAGACCGCCAGCACGCAGACCGCGGCGCAGATTCCAGTTTTACTGACCAGCCTGGGCACAACCCGCCACAGCCTCGCGATTCTCACCGGCAAGAACCCGACCGAGCTGGATGCCATGCTGCAAACAGCCGGGCCTGTTCCCCAGGCACCGGAAAAATTCGCTGATGTGATTGATGCCGATCGCATGCGCCAGCGCTCCGACGTGCGCGCTGCCGAGGCCCGCATTACTGCGGCCCTGGCCAGTGTGAAAGCCGCCGATGCTGCGCGCTACCCCAGCTTCAGACTCGGTGGCTCGGTCGGCCTGACAGCGCTGACCCTGGCAGGCCTGAGCAACGGTGCCAGCGTGGCCACCCAGGTGCTTGCCAGCATGACCGCCCCTCTGCTGGACGGGGGCTCCGCCAATGCCCAGGTCAAAGTACAAGAAGCCGGTGTGGACCAGGCCCGCGCCACTTACCGCAATACCTTGCTGACCGCCCTGAAAGAGGTCGAAGATGCCATGCTCACCTGGCGCAATGACAAAGACCGGCTGATCTATTTGCAACAAGCGGCCACAGCGGCCGAGAATGCCGACCTGCTGGCGCAAAACCGTTTTGCCAGTGGCCTGATCGACTTCCAGACCGTTTTGCAAACCCAGCGCACCTTGCTCAGCGCGCAGGACAGTTTGGCGAGCGTCAAGGCAGACTTGAGTACCGACTATGTGCGACTGGTCAAAGCCATCGGTGGCGACTGGCAATAACACCCAACTTTTCCCATCACAGCATTCTCTGACGACATCACATCATGGCTGACATTCCCCCAACATCTCCCAGAGGCACGCCGGATGCCAGCGAATTGCAGGCCCTGCTGGCGGCGCCGGCCCTCGTGCCCTGGTGGCGCAAACGTGCCCTGTCGGCAGTGATCGGCCTGGCACTCGTCGGCGCAGGCGCTTACTACGCCTGGCAGCAAAGCAAAAAGGACGCAGCGGCACCCGTCTTTGTGACCCAGCCCGCGACCCTCGGCAATCTGACCCTCAACGTGACCGCCAACGGCACCCTGCAACCCACCCGATCGGTAAATATCGGCAGCGAGCTGTCCGGTACCGTATTGCGTGTGCTGGTGGATGTGAATGATCGGGTGAAGAAAGGTCAGGTTCTGGTGGTGCTCGACACCGCCAAGCTCAATGACCAGGTCACACGCTCGCGCGCGGCCGTAGCCTCGGCGCAGGCCCAGTTGGCCCAGGCGACGGCCACCGTCAAGGAAAGCCAGGCCAGCTTGACGCGTCTGGAAGAAGTCTCGCGCCTCTCCGGCGGCAAAGTCCCCTCAGGCACCGAACTGGATAGTGGCCGCGCCACGCTCGACCGCGCTGTGGCCGCTGAAGCCAGTGCGCGGGCCAATCTGGAGTCGGCCCGGGCGACTTTATCGACCGACGAAACCAACCTGTCCAAAGCGTCCATCCGTTCGCCCATTGACGGCGTGGTGCTGACGCGCAGCGTGGACCCGGGCAATGCGGTGGCTGCCTCGCTGCAGGCCGTCACGCTGTTCACCATTGCCGAAGACTTGAGCAAATTGCAGTTGAAAGTGAATGTGGACGAAGCCGACGTGGGCCGGGTGCAGGTCGGGCAGAAAGCCAGCTTCACCGTCAGCGCGTTCCCGTCACGACGTTTTCCGGCCATCATCACCACCGTGTCGTATGGCTCCACCATCACTGACAACGTCGTCACCTACATGACGCAAATGGATGTGGCCAATACCGACCTGAGCTTGCGCCCGGGCATGACCGCCACCAGCACCATCACCGCCGTCGAACGCAAAAACGTGCTGCTGGTACCCAATTCAGCGCTGCGCTTCTCACCGCCTGTGACCGAACCGGCCTCTGCCAGTTCAGGTGGCGGCTTCATGAGCAAAATGATGCCGCGCATGCCGCGCCCGCGCAAAAGCGCCTCGGGCGGCCCTGCCAAACAGGTGTGGGTGCTGCGTGATGGTGCGCCGGTGGAGGTCAACGTGACGCCGGGCATCAGCGATGGGCGCATGACCGAAATCACTGGCGACGACCTGAAAGCAGGCATGGCCGTGATCACTGAACAACGTACCAACGCCACCGCTGCCAAGCCATGAGCCAGACGAGCCTGATTCAGCTCAAAGGGGTCACCAAGCTGTATGGCCAGGGTGCCACCGCGCTAATGGCCCTCAAAGGGGTCGATCTGAGCATTGACGCCGGTGATTTTGTCGCCATCATGGGGCCCAGCGGCTCGGGCAAATCCACAGCCATGAACATGCTGGGCTGCCTGGACAGCCCCACCTCGGGCGAATACATCTTCAATGTTGCACATGTGGAAAAGCTCAGCCGGGACCAGCGTGCGATGCTGCGCAGGCGTTATCTGGGCTTCGTGTTCCAAGGCTTCAACCTGCTGGCGCGCACCAGTGCGCAGGAAAACGTCGAACTCCCCCTGCTCTACCGGGGTGAGCCCGCCAAACAACGCCACGCGGCGGCCAAGAAAGCACTGGCATCGGTCGGTCTGGGCGGCTGGGAACACCACACGCCAGCAGAACTCTCGGGGGGTCAACAACAGCGCGTGGCGATTGCGCGCGCCATCGTCACCGAGCCCGCCGTGCTGCTGGCCGACGAGCCTACCGGCAACCTGGACACCCAGCGCAGCCACGAAATCATGGACCTGCTTTGGAAGCTCAACATTGACCACGGTATCACCGTGCTGATGGTCACCCATGAGGCTGACATGGCGGCCTACGCCAAGCGGATCGTGCGTTTTATTGACGGCGTGGTGGCCAGCGACGAGCGCAACCCCCATCCCGCAGCACTGACGCTTGCAGCGCAGAAGGAGGCCGCCTGATGTGGCTGAGCACCCTGCTGCTGGCGATTCGCTCGATCCGGCGCAACCTTCTGCGTTCGTTTCTGACCATTCTGGGCATCGTGATTGGTGTCAGCGCGGTCATCACCATGGTCACCGTGGGCAATGGTGCCACCCTGTCGGTGCAAAGCCAGATCACCAGCCTGGGCACCAACCTGCTGCAACTTCGCCCCGGTCAGCGGATGGGCGGTCCGGGGGGCAGCGGCGGTGCACCATCCTTCAAGGAGGCTGATGCCACAGCCATCGCCGCCCAGGTCAGCGGCCTGCTGGCGGTGGCGCCTGAAGCGCGCAGCGCCGCGACCATCGTCGCCGAGGGTCGCAACTGGAGCACCAGCGTCATCGGCAGCACCAACGAGTGGCTGACCACCGGCAACTGGACCCTTGCCGATGGCCGTGAATTCACCGAAGAGGAGCTGCGCGGGGGCGCAGCCGTCTGCATCATCGGCCAGACGATTCAACGCGAGCTGTTCGAGGGCCATGACGCGGTGGACGCCTTCATACGGGTCAAAAACATCAGCTGCCAGGTGATCGCCGTGCTCGGCTCCAAAGGCCAGGGCGCCTTTGGGAACGACCAGGACGACGTGGTACTGATGCCACTGCACACCCTGCAGCGGCGCATCACCGGCAACACTCGCGTCAACACCCTGCTGGTGTCGATGACGGACGGCGCTGACCCCGAACTGGTCAAGGCCGCGCTGAGCGACCTGATGCGCGAGCGGCGCAAGCTGGCCGAGGCCGATGAAAACAACTTCTATGTGCTCGACACCAAGCAGCTCGGCGAGGCCTTTTCCAGCACGACCCGGGTGATGACCATGCTGCTCGGCGCGGTGGCCGCGGTGAGCCTGCTGGTGGGTGGCATCGGCATCATGAACATCATGCTGGTCAGCGTCACCGAGCGCACCCGCGAGATCGGCCTGCGCCTGGCCATCGGCGCCATGGAGGGCGAGGTGCTGATGCAGTTTCTGATCGAAGCGGTGGTGCTGTCCGCGCTGGGGGGCGTGATCGGCATCGTGCTAGCCACTGGCGCCTCGATCGGTCTGACACGGCTGATGGACGTGCCGTTTCAGTTTGACATCGGGGTCAACCTGCTGTCCTTCGTCTTTTCAGCCGGCATTGGTGTGGTGTTTGGCTACTTTCCGGCGCGCCAAGCCGCGAGGCTGGACCCGATCGAGGCGCTGCGGCACGAGTGATTTTTATACAAGAAATCGGCCTTCAGCCCTTTTGAATAAAGCGCTTACAGCTATTGATTTTGAAGTAACTTCGCCACCGCCTGCGGGTAGATCAGATGCTCTTGCGTGAGCACCCTAGCGGCCAGCGCCTCAGCGGTGTCACCGGGCAGCACCGGCACCACCGCCTGCGCCAGGATCGGGCCGTGGTCCAGCTCCGGAGTCACCAAGTGCACCGTGGCTCCTGCCACCTTGCAGCCTGCGTCAATGGCGCGTTTATGCGTGTGCAAACCGGGAAAGGCGGGCAGCAAAGACGGGTGAATGTTCACCAGCCGCTCGGCGTAGCGGTTCACAAAGTCTGTGCTCAGGATGCGCATGAAACCTGCCAGCAACACCAAAGGTGGATGTTCCGGTGTGGCGTAGCGGTCAATGCGCTGCGCCAGCGCCGCGTCAAACGCCTCGCGGTTGGCAAAGGCCTTATGGTCGAGCGATTCGGTGGCAATGCCATGTTGCGCGGCCAGGGTCAGACCTTTGGCATCGGCCTTGTTGCTTAAGACGGCAGCCACCTTGGCCTGATACTTGGCGGCCCAGTTATCCCGTTTGGCGGCCTTAACGATGGCCGCCATGTTGGAGCCGCTGCCTGAGATCAAAATAACGATGTTTTTCATACTTGGCTGAATTATGACTTTGACCCCTCCCCCCTTTGGCAGCGCACCGGCCCCCGCGAGCGCGCCTGCCCTTCTTCTCACCCCCATCGAGGCGCGCGTGCTCGGCACCCTGATGGAAAAAGCCCGCACCGTGCCCGACAGCTACCCGCTGTCGCTCAACTCATTGATGCTGGGCTGCAACCAGAAAACCACCCGTGATCCGATCATGAACCTGACCGAAGCCGAGGTGGCTGACGCGGTGAGCAGCCTCAAAGGGCGCCATCTGGTGCGCGAAAACAGCGGCAGCCGCGTCACCCGCTTTGAGCACAACTTCCAGCGTGGTGTGGGTGTGCCCGAACAATCAGCCGTGCTGCTGGGCATGCTGATGTTGCGCGGCCCGCAAACCGCCGCCGAGCTGCGTCTGAACAGCGAGCGCTGGTACAAGTTTGCCGATATTTCATCGGTGGAAGGTTTTCTGGAAGAACTGCAAGACCGCGCCGATGACAAAGGCGGTCCGCTGACCGTGAAACTGGCCAAGGCCCCGGGCGCGCGTGAACAGCGTTGGGCGCACCTGCTGTGCGGGCCGGTGGATGAGGCGCAGTGGGCCGGCGGCGGCGCTGCCCGCCAGATGGACGGCGGCGCACAGGAACGTTTGGCCAGGCTGGAGGCTGAAGTGGCCGCACTGCGTGCCACGGTGAACCAACTCTGCGCCGAGCTGGGTATCGCTGCACCGCCAACCGAGACTTGAGTGGTGACGACCGCCGCCAGCGGCAGCACTTTAAGCGTTACAGCCTGATAGCCCTCGTCTATTCTGGGCTACGCACTCTCAAAAAAGAAGCAAAGCGCGGCAGGCCCTTGGGTGTGCGGTCACGGTAGCGGTAGGTCACGACGCTGCCGATGGCTGGCGGATCGGCGCGTTGCGCATCGGTCAACCCGGTGCCCAGGGCAAAGCGCTGGCCGCTGGGCAACTCCAGCAGCAGCGCACCCAATTTGCCAACATTGCGGCCCTTGCCGGGCAAATGCGCAACGACCCTGGCATCTTCATCAGGCACCAGCTTGAGCTTGAGCAAGGCCTCACTGCGCCCGGGCGACCACAAGGCGTTGGCGCGATGCAGCACCAAACCTTCGCCGCAGCTCTTCACTGTGGTCTGCAGCAGGGTTTGCAACGCGGCGGCATCCGCCACCCGCTGTTGCGGCAAGGCCTGCAACCAGGGTTGTTTCGCCTGCACGACCACGGCCTGAAGGCGTTGCGCACGTTCGCCAAATGGCTCCGAGGCACCGGGCAGGTCAAAAACCATGTACTGCACCTGATGCCAGTCGGCATCCACCGGCGCGACACGACGCACGATGCCCGAGAGTTCATCAAACCGCCCTCGCCCCAGCCAGAGCTCACCGTCGAGCGCGGTTTTGGGCAAGGCTGCGGTGAACCAGATGGGTGCGGCAATGGCACGCCCGCTGCGAAAGCGCAGGCTCTGGCCGTCCCAAAAAGCGCGCACGCCATCGAGCTTTTCGCTCACCAGAAAACCGCTAGGGTCTTGGCCGACATGCCAAAGACCTGCCAGCATCAATGCAGGTACGGTGGCTGTGGCTGAAGCATCTGGCGTGTTGGAGGGGTCTACCGCGCCAGCCAGCGCGGGCGGCAGCGCGCCACCCAGCAGCAGAAAAAGACAAGCCGCGGACGTGGCTGTTCGTGAATAGTGCATGCGTACCTCTCCCTTTTTTATATGACAAATCAGCCTCCAGCCCTTTCTGAATAAGCGCTGACAGCTACACTTTTTATAACTTCAAACCAATATCAAAAGATGACGAACTGTGGCCAAGCGGGTCCGCAGCGTGCCGCGCTTTGGGGCCAAACCTGCTCAAGCCGCCAGACGCGACGATTTGGGCACGTGCGCCATCAAAAACTCCATCTGGTCCACCAGAATGCGCCGGTTGCGCAGGATGAAATCTTCCCACAGGCTGGGCACATACGGCGTGTACAGCAGCGGCATGTGCGCCTGCTCGGGCGTGCGGTGGCTTTTGCGGTGGTTGCAGGGTTTGCACGCGGTGACCACGTTCATCCAGGTATCGACTCCTTTCTGTGCGAACGGAATGATGTGTTCGCGCGTCAGATCATGCTCGTCAAACAGGTCGCCACAGTAGGCGCAGATGTTGCGGTCGCGGGCAAACAACTTGCCGTTGGTCAGGCCCGGGCGCAGCTCGAACGGGTTGATGTTGGGCACGCCCTTGGTGCCGATGATGCTTGACACGGTGATGATCGACTGCTTGCCGGTGATGGCGTTGTGCCCCCCATGGAACATGGCCACCTCGTGACCCATCTCCCAGCGGACTTCTTCAGCGGCGTAATGAATCACCGCCTGTTCCAGCGAAATCCACGATTGGGGCAGCCCCTGGGCTGACAGCTTCAAGACTTTCAAAACACGACTCCTATACAAAAGACGTTCTCCGAAACCCACTCAAAACCTGACATTTGCCACCACCATCGGCGATGGTCAGCAGCCCTGCAAATGCAGGAAACGCGCCAACTCTCGCCAACTGGCCAGTCTGGGACACAATATACCCCCTTTATGTGTCAAATTGACTTCAAGTGCCTTTTATACCTGCACATATTGCTACCAAATCCATAACAGATGATGAAGATTTACAGAGGCTTCAAGCACCCGGACATCGCCCCGGCTTGCGCCTTGACGATTGGCAACTTTGACGGCGTGCACCGTGGCCACCAGGCCATGCTGTCGCTGCTCAAGGGCGAGGCGCAGCAACGCGGCGTGCCCAGCTGCGTGCTGACCTTCGAGCCGCACCCGCGCGACTTCTT
This sequence comes from uncultured beta proteobacterium, assembly GCA_903905735.1. Taxonomy (GTDB): domain Bacteria; phylum Pseudomonadota; class Gammaproteobacteria; order Burkholderiales; family Burkholderiaceae_C; genus Rhodoferax. The sequence continues at coordinate 57,193 of CAIVHU010000130.1, forward strand.
TGCCGGGCTCACCCACAACCCCGATTTGGCACCGGCCCGCGTCGGCACCCTGCGCGACAAACTGATCGACCTCAACGCCAGCGGCGTGGACCAGACCGTGGTGCTGCCGTTTGACGTGCACCTGGCCAATCTGTTGCCCCAAGCTTTTATTGACACGGTGTTGCTGCAGGGTCTGGGCGCGCGCTATGTACTGGTGGGCGACGATTTCCGCTTTGGCCAGCGCCGCGCTGGCGACTACACCCTGCTCGACGCCGCCGGGCTCAAGCAGGGCTTTGATGTGGCGCGCATGAACAGCTACGAGGTGCATAACCTGCGCGTCTCCAGCTCCGCCGTGCGCGAGGCCCTGTCCGAGGGCCGCATGGCTGACGCCACGGCGCTGCTGGGTCACCCCTACCGCATCTCGGGTCATGTGGTGCATGGGCGCAAACTGGGCCGCACGTTGGGCTTCAAGACGCTCAACCTGCGCTTTGCCCACTGGAAACCTGCCGCCTGCGGCATCTTTGCGGTGCTGGTGTTTGGCCTGTCCGAGCAGCCGCTACGCGGCGTGGCCAACCTGGGCGTGCGCCCCTCGGTGGACCCCAAGGATGTCAACGGCGGGCGGGTGCTGCTGGAAACCCACTGCCTGGACTGGCCCCAACAACTGGGCTTGGAGGGCGCCTACGGCAAGATCATCAGCGTGGAGTTGCTCCATAAACTGCACGACGAACTCAAATACGACTCCCTGGACGCATTGACTGCCGGCATCAGCAAGGATTGCCAGGATGCCCGTGCGTACTTTGATGGCCAACATGAGCCGGGCAACGCCAGAACCTGAGACCTCACTGCCTTTGACGCACGCCGGGCGTCAGGGCCGCTTTGCGGGTCAATGCGCCGCTGCGCAGGCAAGGCCTAGCCGGACACCAGCCAAAAGCAAGCGTTTGTCGCGCGTCCAGAGTTGTGCGCCCGGCGTCAAGCGAACGGCTGCCAGCAAGTGCGCGTCGATGTAGCCAATACCGCTACCAGCAAGTGTTACCTGGTCAATAAACCCTAGAACTTCAGCGTCGGTGGCCATCGTGGCCTGTGGCAAATGTTGCAAGGCTGTCAGAACTTGCTGACGATGCAGCAAGTTGCCCAGGGCCAGTTCGCCCACCACAAACGGATGCACCAACACCTGACCCGCCTCCAGCAGGCCCATCAGCCGTTCGTCACTGTTGCGCCAGTGGTCTATCCAGATGGACGTGTCAACCAGAATCACTGTGCCGACCCCTGTCGCCTGGGAACATCCTGCAACTCAGGCATGGTGCCACCCAACTGCGCCAGCCGCTTGGCGCTTTCGCGCTGGATCAAGGCCCGAAGCGCCTCACGAACGAGCGCAGACTTTTCCGCTAAACCCGTCAAGGCGGTGGCTTTTGCCAATAAATCGTCATCGAGCGCAAGTGTGGTTCGCATGATCAAGTCTCCCATGGAAAGCATGAATACTATCATCAAGTGATGATATATAGAGTGCCTCACATCAACTTGCCTGGGGTATTTAAACGCGGCATACCCACAGCACTGGCCACCCCCAGCCCACTCTTTGGCGAACCCCGGCCACACTACCGTGCCCCGCCAAGCCCTACGGTAAAATCCGTCAACCCGCGCAGCAACACTGACTGCACGACGAACTCACAACGAATCCCTGGACGCATTGACCGCTGGCATCCTTCAAGATGGCCAGGTTGCCCGTGCCTACTTTGCTATTGCGCCACACCATGACCACTCCTACCGACTATCGCAGCACCCTGAACCTGCCCGACACCCCGTTTCCGATGCGCGGCGACCTACCCAAGCGCGAGCCGGTGTGGGTGAAAGCCTGGGAGGACCAGGGCCTGTACCAGAAGCTGCGCGCCGCGCGCCGGGGTGCGCCGCTGTTTGTGTTACACGACGGCCCGCCCTATGCCAATGGCCAGATCCACATGGGTCACGCTGTCAACAAGATCCTGAAAGACATGATCATCAAGGCGCGCCAGCTCAAAGGCTTGGACGCCGTTTACATCCCCGGCTGGGATTGCCATGGCCTGCCGATTGAAAACGCCATCGAGAAGAAGTTTGGCCGCAAACTTGCCCGTGACGACATGCAGGCCAAAAGCCGCGCCTACGCCACTGAACAGATCGCGTTACAAATGGCCGACTTCAAGCGCCTGGGCGTGCTGGGCGACTGGGACCACCCCTACCGCACCATGGATTTCGAGAACGAGGCCAACGAAATCCGCGCCTTCAAGCGCGTCATCGAGCGCGGCTTTGTCTATCGCGGCCTCAAACCCGTGTACTGGTGTTTTGACTGCGGCTCCAGCTTGGCCGAGTTCGAGATTGAATACGCCGACAAAAAGTCGCAAACGCTGGACGTGGGCTTCTTGTGTGCCGAACCCGCCAAACTCGCCGCCGCCTTTGGGCTGACTGCTATCGAAAAGGACGCATTCGCCGTCATCTGGACCACCACCGCCTGGACCATTCCCGCCAACCAGGCGCTGAATCTAAACCCCGAGTTGACCTACGCGCTGGTAGATACCGAACGTGGCCTGCTGGTGCTGGCCGAGTCGCTGGTCGAAAAATGTATGGTGCGTTTTGGCTTGACCGGCACCGTGGTTGCCACCACCCAGGGCAAAAACCTCGGCGGTATCAACTTCAAACACCCGTTCGCCCATGTCGATGCGGGTTATGACCGCCTGAGCCCTATTTACCTGGCCGACTACGCCACCGCCGAAGACGGCACCGGTCTGGTGCACTCCTCGCCCGCTTACGGCGTGGAAGACTTCAACAGCTGCGTCGCCCACGGCATGGCTATTAAGGCCATCCTGAACCCGGTGCAGGGCAACGGCGTTTACGCGCCCGAGCTGCCGCTGTTTGGCAACCAGCAGATCTGGAAAGCCTGCCCGGTGATCATCGACGCGCTGCGCAAGGCTGGCCGCTTGTTTGCCACTGAGAACATCGTGCACAGCTACCCGCACTGCTGGCGCCACAAGACGCCGGTGATCTACCGCGCAGCGGCCCAGTGGTTCATCCGCATGGACGAGGGCGAAGGCATCTTCACCAAAGATAAAGCGCCTCAAACCCTCAGACAGACTGCCTTGGCAGCTATCGAAAACACAGCGTTTTACCCGGAAAACGGCAAGGTGCGCCTGCGCGACATGATTGCCGGGCGGCCCGACTGGTGTATCAGCCGCCAGCGTAGCTGGGGCGTGCCGCTGCCGTTTTTCCTGAACAAGGACAGCGGCGAGTTGCATCCCAAGACGATGGAGATCCTGGACATCGCCGCCGATATGGTCGAGCACGGCGGCATCGAAGCCTGGAGCAAAGCAACCAAGGCCGAGATTCTGGCCAAGGTCGGCTGCGAGTTGGACGCCGAGCTGTACACCAAGAGTAGCGACATTCTGGAAGTCTGGTTTGACTCCGGGACCACCCACACCACCGTGCTCAAAGGCTCGCACAAGGGTTGCGGCCATGAAGACATCGACCCTGCAACCGGCCAGCCCGGCCCCGAGGCCGATTTGTATCTGGAAGGCCACGACCAGCACCGCGGCTGGTTCCACTCCAGCCTCCTGACCGCCTGCGCCATGTATGACCGTGCCCCTTATCTGGGCATCCTGACGCACGGCTTCACCGTGGATAGCAAGGGCCACAAGATGAGCAAAAGCGCCGGAAACGGCGTCGATCCGCAGGAAACCTCCAAAAAACTCGGTGCCGAAATCATCCGCCTGTGGGTGGCTGCCAGCGACTACTCGGGCGACATTGCCGGTGACGACAAGATCCTGGCGAGGGTGGTCGATACCTACCGCCGCATCCGCAACACGCTCAAGTTCCTGCTGGCCAACACGCAGGACTTTGACCCGGCCACCGACACGGTGCCGTTGGATCAACTGCTGGAAATTGACCGCTACGCGCTGAGCCGCGCTTCGCAATTGCAGGCCGACATCCTGGCGCATTTCGAGGTGTATGAATTTCACCCGGTGGTGGCCAAGCTGCAGATTTATTGCTCGGAAGACTTGGGTTCGTTTTACCTGGACGTCCTCAAAGATCGCCTGTACACCACGCAAGCCAACTCGCTGGCACGGCGCAGCGCCCAAACCGCACTGTGGCAGATCACGCAAGCCATGTTGCGCTGGATGGCCCCTTTCCTGAGCTTCACCGCCGAGGAAGCGTGGGCGGTGCTTGGCTCGGAAGGCAAAACGCCCCATGCCACGCGCGACTCGATCTTTATGGACACCTATTGCACCCTGGCCGATCCCGACGCGGCGCTGCTGGGCAAATGGTCACGCATCCGTGAGATCCGTGATCTGGTGAACAAGGACATTGAAGTGCTGCGCGCAGTAGGCCAGGTGGGCTCGTCGCTGCAAGCCGTGGTACAGCTCACGGTGGGTCCAGACGACTTCGCCCTGCTCGACAGTTTGGGGGTCGACCTGAAGTTTGTGTTCATCACCTCCGCTATTGATATGGTAGCTGGTGACGCTTTATCCATAAGGGCTAGCGCCTCAAATGGCGTGAAGTGTGAACGCTGCTGGCATTACAGCGACCAGCTCGGCAGCGACCCGGCTCACCCTACGCTTTGCCCGCGTTGCACCAGCAACCTGTTTGACAGCGGCGAAACCCGGAGCTTTGCCTGATGGCGGCACGACCGAAGGCGGGCGCGGCCCGCAGTTCCAAAGGCGGCTCGGGTGGCTTGCTGCCCTGGCTGGCGCTGGCGGTCATCATCATCCTGGCCGACCAGTTCGCCAAGGTGCTGATCCTGGGTTATTACCAGCTCGGCGACAGCACCCGCGTCACCAGCTTTTTCAACATTGTGCGGGTACACAACCACGGTGCCGCGTTTTCGTTTCTGGCGGGCTCGGGCGGTTGGCAACGCTGGCTGTTCACCGGCATCGGTGTGGCGGCGGCGGTGTTGATCGTCTGGCTGCTCAAATCGCACGCCGGGCAAAAGCTGTTTGCCTTTGCGCTGGCCTGCATTTTGGGCGGCGCTTTGGGCAATGTGATTGACCGGCTGATGTATGGCTATGTGGTTGATTTTCTTGACTTTCACTGGCGCGGCTGGCATTTCCCGGCATTCAATCTGGCCGACAGCGCCATCACCCTCGGTGCCGCCTGCCTGATCCTCGACGAATTGTTGCGCGTTCGGCGCGGGCGTTGATTTATCCATAAGGCCACTGCCTTGACTCACCTGCTCAACCTGCTGGCCGCCATTGCCCTGCTGGTGTGGGGCACGCATCTGGTGCGCAAGGACACGCTGCGCGTGCTCGGCGCTAACCTGCGCCGGGTGCTGGCGCAAAGCGTGGGTAACCGGTTCAAGGCCTTGATGTCGGGCGTGGGGGTCACGGCGCTGCTGCAGTCCAGCACCGCCACCGCGCTGATCATTTCGGCCTTTGTCGGCCAGGGGCTGATGACGCTGACGGCTGCGCTGGCGGTGATGCTGGGGGCCGACCTGGGCACCAGCCTGATGGCGATGCTGTTCTCGCGTGATCTGTCGTGGCTGTCGCCGCTGTTCATCTTTATTGGTGTGGTGCTGTTCATCGCCAAGCAAAGCACCACCATCGGCTACACCGGGCGCATCCTGATCGGCCTGGGGCTGATGCTGCTGGCGCTGAGCCTGGTGCGGGTGTCGGCCAACGAACTCACCCAGGCGCAAGCCGTGCGTGACCTGCTGGCCTCTTTGGGCAGCGACCGCCTGCTGGAAATCACGCTGGGTGCGGTGTTGTCGGTGCTGAGTTATTCCAGCCTGGCCATCGTGCTTCTGATCGCCACCTTGGCCAGCAGCCATGTGGTCACCGTGGATGTGGCGCTGGGCCTGGTGCTGGGGGCCAACCTGGGCAGCGGCCTGCTGGCGGTGCTGACCACCCTGAGCTCGCCCATCGAGGCGCGCCAGGTGCCGCTGGGCAATCTGGTTTTCAAGGTGCTGGGCGTGGCGCTGATGGCACCCAGCGTGGGCCTGTGGCTCAGCCAGGTGCGCCCGAACGTGGACGCCGCCACCACGGTGGTGCTGTTCCACTTTGTCTTCAACGCGCTGGTGGCGGTGGCCTTCATCGGCGTCACGCAAATAGTGGCGCGCTGGGTCAACCACTGGCTGCCCAAACCCTCCAGCAGTCGCAACCTCAATGGCCGCCAGCGGCACCTAGACCCATCTGCGTTGGCCACGCCCTCGGTGGCCCTGTCCTGCGCTGTGCGTGAGGCCATGCACCAGGCCGACGTGGTGGAAACCATGCTGCGCGGCGTGATGGATGTGATCAAGAGCAACGACATGGCGCTGGCGCAGTCGCTGCAAAAAATGGACGACACGGTCGATCGGCTGTACTCGGACATCAAATACTACCTGACCAAAATATCACGCGAGGCGCTTAACGACAAAGAGGGCCGCCGCTGGACTGACATCATCAGCTTCACCATCAACATGGAGCAGATCGGCGACATCATCGAGCGGGTGCTGGAAGACATCGAGCACAAAAAAATCAAGACCGGCCGCGAGTTTTCACAGGCTGGCATGACGGAAATCACCGAGCTGCACGGTGACCTGGTGAACAACCTGCGCCTGGCGATGAGCGTGTTTCTGAACGACGACCCGCGCGATGCCATCAAGCTGCTCGAAGAAAAAACGCGCTTCCGGGATCTGGAGCTCAAATACGCCGCCAACCACCTGACCCGCCTGACCGACAACACGCTGGAAAGCATCGAAACCAGCTCACTGCACCTGGATCTGATCAGTGAGCTCAAACGCGTCAACTCGCTGATCTGCGCCATTGCTTACCCGATTCTGGAATCGACTGGCGCGCTGGCCCCCAACCGGCTACGCCAGCCGGTGCCCGTCGAGGTGCCTACCAACCCGTCTTTCGACCCGCCGACATGAGTGCTGCGGCACCGGCACAAGCGCCCGCCCTGCCCCGTTATCTGGCTCTGGCTGGGCCCACCGCTTCAGGCAAAACAGCTGCCGCACTGGCCATTGCCGCCAAGTACCCTTTGGAGATCATCAGCGTCGATTCGGCGCTGGTGTACCGGGGCATGGACATCGGTACTGCCAAACCCAGCGTGGCCGAACTGGCCGCCGTGCCGCACCACCTGATCAATATCCGCGATCCGCTGCGAGCCTATAGCGCCGCAGAATTTGTGCTGGATGCTACGCGCCTGATTCACGACATCAGCGCGCGCGGCAAGCTGCCATTACTGGTGGGCGGCACCATGCTGTACTTCAAGGCGCTGCGCCATGGCCTGGACGACATGCCCAAGGCCGATGCCGCCGTGCGGGCACAGATCGAGCAGGAAGCCGCGCAACACGGCTGGCCCGCCCTGCACGCCGAACTGGCACTGGTGGACCCAATCACCGCCGCACGGCTGGCCCCCGCTGACTCGCAACGCATCTCACGCGCGCTGGAGGTTTACCGCCTCACAGGCCAGCCGCTGGCCAGTTTTCATACTACAAAAAAAGAAGCAACCAGCGCTTTATCCATCAAGGCTGAAGGCCTGGACTCGGGGTTTTGCCAAAATGATGCTCAAGAGTCAGAGCCGTCGCTGCTGATCGCGCTGGAGCCGCTGGAGCGTGCCTGGCTGCACCAGCGCATTGCCCAGCGGTTTGATGCCATGCTCGCGAGTGGTTTTCTGGACGAAGTGCGGGCCTTGCGAGCGCGCGGCGATTTGCACCCGGATTTGCCGTCGATGCGCTGCGTCGGCTACCGCCAGGCCTGGGAGGTTCTGGACGCGCTTGACACGCCGGCCTCCGGCGCACCGTCAACAGCTCATCCGGGCAAGCCGCCCACCTTGAGCGACCTTCGAGACACAGGCATTGCCGCCACCCGCCAGCTCGCCAAACGCCAGATCACTTGGCTGCGCAGCACCCCTGAGCGACAAGTCGTCGCCTGTGACGCGCCCGATGCGCTGCAACAGGTGCTGGCGCTGGCCGATGTTTTTGTGGCGGGCAAATCCCCAGACGTTTTGCGGCGGTGAGACCTGGCCTATCCTCGTGGCAACCCGCAGGACACCCCACCCCAGACACCCCCAATCATGAGCCTCGTCATCAAACATTTAAGCAAACACTACGGCACGGTGCCGGTGTTTCGCCACGTCTCGCTGCATGTGGCACCGGGCGAGTTTGTGGCGATCATTGGTGAATCGGGCGTGGGCAAATCGACGTTGCTGAACTGTATGGCGGGTCTGGACAGCTGGGACAGCGGCAGCGTGCTGCTTGACCAGTTGGACCTCAGCACCCAGAGCGACGACCAACTGGCGCGCCTGCGCCGCGAGAAAACCGGTTTTGTGTTTCAGGCCTTTCACGTGCTGCCGCACCTGAGCGTGGCGCAAAACGTCGCGCTGCCGCTGATGCTGCTGGGCCAGCATGACGATGCGCGCGTGCACGCCATGTTGACCGAGGTGGGGCTGCACGGCCTGGGCGAACGCCTGCCGCAGCAGCTCAGCGGCGGGCAGTTGCAGCGTGTGGCGATTGCCCGTGCGCTGGTGCACAGGCCGATGTTGCTGCTGGCCGACGAGCCCACCGGCAACCTGGACCCGCGCACCGCAGAAAAGGTGATGGACGCGCTCATTAATCAGACCCGCGCACATGGCGCGGCGATGGTGCTGGTAACGCACTCCAAAACAGCGGCAGCGCGCGCTGACCGCACGCTGTTGCTCACCGCCGACGGGCTGGTGGACCATTTCGATCAGGATTGATTTTGCGGACCCGCAGGCGTTGTCAAACGCTGCGACTAAAACGCATGAAGCTGACCTCCAGGCTCAAAACGTTGTCAGCCAGACGCCTGATACCGCTGGACAGGTGTCCGAATCGCGGGCCTTGCGATGCCGATTTGAAGCCCCGCTTCACACCCTGATCGCCCACACACCCGCGCAGGTCAAACCCCTGATGGATGCCGTCGAGGCACACGCCAAAGCAGGCCGCTGGTGCGTGGGCTATGTGCGTTACGAAGCCGCCAGCGCGTTCGATGCCGCGCTGCAAACCCACCCGGCCGACGGCCCGCTGGCCTGGTTTGCGGTGTTTGATCGGGCGCTGCCGTGGCTGAAAAACGCTGCGGCCACCCTGGCGATGACGCCAGCACCAACGTTCAATGGCACAGCCCGTTGACCCGCGCGCAGTTCGATGCGAACCTGTCTGTCATCCACAAGGCCATCGCGGCGGGCGAGTTTTACCAGGTGAACTACACCGCGCCGCTGCAAAGCGATATCACCGGCAGCCCTGCCGCATTGTTCGAGCGCCTGCAGCGCGCCCAGCCCGGCGGCTACGCGGCCTACATCGACACGGGCAGCGAACAGATCCTGTCCGTCTCGCCCGAGCTGTTTTTTGACTGGGACGGTGGCCAGGCGGGTGGTCACATCCTGACCCGCCCGATGAAAGGCACCGCGCCGCGCGGTACCAGCCCCGAGCAGGATGCCTTGCTGGCCCAGAACCTGACGCATTCACCCAAAGAGCGGGCTGAAAACGTGATGATTGTCGATCTGCTGCGCAACGACCTGTCGCGCATCGCCCGGCCGCATTCGGTCAAAGTGCCGACCCTGTTTGCGGTGCAAAGCCTGCCCACCGTGCACCAGATGGTGTCGGACGTGACTGCGCAAACCCGTCCCGGCACCCGCCTGCGCGACGTGTTCAGTACCTTGTTTCCCTGCGGCTCCATCACCGGTGCGCCCAAGGTGCGGGCCATGCAGACGATTTGCACGCTGGAGCCCACGCCGCGCCGCGTGTATTGCGGTGCCATCGGTCTGGTGCACCCAGGCGGCCACGCCACCTTCAATGTAGCGATCCGCACCGTGAGGATCCAGGGCAAACAGGCCCGCTGCGGCATCGGCAGCGGCATCACCTGGGATGCCACGCCTGAGCGCGAATGGCAAGAGTGGCAGCACAAGCGCGGCTTTCTGGAGCGCGCCAGCGAACCGTTTCAGTTGCTGGAAACGCTGCGCCTGCAGGCTGGCCAATTTCAAAATTTAGGAGCGCACCTGGCAAGGCTGGCGGGGGCTGCAAGGCATTTTGGCTACCCGTTTGACGAGAAGAGCATCCGTGCCGCACTGGCCACGCTGCTGCCCGTGGATGCCGACGATGTGCCGCTGCTCGTGCCAGCAACGCAACCCATTTCGCAGCCTTTAGTCGTGTGCCGCGTGCGCCTGCTGCTCAATGCCGATGGCACGCCTCACGCCGAAAAATTTATACAAAAAGCACGCCATCCCCCGTATCCATTGCGTTAGCAGCTACTTTTTTTGAAGCATCCGGCAGTGAATTCACGCGCTTCAAAACCACCCGCCGGGCGCATTACGAGGCTTTTGCGCCCACCGACCCGTCGCTGTTTGACACGCTGCTCTACAACGCCCGTGGCGAATTGACCGAATGCACGCGCGGCAACATCGCCGTGCTGCTGGACGGCCAATGGCTGACACCCGCGCTGCATTGCGGGCTGCTAGAGGGTGTGGGCCGGTCGCAGTGTTTACGGGAAGATCGCGTGAAAGAAGCAGTGATCACACTCGATGACCTCAAGCGCGCGCAAGGGCTGGCCTTTGTCAACAGCCTGCGCGGCTGGGTCGATGCGCAGCTTATTTCCTGAAGGTCATGCGTGCCAGCACGCCATCTTTCATGACGATCTGGTGGTACAGCGCCACCACCACATGCGTCACCACCAAAAACATCACGCCCTTGGACACCCAGCCGTGGATCTGGCGCGCGGTAAACACCTTGAAGTCTTCGGGCAAGGCACCGCTGCCAAACACCGCGTCCAACAAGCCGCTCTGCAAGGCCAGCACGCTGCCGCTGGCCGCCAGCAGCAACACGGTCAGGTTGATCACGATCTGCCCCAGGTGGGCCACCTTTTGTGCGGCCGTGTCAGGCGGTGCGGGCAGCATGCGCCCCATCAGCACCCGCACTACGGTGAGCACCGCTACCAGCGTGCCCATCATCATGTGGATGCGCAGCATGCCAATCTTGGCGGGCGTATTGGGCATGGTCGCCAGAATGAAGGTGCCGGTGACCAGCATCAGGGTGATCACCAAAGCGGCCACCCAGTGCAGGACGATCTGGGATTTGGCGTAACAAAAAGTTGGCATGGCAGGAACATCCGGAAGTTGAAACAGGCCGCATTTTCACGGCTGTCTGGCCTGTGGGCCGTGACCCAGGTCACTCAAAAGCCGTTGCTGGCGGATCAGGCCTGGCTCACCACCCGGTTGCGCCCCTCTTCCTTGGCCATGTAGAGGCGGTGGTCAGCTCGGCCCAGAAATTCCTCCAGACTCTCACCGGCACGGTAGCTGGCCACCCCGATGCTGACCGTGACGGCAATCGCCGCGCCTTCAAACTCCACCAGTTTGGCGTCGATGGCACGGCGCAGACGCTCGCCCAGCATCGCCGCACCCTCACGCTGCATGGCTGGCATGAAGGCCACAAACTCTTCGCCTCCATAGCGGCAAATCACGTCGGTCTTGCGCACCACCGCCTGGCTGCGGGTGACAAACTCACACAGCACCCGGTCCCCCGCTGCATGGCCAAAACCATCGTTGACCTTCTTGAAAAAATCCAGGTCAATCATCAACACTGAAAACACCGGACCGCCGCGCAACACGCGCTGGCTCTCGGCTTGCAGCAGTTCAAACAGGTGGCGGCGGTTGAAAGCACCGGTCATCGGGTCGGTGACCGACAGCGCTTCCAGTCGGCTGTTGGCCGCCATCAGCGCCTGCGTGCGCCGGGCCACACGCTGCTCCAGCACTTCATGACTCTGTTGCAACTCGGTCAGGTAGTGCAGGCGCTCACCAAAGGCACGCGCCATGGCATCCAGCCAGGGCTGCCACAAGCGCGGCACCTGTGGCAGGGTCGGATGGCTGCCGCCGGACTCCCGGGCCACAAAGTCGGCAATCTGCAAAGCCGGTGCCACATACATGCGCCACAGCAGCAGGTGCATCAGGAAAGCGCCCAGCACCAGAAACAGCGACAAATAAAGCTGTGCCGAAAAGGCACTTGCCACGCGTTGGTAGAGCGACTCTTTCGGCAACTGGAAAACGATGCGCCAGCGCGGGTTGTCCAAGCTGGCCGAAAAAACCAGGTCGCTGCCGATGGACTCGCCCCGCAAGTTGTCCAGCGACCGGCCCGCGCGCAAATCTGGCGGCAGCAGGCTGTTGATGGAGGCTATGCCCTTCTGGCCCGCAGGGGCCGCGCGGCGGTCACCCAGAATCTGGCCTTGCGCGTTGGAAATCGTCAGCAGGCCCGCCTGGTCGGGAAACTCACGCAAAAAATCGTTCAAAAACCCCAGCAGCACATCGGTGGCGACCACACCAACAAACTCGTCACCCCAATAAATCGGGGCCGCGTGGGAGATCATCAGCCCGGCCCCTGCCTGGTCCAGATAGGCAGCGGTCCAGTACGGCTGGCGCTGCGGGTTGTTGGCCGGCAGACCGCCGGTGGTAACCTCATAGTTCCAGGCATGCTGCAGAAAGCTGCGGGTGTTGGGCTCGTCACCGAGCAAGTCTTTTTTGGACACCCAGGGTGCAATCAGCAGCAGCTTGCGGCTGGCCGCATTGAAATAGGTCCAGCGCAGGAACGGCGAGGTCAGGATGTCATCACCCATACGGTCTGCCAGCGACAAGGCCAGATCCAGGTCTGAAGGCAGCCCGCCGGGCCGCGCCAGGCTGGCCCCGGTCAGCGCCAAAATTTGACCCAGTCGCTGCGTGGGCGGCACGGCAGCCAGCGCGTCCAGGGTAATCTCACCGTCAGGTGATGCCTTGGCAGCCTGCGCCACGGCCTGGCGGACGTCGCCCGGCCCCAGATAAGGCGCGTGCTGCGGGGAATGGTTGGCCCAGGCCGCGAGTTGCGTGATCTGGTCGTTCGCCGATTTGATGATGGCCTGCAGCCGGATCGCGTTGCCGTGCAGGCGCTGGTTGGTCACGCTGACCTCGGCCGCCACCTGGCGCTGCCAACCGATGTACATGGTGAAGCCCACCACCGCCAAAAACACCACCGTGCCCAGCAAGATAAAGCGCCGGTAAGCCAAGGCCAGGGCAATGGCGGCCGGCGAACTCAACAACCAGGTTTTGACAATGGACACGTTTGGGTCGGACATAGAAGCCTGAAGCGACTGATGGCATGGTAGTTCACATTTCGCCTGTTTTTTGCAGATCCATGAGGTCTTGCGCCTGGCGTGGCAGCCGGTTCAACCCCGCCAGCACAGCCCCCAGCCTGAACTGCCAGAATACCCGCCGATGTTTGAACTCCTCAAAACTTTCTCCTGGCAGGAACTGCGCCAGCACCCGTGGCGCAATGCGGCCGCGGTGCTGGCGGTGATGCTGGGGGTGGCGCTGGCGTTCTCGGTGCACCTGATCAACAGCTCGGCGCTGGATGAATTCGCCCAGGCGGCGCGCTCGGTGGGCGGCCAGAGCGACCTGGAACTGCGCGGCGTACAAGGCCACTTTGACGAAGCTCTGTATAAAACCATAGTGCAAAACCCAAGCGTCGCAACGGCTTCACCTATTCTGGAGGTGGGCAGCTATGTGATGACCGCGCAAGGAAAACGCTCGTTGCGGGTGGTGGGGGTGGACGCCTTGAGCGTTTTTGCCAGCTCGCCGGACTTGATGCCGTTGCCCGCTGCCAAGACCACGACGAACCAGGCTGACCGCTGGGCGCTGTTTGCCCCGGGACAGATTTTTTTGAATGCTGCTGCCAAGCGGATCGCCTTGCCCAGCGGGCGCGAGGACACGCTGCAACTGCAAAGTGGCATGCAATGGGTCAACGTTCACGTCGCAGGTAGCGTGCGCGCCAGCGGAGCAGCCCTGGCGGTGATGGACATTGGCGCCGCGCAAGACCTGTTTGGCAAGCCTGACCAGCTCACCCGCATCGACCTGCGCCTGCAGCCCGGGGTGGACCGCGATGCCTTTGCGCGCCAGTTGGAAGCCTCGCCCGGCTGGCCTGCGGACGTGACGGTGACGCTGCCGCAGGAAGCCGAGTCGCAGATCAACAACCTGTCTCGCGCTTACCGGGTGAACCTGACGGTGCTGGCGCTCATCGCCTTGTTCACCGGCGCGTTTCTGGTGTTTTCGGTGCTGTCACTCAGCGTGGCGAAACGTTCGCAGCAGTTTGCCCTGCTGGGCGTGCTGGGCCTGTCCGGTCGCGATCGGCTGAAACTGGTGCTCTGGGAGTCGCTGGCTCTGGGGCTGGTGGGCAGCGCAGCCGGGCTGGCGCTAGGCACCGCGCTGGCGGCGCTGGCGCTGGGGTTTCTGGGTGGTGATCTGGGCAGCGGCGTTTTCTCGGGGGCCACGCCAAGCCTGAAGTTCAGCATCCCCGCCGCGCTGATCTACGGCGCGCTCGGTGTGGGCGCGGCATTGGTGGGCGGCTGGTGGCCGGCACGCTCGGCGCAGCAGTTGCCACCAGCACAAACGCTCAAAGGCCTGGGCAACCTGGGCGTGGGTTCCAAGTCGCACTGGATCAGTCTGATTTTGATAGCTGGTGGCGCAATATTGACAAGGGCTCCTGCCGTTTTTGGTATCCCATTGGCGGCTTACATCTCGGTGGGTATGTTGCTGGTGGGGGGCATCACCGCCCTGCCCTGGCTGATCGGGCTGCTGCTGGGCTGGTTGGCACCCCGGTTGTCGCGCCAGACCTTGCCGCTGCTGGCGGTGGAGCGCGCCCGCCGCCAGCGCGACACCGCCGCCGTGGCCGTCAGCGGCGTGGTGGCTTCGCTGAGCCTGGCCGTGGCGCTGACGGTGATGGTGGCGAGCTTTCGCGACTCGGTCACCCAGTGGCTCGACCGCATCCTGCCTGCCGACGTGTATGTGCGCAGCGCCGCCAGCATGGGGGCCAGCGACACGGTGTTTTTCAGCCCCGAGTTTGTGCAGGCCGCCGCGCACTTGGCCGGTGTGAAAAAGCTGCAAGCGCAGCGCATCTTGCCCTTGAACCTGCAAAGCAGCCAGCCTGCGGTGGCGCTGCTGGCGCGCGAGCTGGGTGACCCGGCGCGCACCCTGCCGCTGATCGGCACGCCGCTGCCGGTGCCGCCGGGGCAGATTGGCGTGTATGTGAGCGAAGCGGTGGTCGATTTGCACGGGGCCAGGCTGGGCCAGACGTTGCCCGCACTTTCCAAGGCTTTTAGGCCTCTAGCCCTTATGCAGCAAGCGCCAGAAGCTACGTTTTTTGTGGCAGGTATGTGGCGCGACTATGCCCGCCAGTCAGGTTCGATTGCCATCAACCTGGCCGATTTCCGCCGCCTGACTGGCGACCAGCGCGCCAACGACCTGGTGCTGTGGCTGGATAACCCGGCCGACGCGCCACGCGTGAAGCAGGCCCTGCAAGCCCTGGCCGGGCCCGATGCGGCCCAGGGCGCAGATGCCGACAAAGGCACCGGCGGTCTGCTGGAATTTGGCACCTCAGCCCAGATTCGCGCCATCTCGCTGAAGATTTTTGACCGCAGTTTTGCCGTGACTTACTGGCTGCAGGCGGTGGCAATTGGCATCGGTCTGTTTGGCGTGGCGGCCAGTTTCAGCGCGCAGGTGTTGTCCCGGCGCAAGGAGTTTGGCCTGCTGGCGCACTTGGGCCTGACGCGTCGCCAGATCCTGACGGTGGTGGCCCTAGAAGGCATGGCCTGGACCATGCTGGGCGCGATTGCCGGGCTGGGCCTGGGGCTGGCTGTGGCGCTGGTGCTGGTGGACGTGGTGAATCCGCAAAGTTTTCACTGGACCATGGACCTGATGCTGCCGTGGCTGAAACTGCTGGCGCTGTGCTTGGCGGTAGTCACGGCTGGCACGCTGACGGCCTGGCTGGCCGCCCGTGCTGCGGCGGGCAAGGACGCGGTGCTGGCGGTCAAGGAAGACTGGTAGTTCCGTTTCAAAATCATCCGTGGCGTTGCTGTAAGCCTGAGATAGCTGCTTTTGATTGGCCGTAGATCGACTGCCACGCAACGTGGTGCGGACTTTGCCGAAGCAGGTTTTTCGGCTCAGGCTTGTGTGCGTCGAGGGCCATAGGGTGAATGGCTCCGCTCATATCCCCCGCAGAGGGCTGCGCCCCCTGCTCCTCCTTGACTTGGCAAAACCCCAAGTCCACGCTGCACCATTCACCCTGTGCCCCTCGGTAACCAGCGGTGTTGGTATTCGGCAGTTGAATTCCCGGTGTGTACTCGAATGCTGGCAGCCGCAGGTCGGCGTGGCACTCAGCGCAGTGAGGTCAAGGAGGAGCCCGCAGGGCGGGGGACACGAACGGAGCTGAGCGGCACGTCGGCCTGCGGCCCGAAGTGACCAAGGTGGCATTCTCTGCGTCCTGGTCTTTGGCACGTGGGAAATGATAGCAACCGCTGCGGTTCTGGTCGAACGGAATCAGCTTCCCGCCGCGCCCCAAGCCGGGTCAGGCTGCCAGTTAGCCAGCCAAGCGGGGAAGGCCTCGGCGGGCATCGGGTGGGCGATGCCGTAACCCTGCGCCAGATCACAGCCCAGTTGCAGCAGGCGGGTGCCATGCGCCACGGTTTCCACGCCTTCGGCCACCACCTCGCGGCCAAATGCCCGCGCCAGGCTGATCACGCCCTGCAAAATCGCCAAATCGTCCGCATCACCGAGCATGTTGCGCACAAAACTCTGGTCGATCTTGATGGTTTGCACCGGCAGGTGCTTCAAATAAGTGAGTGACGAGTACCCAGTACCAAAGTCGTCCAGCGCAAAACCCACCCCGAGCTGCGCGCAGGCGTGGATCACCTGGGCGGTGCGCGCCAGGTCTTGCAGGGCGCTGGTTTCCAGCACCTCTATCTGCAACAGCGCCGGGTTGGCGTGC
The DNA here is from genome assembly GCA_903905735.1 of uncultured beta proteobacterium. Taxonomy (GTDB): domain Bacteria; phylum Pseudomonadota; class Gammaproteobacteria; order Burkholderiales; family Burkholderiaceae_C; genus Rhodoferax. The sequence goes on from CAIVHU010000130.1 coordinate 73,904, forward strand.
GGCACGGTGGCCAGCAATTCGCCCAACCGCTGCGCAAAATTGTCCTGCTGCAACTGTCGTGCGCTCACATTCACACTCACCTGCAGAACCAGGCCCATGGCTTGCCACTGCTGCATTTGCTGCAAGGCCGCGCTGATCACCCACTCACCCGGCTTGACGATCAACACATGGTCTTCAATCGCTGGCAAAAACTGCGCTGGTGACAGCAGGCCTTTTTTCGGATGCTGCCAGCGGATCAGCGCCTCGGCACCCAACACTTTGCCGGTGCGCAGGTTCACCTTGGGCTGGTAAAACAGCACAAACTCGCCTTGATCCATCGCCCGGGCGATCTCGTCCAGGCTTTCATGCAAACCACGCACGCTGCGGTCATGCACCGCGTCAAACACATGAAAACGGTTCTTGCCCGACAGCTTGGCCTGGTACATGGCCTGATCGGCCTGACGCAAAAGCTGGTCGGCATCCACGATGTCCGCCTGCGGGTAAAAGGTGACGCCCAGGCTGGCCGACACCTGCAACTGCGCAGTGGCAAACCCTACCGGCTTGGCCACTGCCGCGAGCAGACGCGTCAGGGTCTGAGCGCAATCATCGGTGTCGGTCAGGTCAGTGAGCACGGCCACAAACTCGTCACCGCCCAGACGAGCCAGAGTGTCGCCCTCGCGCAGGGTGTTTTTCATGTTGTCTGACACCGCCACCAGCAGGTGGTCACCGGCTTCGTGGCCAAAAGTGTCGTTGACCAGCTTGAAGCCGTCCAGGTCCAGATACACCACTGCCAGCAGCAGCCCCCGGCGCTGCGCCTGCAAGATGGCTTGCTGCAGTCGGTCAGCCAGCAGCACCCGGTTGGGCAAATGGGTCAATGCGTCAAAGTGGGCAATGTGCTCCAACTGCTGCTGGTGTTTTTTGATGTCACTGATGTCAAAAAACATGGCCACATAGTGCTGCACCTGGCCTTGCGCGTCACGCACCGCAGTGATGGTCAGCATCTCTGCATAGTCTTCGCCACTCTTGCGGCGGTTCCAGATCTCGCCGTGCCAGTAGCCCTGCGACTGCAGGTCAGCGTACATCGTGGTGTAAAACTCCGTCGGTTGCCGCCCGGAGTTCAGCAGCCGGGGGTTCTGGCCCAGAACCTCTTCCCGGCTGTAGCCGGTGATGGTGGTGAAGGCGGTGTTGACGTTGATGATGTTGGCATCCACGTCAGTGATCAGGATGCCTTCCCGCGCGTGCTCGAACACGCTGGCATCAAGCACCAGTTGCGCCTCGACCCGCTTTTGCGCACTGATGTCTTCATAAATGCCAAGCACCCCGAAAACTACACCGTCTGACGTGCGCAGCGGCACTTTGGAGATGCGGTTCCAGCGCGCCACGCCCTTTGAATTGACAAATCGGTCCTCATAAAACAGCTTGGGGCGCCCTGAGTCCATCACCAGCAGATCGTCACGCCGGTACGCATCGGCACGCTCCGGCGACGCCACGTCAAAGTCGTCCTTGCCCACCACCGCCAGGGCGTTCGGCAGCCCGCAGTCTTTGGCAAACAGGCTGTTGCAGCCCATGAACCGGTGGTCGCGCCCTTTCCAGAACACGCCGATGGGCACGTTGTCGATCACCGTCATCAGCAATTCACGCGAGCGCTCGGTGGTGCGCTCGGAGGCTTCGCGACTGCTCACTTCGGCACGCAGGCGGCGCTGCGCCAGCCACAGCCGCACACTCAGCAACACCACCAGCAGCAGGCTCCACATCCCCACCTGCAACGGGGTGCGGTAGCGCTCAGCCACATCGCGCCAGGTGAAGGTCGGGCTCAGGTCAAACGGCGGCAGGCGCAAGGCTCGCAGCGTGTCGGCCACCGGGGTGTAGTCGGCTGGCACTGAAAACCCGCGGATACCCATGGCATGCGCCGCAGACGAATCCGCTCGCAGTGAAAACAGCGCCGCCGTGACGCGTCTGGCCAGGCGCTCGTCCACGTGCCCCAGATAAGAAAAAGGCCACTCGGGGTACAAGGGTGTGGACGACACCACCGGGAAAGCGGGCAGATTTTGCGGTTGAATCACCCGCACCTGACGCAGGTCGAGCTTGCCCTCACGCTGCATGGCTTCGAGCATGCCTGTGCGCACAAAACCCACGTCCGCCTGTCCCTGCAGCACGGCCGTCAGAACCTTGTCCTGCGGTAGTCCGGTGGACACCAAGTTGGCATCGGCAGGCAGCATCACACCGGCCTGCATCAGTTCGTAGGCCTGCATCTGGTAGCCACCCAGAGAGTCGGTGCCCACGGTAGCAATGGTTTTGCCTTTGAGCCCGGCAAGGGAATCAAACGCCGGATCGGTAGCACGGCTGAACATGACACCGCCAAATGCGGCCACCTCCTGGCCGCTTTCATCCACCAGCAGGGTAGCCAGAGGAGCTTTGAGGCCAGCGCGGCGCGCCAACAGCACGTAATTCCCCGGATTGGTCAGCACAAAATCCACCTGCCGGCTGGCCACAGCCTCCTGCAGCTCGGTCAGGCTGTACACCACAATCTCGAAGTCACGCTCTGGATTGGCCTTCTTGAGCACATCTGCCAGCGGCTGCCACTGCGCTAGCGTTTGCAGCTTGGGGCGGTAGGCCAGCACCGCAATTTTGATGCTGTCAGCCGCCCCTGCGGGCCAGGCCAACAAAACCCCGGCCAGCCCGAGCCAGGCCAGAACAAGCAAGCGCGTCCATCTGCCGATCATTTGAGAAAGCCCTCGGTGGGCAAATAATCGCCGTCCACCAGATCGGTCAGCGACTCCTGGCCAGACACCAATCCGGCACGCTGCAAAATCTGCCACACCTTCTGCGCCCGTGCGCGCAGCGAGGCCGGGCCCTGGCCTTTGAGCAACTCGTCATTGCTGGCCAAGGTAGGCAGCACCATCCCCTTGAAGGCTGACAGGACCTGGGATGGTGGCAGGTTCAAATGGGGTGCCATGCGGTAGGCGGCGTCCTGCGGATTGCGCTCAAACTCATTGAGCGCACGAAAATGGACCGCCAGCAGCTGACGCAGTGCCTGCGAATGGTGCCAATCCAGTGCATCGCGGTGCACCGCGAGCACATCCAGAATGGTGTTGGGGATCTGGCGACTGTCAAACAGGCGCTGCATGCCCAGACTCTGGAGTCGCGAAGCCACCGGTTCATAGGTGATCACGGCATCCACCTGACCGGCCTGCCAGGCCGCCACCTGCTGGTCCACCGCTACCTGGCTCAACAGCAGGTCTTGCCGGGTCAAGCCGCATTGGCTCAAGGCCTCAGCCAGCATGATTTCTCCCACCGAACCGGCCTCATAACCCAGTCGCAGTCCCTTGAGCTGCGCCAAAGTGGTCACGCTCGGCCGCGCCAGCAGCATGTCGGCCCCCAGCGAAATGTCGAAAACCAGCACGATGGACAGGGGCAACCCGCCGGCGCGCGCGCGCGCAGCACCTCGTCCAGCGTCAGCGCTCCCGCCTGGGCGCGGCCATCTTGCAGGGCCGCCACCGTCTCCATCGAATTGGTGGTCTGCAGCAGCTTGACCCGATCGTGCTCGAGCCATTGGCGGTTGTCTGCCAGGAACATCGGCTCGTAACCGACCCAGAGATGCGCGGCCACAGTCAGTGGCTGATCCAGCCAGCCACAGGCAGGCAGGCCCGCCAGCACACCGGCCGGGGCGCACAGGCTCAGGGCGCGAATGAGCTCGCGTCGTGACAGCGTGGTGCGGGAATCTGGCAACATGAGTGCAGGTTATCAGGTCAAGGTTTCACATTCAGCCATTTGGCATAGAGTTTGCTCGAACTGCAAGACCCATGCCCTAAGTAGAAACCTGCACGAACCGGGCATGACGCTAGCCATAGAATGTCATGTTCATTATTTTTTAACCCGCCGTTGAACGGCATTGTCGTAAGGAAGTCACTGTATGAAGAAACTCTTGCTAGCTGCTGCCATTACTGCCCTGAGCTTGGGCGCATTTGCTGAGGGCAAGGACCTCAAGGTCGCCATCGATGCCACTTATGAGCCCTTCACTTACAAAACCCCGGATGGCAAGCCCACCGGCTTTGATGTGGACATTGCCAAAGCGTTGTGCGACCAGATCAAACGCACCTGCGTGTTTGTAGAGCAGCCTTGGGACGGCATGATTCCCGGTCTTCTGGCACGCAAATATGACGTGATCATCAGCTCGATGTCGATCACCGCAGACCGCCTGAAACAAGTCGATTTCACAGACAAGTACTACAACACCCCGAGCCGCGTGGTGCTCAAGAAAGACGTGAAATACACGGGCCCAGCTTCCATCAAGGGCATGAAAATTGGCGTTTTGAAAGCCTCCACCCAAGAGAAATACGCCCTGGGCGAGTTGAAGCCGGCAGGTGTGGACGTGGTGTCTTACGACGCGCAGGATCAAGTCTATTTGGACATCAAGTCTGGTCGTCTGGACGGCACTGTGGCTGACTTTCTGGAAGTCACTGGCGGTTTCCTGAGCAAGCCGGGCGGTGAGAACTACGAACTCAAGGGTGACGAGTTGTACATTCCCAAGTACTTTGGCACCGGCGCCGGCATCGCTTTGCGCAAGGGTCAGGGCCCACTCAAGAGCCAGCTGAACGCCGCCATCAAGGCCATCCGCGCCAATGGTGTTTACAAGACCATCAACGACAAGTACTTCAAGTTCGACGTTTACGGCAAGTAAAACCACCCGGTCAGCACCCGCTCCCATCCGATGCAGTCTTATTTCTGGGTTATCCTGCACGGCTCACTGCTGACGGTGGGGGTGTCTTTGCTGGCGCTGCTGGTGGCTATCGTGTTTGGTCTGGTAGGTGCAGGGGCCAAACTGTCGGGGCAACCCGTTCTGGTGGCCATTGCCACTATTTACAGCACCGTCATCCGCGGCATTCCTGATCTGGTGCTGATGCTGCTGGTGTTTTACGGCGGCACCATCGGTATCAACACCCTGCTCGAAAAGATGGGCAGCGAGGCCACCGTCGATATCGACCCCTTCATGGCGGGTGTACTGACCATCGGCTTCATCTATGGCGCCTACATGGTGGAAACCTTTCGCGGTGCCATCCTGGCGATTCCCAAAGGCCAGATGGAAGCCGCCTGGGCCTTTGGCATGAGCCGCCCACAAACCTTCATGCGCATCACACTGCCACAAATGGTGCGCTATGCCTTGCCGGGTTTTACCAACAACTGGCTGGTGTTGATCAAGGCGACGTCGTTGATCAGCCTGATCGGCTTGCAGGAAATGACCTATCTGGCCAAGCAGGCCAGCGCGGCGACACGTTCGCCGTTCATCTTTTTCATGTTCACCGGAGCCCTGTTCCTGATTTACACATCCCTGTCGCTGCTGGTCCTGAAAAAAGTCAACGCCCGCTTTAGTCTGGGTACCAAACGAGGCCAGTTGTAATGGAATGGGCTGTCATTTTTGACCCCAACAACCTGGCGTTGTTTGGCAACGGCATCATCATCACCCTCTGGTTGCTGGCGTCTTCCCTAGCCATTGGTGCCACGCTGGCTCTGCTTTTTGCCCTCGCGTTGACCGGACCATGGGCACCACTGCGCTGGATTGTCGGTGCCTACACCTTTGTCATCCGCGGCACACCCTTGCTGATTCAGGTGTACCTGATCTATTACGGACTGGGGCAGCTGGAGTGGATTCAGGCGCGCTGGGACGCGGTCTGGCCCTGGACCTATTTCAAAGAGCCTTTCTTTTGCGCCATGCTGGCGTTCAGCCTGAACACCGCCGGTTACACCGCCGAGATGCTGGCCGGTGCCATTCGTGAAACCAGTGCCGGCGAAATCGAAGCCGCACACGCCTACGGCATGAACCGCTTTCAGACCATGCTGCGGGTGGTGTTACCCAGCGCCATGCGCCGCACCCTGCCCGCCTACAGCAACGAAGTGGTGATGATGCTGCACGCTACCAGCCTGGCCAGCGCGGTGCCCAACATGCTCGATGTCACCTCAGCGGCCAGCCGCATTTACGCCACCTATTACCTGCCGTTTGAGGCCTATCTGGCCGCAGCGGGCATTTACCTGACCGCCTCTTTCGCCCTGATTGGCTTCTTTCGCTTCAGCGAAGGGCGCCTACTGGCCTACCTGACACCCCGCAAGCACTGAACGAATGGTTTTTTGTCATGCAACGCATTGATCACCCCCTGTTGTCGCCTAGTCTGGGCAGCCACAAGACCCTCACCAGCCTGCACTTTGGCCTGCTCGGCTCGGGTCTGAAGATTTACATCCAGGCCAGCCTGCACGCTGAGGAGTTGCCTGGCATGCTGGTGGCGCACCATCTGCGCACCGCGCTTCAAGCCGCTGAGGCCAAAGGCTTGCTGCACGGAGAAGTGGTGCTGGTGCCGGTGGCCAACCCGATGGGTCTGGCACAACGACTGGACCACAAACCCATGGGTCGTTTCGAGTTCGACACCTCGGAAAACTTCAACCGCCACTACCCCGACCTGGCCAGCGCGGTGGCAACCAGCGTGTTACCGACCCTGACGGATGAACCGATGACCAACGTCCATCAGGTGCGCCATGCCATCGGCGACTACCTGAAGCACTGGGTGCCCGCCACCGAGTTGCAAAGCCTGCGCAAAACCCTGCTGACGCTATCGCACGACGCGGACTACGTGCTGGACCTGCATTGCGACTGCGAAGGCGTGCTGCATTTCTACACTGAAGAACCTTGCTGGCCGCAGATGTCCGAACTGGCGCACTACCTGGGCAGCCAGGCCATTTTGCTGGCGCGCAACTCGGGAAACCGGCCGTTTGATGAATGCTTGTCCAGCGCCTGGTGGCAACTGGGCGAGAAAATTGCCGCATCCGGCCAGTCCCACCCGCTGCCTCAGGGCTGCTGCAGCACCACCATCGAGTTGCGTGGTGAGCTCGATGTGACGCACGCCTTGGCGGAGCAAGATGCCCAGGCCATCATCCACTGGCTGCAAAGCATGGGAGTGTGGGCCTGTGACGAAGTCGTTGACGTGCCCGAGCCGCTGTGCGAAGCCACGCCGCTGGCTGGCTCCGAGACCCTGCGCGCCCATACACCCGGTGTGGTGGTGTTTGCCGCCGAGCCGGGCCAGAGGCTGGCCAAAGGCGACCTGGTGGCCGAAGTGATCGATCCCATTGACGGTCACATCGAACGCGTGGCGGCTGGTGTTGACGGCCTGTTTTACGCCCGCATCCGCGACCGTTACATCACCGCTGGCGGCGAGATCGGCAAGATCGCAGGTAGCGAGGCGTTTCGTACCGGTGAATTGCTGGGAGCCTGACCATGACCGCCGCCACCACCCTCAAGCTGCAGGTTGACAACATCCACAAGCGCTTTGGCTCCAATGAGGTGCTTAAAGGCGTGTCGCTCACCGCTCACGCGGGTGATGTGATCAGCATCATCGGCAGCTCCGGCTCGGGCAAAAGCACCTTTTTGCGCTGCATCAACCTGCTGGAGCGACCCAACCAGGGGCGCATCAGCGTAGCCGGTGAAGAGTTGCACCTGAACCCCGACAAGTACGGTGAACTGCACGCCTCCAACCCCAAGCAACTGGCCCGTCTGCGTACCAAGCTGGCGATGGTGTTCCAGCATTTCAACCTGTGGGCGCACATGACGGTGCTGCAAAACATCATCGAAGCGCCGGTGCATGTGATGAAAGTGCCACACGACCAGGCGGTGGAGATCGCCCGCAAATACCTCGCCAAGGTGGGGCTGGAAGGCAAAGAAGACGCTTACCCGGCCCACCTGAGCGGTGGCCAGCAGCAGCGCGTGGCGATTGCCCGCGCGCTGGCGATGGAGCCCGAGGTGATGCTGTTTGACGAGCCCACCAGTGCGCTCGACCCCGAACTGGTGTCCGAGGTGCTGAAAGTCATGAAAAACCTGGCGCTCGAAGGCCGCACCATGGTGGTGGTCACGCACGAGATGGGTTTTGCCCGCGAAGTCTCCAACCACCTGATCTTCCTGCACAAAGGCCTGGTCGAAGAAGAAGGCAACCCGGCACATGTGCTCACCAACCCCAAGAGCGTGCGCCTGGCGCAGTTTCTCTCTGGCAGCCTGAAATAGATGATCAAAACAGGCTCCAGCCCCTATTAAACAAGGGCTGGCGGCTATTATTTTTAAGTATTCGTGAGGTAGACCTGTGGTCTCGACGCGCTTACACAACTCGCTGCTGACGCGCCGCCACTTGCTGGTTGCCGGCTTGGGACTGCCCTTGTGCGCTGGCACGGTACAAGGGCAAACCGACAGCAGTGCGGCAATGTCGTCACCTCTCGTCAAACGCCCACTGCAATTCCCGCATGATCTGGGTAGCCATCCGGACACGGCGATTGAATGGTGGTACGTCACCGGCGAGTTGCAGGCGGCTGATCGCCGCTTTGGGTTTCAGCTGACTTTTTTCCGCTCACGCGTGCCGTCCACCCAGAGCATGCAGTCTGCGTTTGCCGCCAAACAACTGATCTTTGCGCATGCGGCGGTCACGGATGTGGCGGGCAAGCGGCTGCTGCACGACCAGCGCATTGCCCGCAGCTCGGGTGTGCCTGGGGTCGATCTTGCTCATGCCAGCGATGCAGACACCGATGTGCAACTGCGCGACTGGTCGCTGGTGCGCCTGAGCAACCACTACCAGGCGCGAGCCAACGGGTCGGACTTTGCCTTCGAGCTGGCGCTGCAGGAAACCCAGCCCTTGATGCTGCAGGGCGATCAGGGGTTGTCTCGCAAGGGGCCGCAACCCGAGCAAGCCAGCTTTTATTACAGCCTGCCGCAGTTGGCGGTAACCGGGGATCTGACGCTGGCTGGCAAAGCGATGGCGGTGACCGGTCGCGCTTGGCTGGACCATGAATGGAGCCAATCCATCATGCCGCCGCAAGCCGTGGGCTGGGACTGGATTGGCATGAACCTGAACGACGGCAGTGCATTGACGGCGTTTCGGCTGCGCGACAAGGCAGGTGGCACAGTGTGGGCCGGTGGCTCCTGGCGCGCTCCGGGGGTAGCGCTGCCGGTGGTCTTTGGTCCGGATCAGGTGGTTTTCACACCTGAGCGCTTCTGGAAGAGTGCTGCCAGCGGCACCACTTATCCGGTGCAATGGTCGGTGGATGTTCCGGCTGGCCCGGCGGGTGCCAACATCGCCCAACGCTTCACGGTGCGCACCGTGATCGATAACCAGGAACTCGACAGCAGCCGCTCCACCGAGGCGATTTATTGGGAGGGTTTGAGCGAGTTGCTGGACGCGCAAGGTCAGCCGGTGGGCCAAGGTTATCTGGAAATGACTGGCTACGCCAAACCGCTGAGCCTGTGAGATTCAATTTATATAGTTATCAGCCCTTACCGTATAAGGGCTAGAGCTTAATTCCAGCGCAATTCAAAGCGGCAAACATCGTCGCCTTTGGCTTCACAAAGGGTCTCTTCGACCTTGGTTTTGGGATGCACCAGCACCTGAAACAGACGCTCGAAGGTGGCTGAATAAAAGTCACACACTGGCACCTCGGTACGCACGTCCCGGCACAGCGGGTTGTTGCGGATGGTAAGCACCACAGCCTCGCCCACCTCGTAGCTAAACTCGCCGCTACCGGCAAAGGTCCAGCTGTGCCCGCCAATGGTTTTCAGCAGCAGCCGCGCCGACAGGGCCGCCGGCAATATCTTGAAGACCACTTGCGCGAACTTGGGGATGCGGTTGGCCAACAGATAGTCTGCCGTTTTCAGGCCAGCTTTCCAGGTGATGTCGGCACAGGCTGGTTGCCCGAGTTGGTCGCGCAGCACGTTATGCAAGCGCAACACCTCGGCTTCATTGACCATCTTTTCCGGCAGCTTGACCAGATAATGACCAAGCTGAGCCCGCTCAAACAGCCCCGCTGTCACATCCTGACCAAAAATTTCGCGGAGGGTTTCTGCCACCCTGATGATCGCGTTGGGGCCAATGCGGCCCGCAACGCCCTCGCCTGAACTCATCCGATTTTTTCCATCTCTTCTTCGGTGAGTTGGTCTTTGCCACCACCGCAGGCGGAGACGGCTTGCGCAGAGGCAGCTTGCGCGGCGATGGCTTCTGCAGCGATTTCTTCGCCCTTCTTGCGGCGCATTTCGATCTTGGGTCCGTGCATGGTCACCCAACCATCGTCAGCCTGAGCCACCAAAGCAGCGTCCGGGCGTTCGCGGCGGGTGGCGCTTTCGAACTTGAAATCGACCTTTTTCTTGCTCTGCGGACCCCAGTAGCCGACGCGGCCCAGGTCGTAGAACTTGCGCTCGAACCCGCTCTTCATGAAGGCTTTCAGGCAGCCCATGAGATAGCGGCGGCGCACCGGGTCGCGCGTCCAGGGGTACTGGAAGAAGGTCTTGTTCATGAAGAACCGGCGGTAATTGTTCATCACCCGGTCCAGCAGCTCGGCGCGGTCCATCGCGTTGGGCTTCATGATCGGGGTCACGAAGTTGTATTTTTCGTAGTCGAACACTTCGACCTTGTCGCCGAGTTCCTGGAACAAGTCCGAGAACGGCCAAGGTGTGTACATCGCCCAGTTGGCCATGTCGGGGTTCCAGTCGCGCGTCATGCGGTAGGTTTCCTCGATGGTCTCGGCGGTTTCGTTCTCCAGGCCCACAATAAACTGGGCTTCGGTCACGATACCGGCTTCGCGCAGCAGGCGGATCGCCTTTTTGTTCTGCTCAATCGTCGTTTCCTTGTTGAAACGGTCCAGTTGCAACTGCGCGGCGGCCTCGGTACCCAGCGAGATGTGGATCAGACCGGCCTTGCGGTACATCGGCAGCAGTTTTTCGTCGCGCAGGATGTCGGTCACGCGGGTGTTGATGCCCCAGTACACCGGCAGCTTGCGCTCAATGAGTTCTTCGCAGAACTGTATGAACTTCTTGCGGTGAATGGTCGGCTCTTCGTCGGCCAGGATAAAGAAACCAACCTTGTGGTCGCGAACCAGCGCCTCGATTTCGTCCACCACTTTTTTCGGGTCACGGATGCGGTAATCGCGCCAGAACTTCCACTGGCTGCAGAAACTGCAGGTGAACGGGCAGCCGCGCGCAAAGTTGGGAATGGCCACCCGCACATTCAGCGGCGTGTAGATGTACTTGCTCCAGTCCAGGATGCCCCAGTCGGGGGTGATGGTGTCCAGGTCGGCAATGGGCGGCTCGGCGGCAGTGGAAACAATCTTGCCTTCTTCGTTGCGGAAAGCGATGCCGGGCACAGACTCGCGGTTTTGCATGAAGTTGCCTGCGTCCACGGCCTTCACCAGGTTCAGGAACACGGCCTCACCTTCGCCGCGCACCACCGCATCAATCCACGGTGACTCGCCCAGCACTTGCGAAAACATGAAGGTGGCGTGGATACCACCCAGCACGGTCACGATCTTCGGATCCACTTCTTTGGCCACCTGCAACAGGCGTTGCGCCTTGTAGATGGACGGGGTGATGGCCGTACAGCCGACAATGTCGGGCTTGACCTCGGCAAACTTCTTGCGCATCGCGTCCTCGCTCAGGTCGAGGGTCATCGCATCAACAAAAACAATGTCGGTGTAACCACCCGCCTTGAGGTAACCCGTCAGGTAGGCGACCCATGCTGGAGGCCAGGTACCGGCAATTTCGGCACCACCCGAGTGGTAGTTGGGGTGAACGAACATGATGCGCATAACTTTTCCTGTAAATTGAAGGACAAGACTAATGTGCCAAGGATGATAATTTCTAACATTGATGAATGTCAACTTTTGTTGACATATTGCGCCGGTCTTGACCTAACACAAATTTTTGAACCGATCGTGTCAACGCATGACGCTTTCAAGGTTTTGCTTTGGCTGCGGCCACCTTGCGGGGCCCAAAGCTCTTGGCATCAGGCAACACCGACTCCAACGCCTTGGCAGACCCAATGACACCAGGAACGCCCGCACCGGGGTGGGTGCTGGCACCGACCATGAACAGGTTTTGCACGTCTTCACTGCGGTTGTGCGGGCGAAACCAGGCGCTTTGCGTCAGGATGGGCTCCGGACCAAAGGCCGCGCCACGGTAAGACAGCAAGCGGTTCTGAAAATCCAGCGGCGTGGTCACCAGCGACTCGGTGATTTGGGCCTCAAAGCCTGGCATCACCGTGTCGTTGAGGTACTTGGCAATGGCCTTGCGATAAGGCTCGGCCTGCTCTGCCCAGTCCACACCACTTTCCAGATTGGGCACCGGCGAGAGCACGTAATAGGTATCGCATCCGGCCGGTGCCATCGACGGATCATGTGCGCTGGGGCGGTGCAGGTAAAGGCTGAAGTCATCTGCCAGGACATGCCGCTTGAAGATATCCGAGAGCAATTCCCTGTAACGCGCGCCCAGCAAAATCATGTGTTGAGGCAGCTCGTCAAACCGCTTGTTGGTGCCAAAGTACCAGACAAACACCCCCATTGACAAATGCGTGCGATCAATCTTCTTGTCTGTCCAGGTTTTGCGGTTTTCAGCCGGAACAAGGTTTTTATACGTCCAGGCGGTATCGCCATTGGAAACCACAATATCTGCCTCCATCGTGTCGCCATTGGCCAGCAGCACGCCGGTGGCCCGGCCATCCTCGATGGTGATTTTCTTCACTTCGGCATTCATGTGCACCTGGTTGCCCTGGCCACGAATCAGATCAACCAGTCCATTGACAAGTGAACCGGTGCCGCCCTTGGCCCAGTGCACGCCATGACGGCGCTCCAGGATGTTGATCAGCGAATAAGCACAAGTCACGGTAAACGGGTTGCCGCCAATCAGCAAGGGGTGAAAGCTGAACACCTGGCGCAGTTTCGGGTTCTTGATGTGTTTGGCCACCAGTGAATAGATACTCTTCCAGGCACCCATGCGCAGGAAGTCGGGAATCACCTTGATGAAATCACCCACCGTGTCAAACGCAATCGAGGCCATGCCCTCGTAGCCCAGGCGGTAACACTTCTCCGCTTCCTTGAAGAAATTCTCATAACCAGCGAGATCTTCCGGACTGAAGCGGGCAACCTCCTTCTTCATCGCCTCCGGGTCCCCGTTGTAGTCAAACCAGGTGCCATCGTCAAAACGGATGCGATAGAACAAGTCCTTCAAAAACAGCAGTTCCACATGATCGGCGAGCTTCTTGCCGCACAGTGCCCACAATTCTTCCAGCAAAAACGGCGCGGTGATGATCGTGGGGCCCGCATCAAAGACGTGACCATTGCGGCGATGCACATAGGCCCGCCCGCCGGGGGCATCGAGTTTTTCAAGAACCGTGACCCGGTAACCTTTGGCACCAAGTCGGACTGCAGCGGCCAGACCGCCAAAACCGCTGCCGATAACGATGGCGTGAGGCTTGTAAAGAACAGGGATTGGGTTTTTCATGCGGGCAGTTTATTCTGTAAAAGGAAAAAGTTCGTTGATCTTGCTCATCAATGAGGCTCGGGGTGGGCGGGGCAGCTCACCATTTTCGGCTGGCACCCATGGTGATCGTCGGCAAGGGTTTTGTTGCCCAAAGGCGCTGAAAGTTCAGTCTGATTTTCCTGCATGCCATGGGCAAACACCAGTGGA
>CAIVHU010000131.1 GCA_903905735.1 uncultured beta proteobacterium
CGCACCAAAAATCTTAGGGCAGTTCAGTTGTTACTTGGGCACACCAAAATTGAGAGCACCGTGAGGTATCTGGGAATTGAGGTCGAAGACGCACTTGAAATGGCCGAGCAGACCGATATTTAACGGAAAACTTTGCCGTGGAATGTCACGTAAGTTTTGACCGTCGGCAACTGGCCCACAGCAGGCACTGCAGCCACCTGCAGAAAACGACAAAAAGTTGTTGTGTTTACGACTTTAAATATTCGTCTCCAAAATACAACACTCCGCAAACCCGCATAAATGCTAGGCCCGTGTTGACGACTTTAATGACCTGTTTACGACTTTAATTGCGCGGAATAGCTGTGCTTACCAGTTGACCTCGCGCTCCGGCGTTGCACTGATGTTATGGATGCTTTGGTCGGCACCCTCAAATTCTTCTTCCTGGCTCAGGCGCAAACCCACCGTGGCTTTCAGCAGACCATACACCAGCACACCACCCGCAGCAGCCCAGGCCACACCCATGCTGGTGCCGATCAGCTGTGCACTGAAGCTCACGCCGCCCAAACCACCCAGCGCCTGGCTGCCAAAAATACCTGCGGCGATGCCACCCCAGGTGCCACACAGGCCGTGCAGCGGCCACACACCCAGCACATCGTCAATCTTCCACTTGTTTTGCGTCCAGGTGAACATGGTGACAAACAGCGCACCCGCTACCGCACCCACCACCAACGCACCGATCGGGTGCATCAGGTCTGAGCCCGCGCACACCGCTACCAGCCCGGCAAGCGGGCCGTTGTGCACAAAACCCGGGTCATTCTTGCCCGCCACCAGCGCTGCCAGCGTGCCGCCCACCATGGCCATCAGCGAATTGACCGCCACCAGGCCCGAGATTTTGTCCAGCGTCTGCGCGCTCATCACGTTGAAGCCAAACCAGCCCACTGTCAAAATCCACGCGCCCAGCGCCAGAAACGGGATGCTTGACGGTGGGTGCGCCGAGATGCCGCCGTCCTTGCGGTAGCGGTTGGCACGTGCGCCCAGCAAAATCACCGCAGGCAAGGCGATCCAGCCGCCCACCGCATGCACCACCACGCTGCCGGCAAAGTCATGAAACTCGGCACCCGTCAAATTTTTGAGCCAGGCCTGCACGCCAAAGTGCTGGTTCCAGGCGATGCCCTCAAAAAACGGATAGATGAAGCCAACGATGACGGCCGTGGCCATCAGCTGCGGCCAAAAGCGGGCGCGCTCAGCAATACCGCCGGAGATGATCGCCGGGATGGCCGCCGCAAACGTCAGCAAAAAGAAGAACCTCACCAGCTCGTAGCCGTTTTTGACGGCCAGCTGTTCGGCACCCACAAAGAAATGCGTGCCATAGGCCACGCCGTAGCCGACCAGAAAATACGCCACCGTCGAGACCGAAAAGTCCACCAGGATCTTGACCAGCGCGTTGACCTGGTTTTTGCGCCGGACCGTGCCCAGCTCCAGAAACGCAAACCCGGCGTGCATGGCCAGCACCATGATGCCGCCAAGAAGGATGAACAGGGCATCCGCGCCCTGTTTTAGTGCTTCCATGAGAACCTCTTTGAATGAATTGCTATTTATTAGTGCGCTTTGACCAAGTTTCATGGAAACGCACCAAAGTAAAGCAATAAACGCGCCAGAATGGTGTGCTGCGTTGCGGCTGTTTTGCACCGCAGTGATGCAGATGCGGGCGTGGCTGATTAAAAAATGATAGCTGCATGCCCTTTATACGTAAAGGCTAGAGGTCTAAAAAGCTCTAAAAAATCAGCGCTTTTCCAGAACTGACATGGTCAGTCGCGAGGCGCAGGTCATCTCCCCGGCCTCGTTGCGCATTTCGATCTGCCAGACCTGGGTAGTGCGCCCGATGTGCACCGCCCGCACCGTGCCGGTGACCCAGCCACTTTTGACACCGCGCAGGTGGTTGGCGTTGATGTCCAGCCCCACCGCCTGCTGCCCCGGTGCGCAGGCGTAGTTGGCAGCTACCGAGCCCAGCGTTTCTGCCAGCACCACACTCACCCCGCCGTGCAACAGGCCAAACGGCTGGCGCGTGCGCGCATCCACCGGCACCCGGGCGGTGATGAAGTCGTCGCCCACTTCCAGAAATTCAATGCCCAGATGGCTGACCGCCGTGTTGGCGCTCAGGGTGGTGATGGCTTCGACAGAGATGGGGTGTTGCCAGATGGTCATGAAGGAAGTCCGTGAATGTGATGGGCGGAACTATAGCTAGCGACAGGCCGCCGCCAGCCGTTACCATGCAGGCCTTTTCAAGGGCATGAGGCCACGACATGATTGACGGTTTGATTGCAGGCAGGTTGCTGGGCGACCCGGAGCAGCGTTTGGGCAAGGGCGAGAGCCGTTTTGTGGTGGCCAAGGTCCGCGCTCAGGCAGGCGACGGTGAGGCCCTGATTGTCAACGTGATCGCCTTTGACGACATCCCCAGCCAGGCTTTGCTGGCGCTGCGCGACGGTGATTCAGTGGCGCTGGCGGGCAGCTTGACCCCCAAGGCCTGGACCGACAAACAGGGCAACGTCAAACCCGCGCTGGACCTGGTGGCGCACCGGATGCTGAGCGTTTACCCTGGCGAGTAAACCTTCACACATCCTGAAAACTACAGCGCCGACACCTGCAGATCCCCCGCAATCAGCCGGAACTGCTCCAGGGCCGCTTCCAGATCGTCCACAATTTCCTGCGCAATCACATCCGGCGGCGGCAGGTTGTCGCTGTCGGCCAAGGAGTCGTCTTTCAGCCAGAAGATGTCCAGGCTGGCCTTGTCCCGCGCAATCAGCTCGGCATAGTCATAAGCGCGCCAGCGGCCATCCGGGCCGGTGCCATTGGCTGCGTCGACCTCCGCGCTCCAGGTGGTTTTGCGCGCGTGGCGGTTGACCGGGTTGTAGAGCTTGACGAACTCGTCCAAATGCTCGCGCTTGAGCGGGTTGGTTTTGAGCGTGTAGTGCTGGTTGGTGTGCAGGTCGTAAATCCACAGCTTTTGGGTCCAGGGCGTTTCACTGGCGGGCTTGCGCTCGAAAAACACCACGTTGGCCTTCACGCCCTGGGCGTAAAACAGGCCAGTGGGCAAGCGTAAGAGCGTGTGCACATCGCATTCATGCAGCAACTTCTTGCGGATCGTCTCACCCGCGCCGCCTTCAAACAACACGTTGTCGGGCAGAACAACGGCGGCACGGCCGTGCTGCTTGAGCAGCGTCTTGATGTGCTGCACAAAGTTGAGCTGCTTGTTGCTGGTGGTGGCCCAGAAGTCATCGCGCTCAATCACGTCTTTTTCTGTGGCCACTTTGCCTTCTGCGCCGGTGATCATGGTGCTGCTTTTCTTGCCAAAGGGCGGGTTGGCCAGCACCACGTCAAAGCGTTCACCGGGGTCAGCGGCCAGCGCGTCGGCCACCACGATGGGCACTGATTTGTCGGAGCCAATGCCGTGCAGCATCATGTTCATGGCCGCCAGCCGCGCCGTGCTTTGCACCAGCTCCCAGCCGCGCAGAGCATTTTCTTTCAGGTGCTTTTTCTGTTCGCGGGTCAGGTTGGGGTTGTGGTCGGCCACATGGTTGTGCGCGGCAAACAAAAAGCCGCCGGTGCCACAGGCCGGGTCGCAAATGGTCTCGCCCGATTTGGGTGCAATGCAGTCCACCATGGCTTGGATCAGCGGGCGCGGGGTGAAGTATTGCCCCGCGCCGCTCTTGGTGTCCTGCGCGTTTTTCTCCAGCAGGCCCTCGTAGGCATCACCTTTCACGTCCGCGCCCATGGCTGACCAGTTTTCGCAGTCAATCAGGTCCACCACCAGGCGGCGCAGCTTGGCCGGGTCCTGGAACTTGTTTTGTGCCTTGCCAAAGATCAGGCCGATGGTGCCTTTCTCGGCACCCAGCTTTTCAAGGGTGTGGCGGTAGTGGTCAAACAGCTCGTCACCGTCTTTGTCCAGCAGCGAGGGCCAGTCAAAGCCTTTGAGGATCGGGCTGGGCGACTCGCCGGAGAGGTTGAACGGGGGCTTGCTGCGCTCGTCGGCCATTTTCAGGAACAGCAGGTAGGTGAGCTGCTCCACATAGTCGCCATAACTCATGCCGTCGTCGCGCAGCACGTTGCAGTAATTCCAGAGTTTCTGAACGATGGTGGCTGAGTTCATGGGGTTTTTCTTGTCTTGGTGCTGTCAGTTTGGCAAACCCTATTGTGTCCGCACTACCAGCTCGTCATATCCCGTTGCCGCATCAGGCTCGCGCGCAAACTGCCATTCGGGCAACAGCGCCAGCAACACCTCTGCCGTGGTGCGCACGATGCAACCCGGGGCCACATGCCCGCCCAGCACCTGACCGGTGGCGGTGCTCAGGGTCATGTGCAGGTGCGAACTGCTTTTGGCGCCATCAAACGCCACCGTGCCCGCCAGCGTGAGGATTTCCATCTCGCCCGTCAAGCGCTCGGGCTGGACCGCTCCCGCGAGCCGCAAACCTGCGGTAGACAGGCTGCCGATACCCGACAGAACAAAGGCGGCTTGGCTGTTTTGGCTAAGCACGGCGGCTTCCAGGCGCTGCGCAGGTCTTGGCCTGGGTTTAGTCGGACGGGGAAGGATTTGATGATTTTCCCATGTCAAATTAGCTCGACGCCCACGTGGATCGTGCGTAAGAAGATTCTCTTTTTATAGCGTTTTAGAAACAGTCCGATACGCCTGATCAGGCCGATTACGAACGTCGGGATACCGTAATTCCAATGAGCCCTCCCGCACCATCGCGGTCAAAAAGCGCGATTGCAGCTTTTCGGCGTCGCGATCTACCAGCGCTGCCAGTTCAGAAGTTGCCAGCCACCGACCTTCGCACAGCTGCTGAATGACATCTTTGAGTTGGTCCACCGGGAGTTTCTTGTTCTTGCGGGCGGGCTCCGCCAGTGGTAACAGGTCCAGAATCTCGGACGAAAGCCCGACCAAACGTTCCGATTGGGGGAAGTTTGGCGGCAATTGGGGGGAGTCCCCGGCAAATTGGGGGGAGCATTGGGGGGAGTCGGGCGTCAAATGAGGGGAGTCGTCATCTGATTGGGGGGAGTCCTCCGCCACGCGGTAACTCGCCCAGCGCCGCTGGTTTTGCTGCGTCAGCAGGCCGTCGCGCACCAGGTTTTGCAGCACGGCAGTGATGTCTTTGGAGTGTTCCCCGGTGATTTCCTGCATGCGGCCATTGGTTACGCTGCCTTCCACCTGCGCGGTCACCACCGCTTGCACCGCCGTTTTGTCCAGCTTGGCAAACCGGTCGCCAAAGCGCACGCGCAGCGCCTGGTCCACCTCATCGGGAATCAGGCTGACCATGGGCAGCACCAGCTTCACGCGGTCTGGCTGCAAAGACTCTTCCAGCCGGGGCGAGCGCCAATGCTGTGCGCGCCAGCCAGCCCGAATCTTGTCCATGCCCGAGCCCGCCTTGTCGCCACCGCCCATGAGCTGAAACATCAACTGCAAACTCTTGTTGCGGCACTCGCTCACGCCACCCTGCAGCAACTGCACCCGTGAGACCAGCAGCGAGCCGGGGTTAGACAACTCGATCCGGTCCGGATACCGCTCAATCACCACCCCGCCCTGCCCACGATGGTCCGCATGCACCAGTGCGTTGACCACCGCCTCGCGCAGCGCCTCATGCACGGCAGAGTCGTCTTTGCGGTACAACTCCCGGTCCAACTGGAAAGGCATTTTCAAGTCACCCGACAGGCGCTGCATCACCCGCACATAAAACTGAAACAGGTTGTTTTCCCAGGTGCCATCGGGCACCACGCGGTCGGTCCAGCGCACGGCGGGGTCGTCTGACAGGCGCTCGCGGTAATCCACATGAAAGCCCGGCAGCGCATCGCGCAAGGCCTCAAACCGGCCAAACATCAACAGCCCTGCCACGGTGGCGCCCTCCAAACCCGTGGCCCGGTCACGGCGTAAGGCACTCAGCTTCGTGAGCAGGGGCGTGTCGTCCAGCAGCAGCCACGGATGGTCTGGCGCGCGGGATGCAAAACGGTTGCGGTATTGCCGAACAGTCTCGGGGTCAAAGTCTGGCTGGCCAAAATGCTCCACGATTTGCGAGTCGGCAGGCGTGTCTGACTGGTCGGCCAGCATGCGGCGCACCTCGTCGACCGAACAGCGGTAGTCGCCCTCATCTGCCCGGCGGTAAGTCCCGTCATGGGGTTGGGCCCCACAAACACCGGGCGCTGCAGCCGTGTGGCACGCGGCACATTCACCACCACAAACTGGCGGCCAAGGGGGACGAGTCTGCCTTCTACTGCGTCTTTGAGGACGGAGGCTTTGTAGCGTTTGAGGTTGGCCTTGACGCGCTGGAGGTTGGCGACAGCTTCGTCGAGGCGAGAGAACTGCTTGTCGAGTTCGGCAATGATTTCGTCCTGGTGTTCCAGGCTTGTCAAGAAGATTGGGAAATCAGCAAGCTGAGTCTGGCTGATTGACGCCATGCCAACGACTTGCTGCGCGTTACCTGCGAAGTGATGCCGTCCACTAGCAAGCAATTGATAGTTGATGAACTTAGAGCGCGCTTTGTCGGCTCTGAGCCGCAGGCGAATATTTTTGCTCTCGAAGACACTTGGTTCCATTCCAGACGGAATCAATGCGGTCTTGCCGACAAGTTCGCGGCTGTTGACGCGATTGACGAGAAGGTCGCCCTCCAAAAGACCGTAATCAACTCGCTCTGCATCGGTGACACGCATCCGCTTGATATCTCGCCAGACGATGCCGCCAGCATCAATGTTGTACATGCGCAGGCAAGGAATACCGTCATCACCATATTCACTGGCTGGCTTGTACATCCCGTTTTTCATGGAATCGGCCACGTCACCGAGTCGAGCTGGATGCATCACGCCGCCAACTCCCGATTCAAGGCATCAAGCACCTTGGGCAGTTCCGCGCCAAACAGTTGGTACACGCGGCCCATGCCGCCTTCCTGGGCGAAGGGGGAGTATTCAAAGTCGTCGGGCACGATTGAAAGGTTGCCTGCTATGTGTTCGCGGATCATGTCTAGCCAGTGGCGTTGTTCAGGGGTGAAGGTGATGCCGGCCTGCGTTTGTTGCGCCAGCCAGGCATGGTAATTGGCGCTGACGCGCTCGGGGAAGGGCACCAGCTCATTGTCCTGGTGCATGGCAAAACGCACCAGGCTGACCAGGTCGGTGAGGATGCGTTTGCGGTTGTCGCCTTTGACCCGGCTTTTGTCCAGCGCGGCGTAGGCCTGCCAGAGCTGGCCTTCGGTCCACAAATGCGGCGGGGCTTGCAGGGTGTCGGCCAGGGCTTTCAGGGCTTCAAATGTGAGCGTTTCGGCCTGTAGCCCTTTTAAACGCTGTGGCTGTTGATACAAAATCTGTAGCGCGATGATTTCGTCTTTGTGCTCGGCGATGAAGGCCTCAAAGCTTGCCACCGTGCCTTTGGCGCGCTCACGGGCGGCCTCAGAGAAGTCAGCTTCCAGCAGGGTGTCTTGCGTGACGGTGTCGATGACCTGCTCGGCCTTCTTTTTCAGGTCGATCAGCAGGTTGCGCAGGGCAGGGTCGCACAGGGGTTTGACGGCTTTCTGCACCAGCTGGTCGGCCTCGCCTGGCGACAGGTTGACATAGGTGTCGGGGTTGAGCGCGTTCACCAGGCCGCGCGCCAGGTCTTTGATGCTGGCGCCGCCAGGGGCCTGGGCGATGCGCAGTTTGTCGCTTTCGCTCAGTTCGCGGTCCAGCCGGGCCAGGCGGGCGGCGACGCTGCTCAGCACCTCGGGCTGCACATTGCCCAGCGCCACGGCTTGCAGCAGTTTGTCAAACGGCACGGACTTTTTGGCGTCCATGGGGGCGGAGTCGGTCTTGTCCTGCTCACACACGCCCACGCAGTCGACGATGACGAAGTGCGTCTTGCTGATCGCGTCAGGCGTCACGGCCTGCAAATCGGTGGGGTCGCAGATGCGCACACCACGGCCTTTCATCTGTTCGAAGAAGTTGCGGCTTTTGACCGAGCGCATGAACATGACAATTTCCACCGGCTTGATGTCGGTGCCGGTGGCGATCATGTCCACGGTAACGGCAATGCGGGGGAAGTAGCTGTTGCGGAAAGCGCTGATCAGGTTTTCGGGCTTCTCGCCGGTGGTTTTGTAGGTGATCTTCTGGGCAAAGTCGTTGCCCTTGCCAAACTCTTCGCGCAGGATTTCGACAATCTTTTCGGCGTGGTTGTCGTCTTTGGCAAAGATCAGGGTCTTGGGCACCTCGGTGCGACCGGGGAAGATGTCCAGCGGCAGTTTGTCGCGGAAGGTGGTCACTATCTTGCGGATCTGGTCGGGGGTTTGCACGGCACGGTCCAGCCCGTCGGCGTCGTAGGCCATGTCTTCGTCCAGCTCCTGCCAGCGGGTTTGGCGCGTCAGCCGGTCGCGGTAGCCCACCGAGAAACCGGCCTCGATCTGGCTGCCGTGTTCGCTCACCTGGGTGCGGATGCGGTACACGTCGTAGTTGACGTTCACACCATCGGCCACGGCCTGGGGGTGGCCGTATTCCATGACCAGGTTCTGGTTAAAGAAGCCAAAGGTTTGTTTGGAGGGCGTGGCGGTCAGGCCGATCAGGTAGGCGTCAAAGTATTCCAGCACTTGCCGCCACAGGTTGTAGATGCTGCGGTGGGCTTCGTCGGTGACGATGATGTCGAAGGTCTCGATAGGGAAGGCGGGGTTGTAGCCAATGGGCTCGGGTGTCTTGAACAGGCTGCCGAGGCCGTCCACGCTTTGCTCGTCGTCCTCGGGTGCCAGTTCCCTGCCCTTGAGCATGCTGAATAGCCGCTGGATTGTGCAGATGGTGACGCGCGCCGTGGTGTCGAGCTGGTTGCTTTGCAGGTGCTGGACGATGTATTCCTCGCCAAACTTGAAGTTGTTATAGGGCGAGGTGTATTGGTCAAACTCTTTTTTGGTCTGGCGGCCCAGGTTACCCCGGTCCACCAGAAACAGCACACGCTTGGCCCCGCCAAACTTGATCAGCCGGTAGATGAAGCTGATGGCGGTAAAGGTCTTGCCGCTGCCGGTGGCCATCTGGATCAGGGCGCGGGGCTTGTTGGCCTTGAGGCTGGCTTCCAGGTTGCGGATGGCAATGATCTGCGCGGGCCACAGGCCGTCTTCGATCAAAGGTGGCATGGATTTTAGGCGGCCTAAAAAGGTGCTAGCCCTTATATCAAAAGGGCTGGCAGCTACATTAGTTGGAGCTGATGCGGATTCAAAGTCGTGCGCCGTGGCCGGGTTGCCAGGGCCGGTGTGCACGGCGGCAGAGGTGGCCCAGCCGGGCGTGGGCAGGTCTTTCAGGAAAGCGGCCAGCGTTTCAGGCCGGTGAAACGCAAACACGGCGCGGGCGCGCGGCTCGGGGTCCAGGCCCTGGGTGAAGTGGGTTTCGATGCCGGTGGACTCATAGCTGAAGGGCAGCGGGCGCACCCAGGCGGGCAGTGCATTTGGCAGGCCTTGGGCGTAGCGGGCAGATTGCACTTCCACCCCGGTCAGCGTGGTGCCTTCCTTTTTGGCCTCGATCACGCCAGCGGCTTTGCCGTCGATGTAGAGCAGGTAGTCGGCAAAGCCGTAGCCGGGGTTCAGGGGGAATTCACGGATGGCTACACCACGGGCGGCGTGGATGTTGGCGTGGGCCATGTCACACACGTGCCAGCCTGCTGCGCTAAGCAGTGCGTCAATGCTGACTCTGGCTCTTTGCTCTGGCGTCATTGGGGTTCCCTACCGAGCATTCTAGGAGGCGTATCTGGTGAATATCTTTAGGTTGAAGGATTTTGATTGAAATGGCTAATCGCTATGGTTTGGACGCCACAGAACGGTGGGCCAAACTTCGGTGCATACTCAAACGCTAAAAAGTTCTTTGTTCTCAATGGGTTTTGAAAATTTGTTTTGGCGACGTCCAGGTGCCAAAAGTCCAGTTTTGAGAATTTGTTATAAATTTTGAGAATTTGTTATCAGCAACCCCCCCTTCAGACCATGTTCAAGTACCTCACCATTCCCGTTACCCCGTTTGACCAAAACTGTTCTCTGGTCTGGTGCGACCAGACGATGCAGGCCGCCGTGATCGACCCGGGCGGTGATCTGGACGTGATCCTGGCCGAGGTCAAGCGCCTGGGCCTGACGCTGGGGCAAATCTGGCTCACCCACGCGCATATTGACCACGCTGGCGGCACCGGCGAGCTGGCCGAGCGGCTGGGCTTGCCGATCATCGGCCCCGGTGAAGGTGACCAGTTCTGGATTGACGGGCTGCCTGCGCAAAGCAAGATGTTTGGCTTTCCGCCCGCCAAGATGTTCACGCCCACGCGCTGGCTACATGACGGCGACACGGTCACCGTGGGCAACTGCACGCTGCAGGTGCGCCACTGCCCGGGGCACACGCCGGGGCATGTGGTGTTTTACTCGCCTGAAGCCAAGCGGGCGTTTGTGGGTGATGT
Source organism: uncultured beta proteobacterium (assembly GCA_903905735.1). Classification (GTDB taxonomy): domain Bacteria; phylum Pseudomonadota; class Gammaproteobacteria; order Burkholderiales; family Burkholderiaceae_C; genus Rhodoferax. The sequence goes on from CAIVHU010000131.1 coordinate 10,400, forward strand.
GCTGTTTGCCGGGGCGATTGGCCGCACCGACTTTCCACAGGGCGACCACGCCACGCTGATTGCCAGCATCAAAAACCGCTTGTGGCCGATGGGCGACGACACGGTGTTCATCCCCGGTCACGGGCCAGAGAGCACGTTCGGGCGCGAGCGGCGCAGCAACCCCTACGTGGCAGACGAATAACGCTACATCATGCCCAGCATGCGCGGGAACCAGATCGACATCGGTGGCCAGTAGGTCACCAGACCCAGGAACGCCAGCATGGCCAGCAGCCACGGCCAAACCGCCACCGTCAGCTCTGTGATACCCATTTTGGTGATGCCCGAGGCTACATACAGGTTCAGCCCGACCGGCGGATGGCACATGCCCACTTCCATGTTCACCACCATGATGATGCCGAAGTGCACCGGGTCAATGCCCAACTTGATCGCAACAGGGAACAAAATCGGCGCGAAGATCAGCACAATGGAGCTCGGCTCCATGAAGTTGCCCGCCAGCAGCAAGATCACGTTGCACGCCAGCAGGAAGCTGATCATGCCCAGCCCGTGGCCCAGCATCCAGTCGGCCAGCGCCTGCGGAATGTTCTCGTTGGTCAGGATGAAGGAAAACAGCACCGCGTTGGTGATGATGTATAGCAGCATGGCCGACATGTTGGCCGAATTGAGCAGCACCTTGGGCACGTCTTTCAGACCCATGTCCTTATAGACAAACACGGCGACAAAGAACGCGTACACCGCACTCATGGCGGCTGCCTCGGTGGGTGTGAACAGGCCGGTGTAGATGCCGCCCATCACGATCACGATCAGCAGCAAACCCCACACCGAAGACTTGAACGCCTTGTAGCGCTCGCCCCAGGTGGCCTTTCTCAGGCGTGGGTAGTTGAACTTGCGGGCGCGGTACCAGGTGACACCGCCCAGCACGCCCGCCAGCGCCAGCCCAGGAATCACGCCAGCCATGAACAGTGCGCCGACCGAGGTGTTCGTGGCCACCGAATACATCACCATCACGATGGACGGCGGAATCAAGATGCCCAAGGCACCCGAGGTGGTGATCACGCCCGCGCCAAAACTCTTGGGAAAACCCGCACGCGTCATGGCGGGCAGCAAGATGGAGCCAATCGCCACCACCGTGGCCGGGCTGGAGCCAGACACCGCCGCAAACAGCGCGCAACCCAGCACACCCGCCAGCCCCAGGCCGCCATACCAGTGGCCGACCATGCTGGAGGCAAAGTTGATCATGCGCCGCGCCACGCCGCCGTGCGTCAAAAAGTTGCCCGCCAGAATGAAGAACGGAATCGCCATGATCTCGAACTTCTCGATGCCGGTGAACAGCTTCAGCGCCACCGATTCCAGCGGTACATCGGTAAAGCCAAACAAAAAGGTCAGCACCGTCAGGCCCAGCGAGATCGACACCGGCATGCCGGTGAGCATCAGCACCAGCAACAGGACAAAGATGATTGCGGCGCTCATGGGGTCACCCCGTCTTCCAGACCTTCGACGTGGCCGTGGTCATGGTGCGGCAATTCGCCGGTCTGGATGAAGGTGGTCATCACCTGCAAAAACCTGAAACACATCAACGAAGAGCCCAACGGCACAGCGCTGTATACCGCCCAGGTCGGCCACTCCAGATCGGGCGTAGTGGGCCCTTCTGGAATGCCGTCCACCGACATGCCCAGAAGGTGGAAAAAGTAGTAATGGGTGCCGTTTTCCCAGACAAAGTGGGCCGCCAGTGTGGCCACGATGCCGGTAAACAACGCCCCGGCGGCCATTCCGAAAATGACAAACTTGCGCCGCATCGGGAGATCCAGCCGGTTGATCAACACATCCACCCCCACGTGGATCCCGGTGCGCACACCATAGGCAGCGCCAAACTTGCACATCCACACAAACATGATGATGGTCAACTCCTGCGCCCAACCGAAGTTGAGCGACAGCAGCCAGTCCTGCACCACCGGAATGGCCAGACCCGCCGCGTAGCGGTGCAGCACCGCTACAAAAATGATCAGCGTCGCACCGCCCATCAGGAAGGTGATCAGCCACTCTTCCAGGTGATCAAGAAATTTCAACAAGTCACTCTCCGGCGGGAAATACAGGTGGTTGGCGGGCGCGTCAGACCAGATTACAGCTTGGTGGGGTCGAAGCCGGTGGCTTGGTAAAACTGCTGCAGGGTTTCCTTGCCAACGCGATCAGCCATCTTGATGTGCACCGGTGCCATGGCCTTCTTCAAAGCCATACGTTCTTCCTTGGTGGGGGTGTAGACCTCGGTCTTACCGCTCTTTCTGACGGCTTCAAGCGCCTTGTCGTTTTCTTCCTGGGCAATTTGGTTGGCATACACCGTGGCTTCTTTCATGGCTTGATCAAGTTCACCGCGAATGTCGGCGGGCAGGCCATCCCAGAATTTCTTGTTGACGATGACTGCGTAGCCGAGGTAGCCATGGTTGGTCAGCGACAGGTGTTTTTGCACCTCATACATCTTCTGGGTGTAGAAGTTGGAGATCGGGTTTTCGGTGCCATCGACCACGCCGGTTTGCAGCGCCTGATACACCTCCGAGAAGGCCATCACCTGCGGAATACCGCCCACCGAGCGAATTTCTTCTTCCAGCACCTTGCTTGACTGGATGCGGAACTTCTTGCCCTTGTAGTCCGCCACGTTCTTCAGCGGCGTGTTGGCCGAGAACGATTTGAAGCCGTTGTCCCAATACGCCAGACCCTTGATGCCCTTGGGCTCCAGCTTGGTCAGCAGTGCTGCGCCCACCGGGCCCTGGGTGATCTTGTGCAGTTCGGTGTAGTTGTCAAACATGAACGGGAAGTCAAAGGCTTCAAATTCTTTCACGCCCAGCGGGCCGAATTTGGCCAGCGAGGGTGCCAGCATCTGCACCGAGCCCAGTTGCAGGGACGACATTTCCTCGCCGTCCTTGTACAGCGAACTGTTGGCATACACCTCGACCTTGACTTTGCCTTTGGTCAGCTCAGCGGCCTTTTTGGCAAAGAACTCAGCCGCTTTGCCTTTGGGCGTGTCAGCCGCGACAACGTGGCTGAATTTGATGATGGTCTGGGCGTTGACGCTCAAACCCACGGCCAGCAAGGCAGCAGCGAAGACGATTTTCAATTTCATGGTGGCTTGTCTCCAGAGGTTGGACGGATGATGGAAAACGCGAGCGTACCCTCCGGATACCGCCAAAACAACTGTGGCGTTCAACAGCTAGGGTTTACACCTAAGGCTGTGGATCAGCCCGAACCGCCTGCCAGGGCCTCGTGCAAAGACTGGATCCAGTTCGAGCCAATGCGTTGCTCTAACTCCTGGTGCACCGGTTGCACTGCTTGACGCAGGCGCTCGCGCTGAGCAGGTGTGAGTGTGTGCACGCGGGTGGTACCGGCCTGACGCAAGGCGGCCAACGCCCTGTCGTTTTGCGTGTCGGCCATTTGGTTGCCAAAGGCCAGGGCTTCCTGCAAAGCCTGGTTGATCAACTCGCGGTCGGCGCTGGCCAGGTACTGCCACAGGCGCTGGTTGGCCACCACGGCGTAACCCAGGTAGCCGTGGTTGGTGAGGCTCAGGTCGGTCTGAACCTCGTCCATGCCTTGGGTCCAGAAGTTCGACACCGGGTTTTCCGTGCCGTCGACCACACCCGTGGCCAGCGCACGCCGCGTTTCGCTGAAGGCCAGGGTGACGGGTCGCGCGCCCAGAGCACGCATTTGCGCCGCAATCACCTGCGAGGCCTGGACCCGCATGCGCAAGCCGACAAAATCTTTCGGCTTCAGCAGGGGGCGGTTGGCGCTCATCTGTTTGAAGCCATTGTCAAAGTAGCCCAGGCCGACCAGCCGCTGAAGCTGCAAGCCCTGCAGCAGACGCTGGCCCAGCGGCCCCAGCGTGATGCGCCGCACGGCGCTCAGATCGTCAAACAGGAACGGGAGATCAAACAGCTCAAACTCGGGCAGCCCGATGCGCCCAAACTTGGACAGCGACGGAGCCACCAGATCGACCGCGCCGAGCTGCAGCGCCTGCATCTCGTCGGCATCACCATACAGCTGCGCGTTGGGAAATACCTGCACGCCAATGCGCCCGCCCGAGCGCTGCTCCACCAGCACCTTGAAACGGTTGGCCGCCAGGCCTTTGGGCGTTTCTTCGGCCACCACATGCGAAAACCGCAGGGTGATCTCCGGCCGGTTTGCTGCCATCAGGCTGGCAGGCAGCAGCGCCGCGCCCGCGCAGGCAACCAGCCAGCGGCGGCGTGGCATTGGGCGGGGTGCGTGCGTTGACATGGCTGCCATTATGGCCAGGCTTCTCCGGCTACGTCGCGTGCCATGCTTGGTGCAAATAATATGTAATTCATAGCTACTCGCGCTTGCTTTATAAGGGCTGGAGGCCAATTTTGCACTTAAAAATATGGCCTGTCGGGTCGCTTGGGTGGCGGTCGCGCCGCTTGTCAGACCATGGAGACGGTGATTAGGCCACCCGCCATGCTCAGGCCGTGCAGCAGGACCGCTGCCACGGTGAGCCGCCAGGCCAGCAGCGCACACTGTGGCTGTTGCGCGGTGCGCCACAGCAGCCCTGCGGCGGCCAGCGATACCGGCAGCGACACCATGCCCCACAGCGCCTGATGTGGCTGATACAGCAACGCCACACCACCGGCCAGCCAGCCGTAGGCTAGCAGCACCAACGCGGCATACGCCGCGCCAAGCACCAGGTGCCACTGCGGCTTTGGCGCTGCCGCCGGGTTTATTGGTACGGCGCGCTGTGCCAACGTAATGGCGGCCACCAGCAGCGCAAAACTGGCTGCATCCACTGCCGGAATCATGAAAAAGTGGTGCCGCTGCACGAAATCGGCCCCCAGTACCACCAGCCACCAGGCCAGTGCGGCGATCACCTCGGCGGTGCCACGTTCGCCCAACCGCAGCGGTGGCCCGGTGTAGGCCCAGATCAGCACAGCGCCTGCCAGTCCGAGCAGCAGCAGGCCGCCACCGGCTTTCACAGCCAGCGCCAGACCCGCAACCATCACCAGACCCAGCAGCGCCCAACCCGCCTGGCGCGCTCGGTCAGCGTCATCGTGCCCTGGTGGATCAGGTCAATGCCACTTTTCGCGCCAAACGGGTCGCTATGGGCCCCGGCTGGCGCACCCGGTCGTGCCACCTGGCAGGTCTGCAAGATGTTGGCCGCCATATGAAAGCCGCAGGCCAGCAACAAGGCCGCCAGCGCACCCACCACATCCAGCGCGATGCCGCAACCCACTGCCGATGCGCAGCCAAGCAGACAAGCCACCACCGTGACCGACAGCGATGCCGGGCGCGCCAGTTGCCACATGGCTGCCAAAGAAATCTCACGGGTGTCCTGCGGGGTCATGTGGCCCAATCTACCTGACCGTCCCACCCGCACCGATGATGCATGTCAACCGCTGCGGGCGATTTGACGGCCCGCTCTGGCTATTATGCAAAGCCAAACCCACCGCCATGCCCGATAACCCAGCCGCCGACCACTCGCTTGACTTTGCCTTGTTGCAACAGTCGGTGGTGCGCTCGGGCGGGCGTAACCGGATCACGTTGTTGTGGTTGCTGGGTTTGTTGGGCCTGTTGGTGGGTGCGGTAGTGGCCCTGCTGCTGTACCTGAACAATTTCGAGGCCGAAGAAGCCGCCCGCCGCCGCGCGGCCGATGCCCAGTGGCTGGAGCAAAGTGTGCAGTTCCACTTTCGCCGTCTGGAGGATGACCTGCTGGTGCTGGCGCGACAGGCGGTGTTGCAGGCCGCCACGCCCGCTGGGGCCGGGCCCTCGCCGAACCTTCCCCCTATGCAGGGCGGCCTGCTGTGGCGCGAGCCTGGCGTGGTGTTATCCAGTGGCTGGATCGCCGCCGGGCGGCTGGACGACGCACGCGTGGCACCCAAACGTTGGCAACTTGACCGCGCTGCACACCCCGACAATGCGCAGGCGCTGACCCTGATGCAGACCACCACCCGGGGCCTGCGTCGCGCCGCCTATGCCGGGCTGATGCTGCGCCCGGATGGCACGTCCACCGACGTGATCTGGTTGGCGGTGCCCTTTTTTGACCGGGGCGAGTTCGCTGGCAATTACCTTGCTGCCGTGTCCCTGCAGCGGGCCCTGGCCGCGCTGGTGCCGACCTGGTTCAGCCAGGATCACAGCGTACGTCTGGAAAGCGACCCGGCGACCAGCCTGGCCTCTGCACCGACCGCTGGGGTACCCGACAACTTGCCTTATCGCGTCGCGCTGACCCTGCCGGGCACCGATTTGTTCGCCCAGGTGGAACTCACCCGGGCGCGGCCCGCCACCGTGCCGCGCATCTTCTTTCTGGTAGCGCTGCTGTTTTTGCTCGGTATGCTGGCGGCGCTCTATGGGTTGCGACGCGACTTTGTCAAACGCCAGCAGGTGCAAGCCTTGCTGCAGGCTCAGGTGGCGCTGCGCACGGCCATGGAAAACTCGGTGACGATCGGCCTGCGCGCCTGGGACTTACAGGGGCGCATCCTCTATGTCAACAACGCCTTTGCGCGCATCGTCGGGTTCAGCGCGACCGAACTGGTGGGCCTGTCCATGCCGTTCCCCTACTGGCCTGCGGACCAGCAGGAGCAACTGGTGAAGGTGCACGAGGGCATCATCGCGCGCGGCACATCCGACGACGGTGTGGAGGTGCAGTTTGCCCACCGCGACGGTCACCTGATCGACGTGCTGATCCATGAGGCTCCGCTCAACACCGCCAGTGGCGTGCAAATCGGCTGGATGAGCTCGGTGATGGACATCAGTGAACGCAAACGCGCCCAACGCATGGCCGCACAGCAGCAGGAAAAGCTGGAAGCCTCTGGCCGCCTGATCGCCGTGGGCGAGGTGGCCTCCACCCTGGCACATGAGCTGAACCAGCCGCTGGGCGCTTTGAGCAGCTTTGCCAATGGACTGCTCAACCGCCTGAGCGATGACAACATCACCCTGCCCGAGCTGCTGCCGGTGGTGCAGCGCATGGCGCGTCTGGCCGAGCGCGCGGGTGGCATCATCCGCCGGGTGAACGACTTTGCGCGCCGGCGCGAGTTGTCACGCCAGCGGCTGGACCTGGTTGCGTTTCTGACGCGTGTGCTGGCCGCTGGTAGCGACGATATGGTGGCACCTGCCCAGTGGTCTGCGCCCGGGCACCCGATATGGGTGGATGCCGATGAACTGCTGCTGGAGCACCTGGTCAACAACCTGGTGGGCAACGCGCAGGACTGGGCCGCCCATGGCAGCAACAAGCCGCAGGTCTGGATCGACTTGCGCCAGGACAGCGGGCTAGGCCTGGCCACCCTGTCCGTGGCCGACACCGGCCCGGGGGTGAGTGACGATGCGCGCGAGAGCATCTTCAACGCCTTTGTCAGCCGCAAGGAAGGCGGCATGGGCATGGGGCTGGCGATTTGCCGCTCGATCGTCGAGGCGCACCACGGTCAGCTCGAAGTTGGCCGCGACCCGGTGCTGGGCGGTGCGCGCTTTACCGTCGTTCTGCCGCTGGCCCAACCCCACCTGAAGGAACCCCATGAAGCGCCCGGAAATACACATCATTGACGACGACCCCGACATCCTTGACGGCCTGGCCTGGCTGTTTGACTCGCGCGGCTACGCGCCAGCCACCTGGAGCGGAGGTGAACCTTTTTTGCAGGCCGCACGCGCGCTGGCCGGCGACTGGGGTGCCTCGGTGGTGCTGATGGACTTGCGCATGGCCCCTTTGACAGGCCCGGCGACGTTTGAGCAGCTCAAGGCCATGGGCTGCCCCTGGCCGGTGCTGTTTCTGACCGGGCACGGCGATGTCAGCATGGCTGTGGCGGCCGTCAAAAACGGTGCCTGGGACTTTCTGGAAAAGCCGTTCCAGGACAATGAACTGGTGAACCGCGTGGCGCAGGCGCTGGCCGCTGCCAGTGCCGTGCAGGACGGCGACAGCGAGGCGCGCCGCCTGCGCCAGGCGCTGGCCTTGCTGAGCCCGCGTGAGCGCGAGGTGCTCGACGAACTCATTCGCGGCCACTACAACAAGACCATCGCCGAGCATCTGGGCATCACTGCACGCACCGTGGAGTTTCACCGGGCCAACATCTTTGAGAAGATGGGCGTGAGTTCAGCCATCGAGTTGGCCCACCAACTCGGTCGTCTGCAACCCATGGGATCGCCGTGAATAGACCATGAAATTGGCCTTAAGCCCTTATGCAGAAAGGGCTTACAGCTATTAAATTTGTAAACAAACCTGTTTCCAGAATGTAACTCCCGGACGGCTGATCCCTTAGTGCATGCGGCACAATTCGTGCATGTTTTCAAAGATAGCGATTTAACCGAGGGCCTTCGCATGACAAAACCTATCAAACGCATCGCAGTCTGCACCGGGGGTGGTGACGCACCGGGTCTCAACGCCGTGATCCAGTCGGTGATGATCGCTGCCGACAACCTGGGTTGGCAGTGTTACGGCATTCGCGATGGTTTCAACGGCATCATGTTCCCCGAGCGTTATCCCGAAGGCGGCGTGTACCGCCTCACGCGTGACAAGGTGCGTGGCATTGGCCATTTAGGCGGCACCATCCTGGGTACCACCAACAAGGGCAACCCGCTGCACTTCCCGGTCAACATGCCCGACGGCTCGGTGCGCGAGATTGACCGTTCTGACGAGCTCCTCACCTACTTTGCCACCCACGAGATTGACGCGCTGGTGTCCATCGGTGGCGACGGCTCGCTGACCATTGCCGACGCGCTGCACCGCAAGGGCCTGCGCGTGGTGGGTGTGCCCAAAACCATTGACAACGACTTGGACAAGACCCTGACCACCTTCGGCTTCGATACCGCCGTCGGGTTTGCCACCGAATGCATTGACCGCCTGCACTCCACGGCCGAGAGCCATCAGCGCGTGATGGTGGTCGAGGTGATGGGCCGCTACGCTGGCTGGATTGCACTGCACGCCGGGATCGCTGGCAATGCCCATGCCGTGTTGATCCCGGAAATCGGCTTTGACATCGACAAGGTCGCTGCCAAGATTCTGGAACGCGAGGCCGATGGCCATCTGTATTCCATCGTCGTCGTAGCCGAAGGTGCGCAGGCCAAAGACGGGCACCGCGAACTGGTGGCCCCGGCTGAGGTGGGCCACGCCGAACGGTTGGGCGGCATTGGCGAGACCATTGCCCAGGCGCTGGGTAAGAGCACGGGCAAAGACACCCGTGTGGTGGTGCTGGGCCATCTGCTGCGCGGGGGCAGTCCCACGGCGTTTGACCGGTTGGCGGCGCTGCGTTTTGGTGCTGCTGCGGTGCGTGGGCTCGACGCGGGTCAAAGCGGCGTGATGGTGTCGCTGGGTGTTGACGGCGTGGACTATGTCGCGCTGGAAGAAGTGGCCGGCCACATTCGCGACGTGCCGATGGGCTGCGACACCCTGCAAACCGGACGTGATCTGGGCATCTCTTTTGGTGATTGAGCGTCAGCATCCCGCTTGACGGGCTTGATCCTCACAACAAGACCCCTGATCAGGGGTTTTTCCCGGTGACGCTCAGGCACCCTGCGGATAAACTCCTTTGGCCTTCAAGAACAGCTAATTTGTTTAGCCAAAGGCATGGGGAGTGTTTAGTCGGTATGTTCATCGCTCACAAAAAGCGCGTACGTCAGTCTTTGTTGCCCGTGAAACTGGTGCTCGCCAGTGCCTGCATCGGCCTGTGTCTTGGGGGTCCGTCCCTGGCCTGGTCGGCAGACGCGGATGGTGCGCCGGATCAACCAGCGATCAGCTTGCACGGCTTCGGCACGCTGGGCCTGACCCGTGGTGATGACGATCATGCCCAGTTCGTGCGTGACTTGTCGCAACCCGATGGGGCTGGCAAGTTCTGGAACAGCACGGTCGATAGTCTGCTGGGCCTTCAGGCCAACATCCGCCTGGGTGCCAGCACCGAGGGTGTGGTGCAGGTGGTCAGCCGCTACCACGCCGATTCAAGCTACCGGCCGGAGTTGACCTGGGCTTTTTTGCGACACGACTTTTCGCCAGACGTGTCCTTGCGCGTCGGGCGACTGGGCACCGAGTTCTACATGCTGGGCGACTCGCGGCTGGTGGGCTATTCCAACCTGACCGTGCGGCCGCCGCCCGATTTTTACGGTTCGCTGGTGTTTTCCTACATCGATGGGGCCGACATCAGTGCGACGGTGCCGATGGCATCGGGTTTGCTCAAAGCTAAACTGTTTGCGGGCAAGTCGCCTGAAAAAACGCCTTACGCGCCCGGTCTGCTGTGGGACCTGACGGGCTCGACGCTAATGGGCGGCTATCTGGATTACCAAAGTGGGCCGTGGCAGTTCCGGGCGAGTCTTGCGCAGGTGCAGTTTGGGCAGGAGCCACCCACGGATGCCTTGTTGCAGTCCCTTGGAATTAACTTGGGTCGACCCTACCTATCGCTGCCTACGGCATCAGGCATGGCCATGGCCAACCAGCGGGCCAGTTTCAGCTCACTCGGTCTGGTCTATGACCGAGGCCCCCTCAATGTGCAGCTCATGATCAACCAGATCCGGCATGACAGTCTGGCTTATCTGGACTCCAAAGCCGGGTATGTGCTGGCGGGCTTTCGCCTGGGCGCCATAACTCCGTACGTCGGGGTTTCCAGAAGCCTGTCGGATCCCTTGCCAAGCGGCCTGGATCCCGTCACGAATCTTCTGGTGGTGCACAGCATCACTGACCAGCAAACTTATACCCTCGGGGCCCGTTGGGATTTCCACAAGAATCTGTCTTTGAAGGCGCAGGTGGATGCCATACGCGGTAAACCATCTTCCGTCTTTTTGGTCAAAGGCACCGATTCGGGCGGCTGGGATGGCAACATGACCGTTTTCAGCCTGGCGCTGGACTTTGTTTTTTAGACCGGCATGAAAGCGCTGTTGCTGACCCTTTTTGTGGTGCTGCTGGCCGGGACCGTGGAGGCCCATGCCGAGCCGGTCGTGGTGGTCAATGCGGCCAGTGCCGTGCCCCAACTCAGTCAGGATGCAGTCATCAACATCTTTTTGGGACGCTACCGGACCTTGCCGACGGGCGGCACCGCCAGGCCGATCGATCAGCCCGAGAATTCTGTCGTCCGTGCCGAGTTCTATCGCCGCCTGGTCAACAAGGATCTCACTGAGATCACCGCCTATTGGTCACGTCTGCTGTTTTCCGGCAGAACCTCGCCGCCGCTGCAGGCGGCTACTGCCGCCGATGTGCTGGCGCTGATGATGGCGTATCCTGACAGCGTCGCGTACGTCGATCGCAGTCAGGTCGACAAGCGCCTGCGTATCGTCATGGAATTTCCGAAATGACCCTGGCTTCCAAGGCGCAGTCGGCTGCCCGGCTGCCGGGCTTGTTGTTGCGATCGACGCTGGTGGTGATTGCGGCCTCGTTGCTGGCGGGTGTTGTGGCTGTTGCCTACACCGCGCGCGCCAACATCCAGCGTGCGCATCAGGTCTCTGAAACGCGCCTGACGGAGCTGCTGGACACCATCGAGAGCACGCTGGCCGTGGCCTGTTTCGTCAAGGACCAGACCCTGGCCAACGAGTTGGCGCGGGGTCTGCTGAGCAATTCCGATGTGTTGGCGGTCAGCATTTCCACCGAAGACGCGCTGCTGGCCGACAAACGCCGGGGTCCCGCCAGCGACGCGCCAACCGCACCGCCGCTCAAGCGCCTGATCTATTCGCCCTTTGATAAGCAGAAACTGGTCGGCCAGATTTTGCTGACGCCTGATCCGCAGGTGATCGACGCGCGCATCCGGGAGGAGGTCTGGTTTGCAGCCATTCAGCTGAGTTGGCAGCTGGGCATGGTCACCGTTGCCGTGGTGGCGATGATGTTGCTGTTCATCGTGCGCCCGATCAAGGCCATGTCGGACCGGCTTCACGGGATGGACCCGACCGCCGGTGACCGGCTGGCCGTTCCCCGCAGACATGGGGGTACCGAAATCGGCCAGTTGGTCAGGGACATCAACGCGCTATCCGACCGGCTGACCGGCGCGCTGGCAGCAGAGCGTCAGTTGCGACTGCAAGGCGAAGTCGACGAGAAAAAATACCACACCATTTTTGACAATGCCGAGTCGGGCTTGTTCCTGATCGACCGCCAGGGCTTGCTGATCTCCTGGAACCCGGCCTTTGCGAGCCTGTTTGACATTGACCGGCAGGTCCCCGGCAAGGAACCATCGTCGCTCAATATCAACGAGTTGCCGTGGCAAAACCCGACCCTGATGGACAAGCTGGTGCAAACTGCCCTGCGTCAAAGCACCGCAGTGGCGAAAGATTTGCAGATTGCGATGCCGGGTGCTGAGGGGAGCTGGGCCAACATCGTGCTGCGCTCCGTGGGAGACGACCTGTTGCAGGGTGTGGTCCATGATGTCAGCCAACTTAAGGAATCGGAAGCCTCGGCCAGACATCTGGCGATCACTGACCCGCTGACCGGTCTGGCCAATCGCCAGGCGTTGCAGGACCGCCTGCATGCCCTGGTTCAGGAATACGCTGCGACCAAGACAGGGGGCTTTGCCTTGCTGCTGGTCAATCTCGACGAGTTTCGCCGCATCAATGAAGGCATGGGGCTGCCATCGGGGGACACCATCCTGCAGACCACCACGCGGCGTCTGTCGGCCTGTGTCAGCAGTGGCGACACCCTGGCGCGGCTGGCGGCAGACAACTTCGCCATTGTCTTGAACCAGACCATCCAGGGCGACGTGGTGGAGCGCATTGCCGGGCGCATCATGCAGGCCATCCGCCAGCCCTATTTTGTGGATGGCTCGCCGGTCAGCCTGCACGCCAGCATCGGCATTGCACTGTTTCCCAACGATGGTTTTGATGTCCCTTCCCTCTTGCGACAGGCCGAGTTGGCCATGGAAAGTGCCAAGTCGGCGGGTGGTGATACCAGCGTATTTTTCAACCCGGCCCTGACTGAGGCTGCAGAACAGCGCCGGCACATGGAAAGTGACCTGCGCGGCGCCATTCGCAACCAGGAATTTGTGCTTTTTTACCAACCTGTGATCGATTTACGCCACCAGCGCGTGTCGGGTGCCGAGGCGCTGGTGCGTTGGCGGCACCCCACGCGCGGGCTTGTGATGCCTGACAACTTCATTCCGCTGGCTGAAAAGACGGGACTGATCATCGAGATGAGCCTGCTCATGCTCGATGTGGCCTGCCGCCAGTTGCTGGTCTGGAAAGACCGGGGGCTGGATTACACCTTGTCGCTGAATGTGTCTGGTCGGCAGATACCGGACGGCCTGCCGCCCGCCAAACTGCAAGAAGTTTTGCAACACTACGGCATCGAGCCTGCCAGCCTGGCGCTGGAGATCACCGAGGGTGTCATGCTCAACGACGTTGACAAGTCACTGCAATGGCTCAATGCGGTGCACGTGCTGGGTTTCAGGGTGTATCTCGATGACTTTGGCACCGGATTTTCGTCTCTGTCTTACCTGAAGCGCTTCCCGGTGGACACCCTCAAGGTCGATAAATCCTTTGTGCAGGACATGCGCGACGACAACAACGACAACACCCTGGTGGGTGCCATCATCGCCATGGGCCGCAGTTTGGGTCTGGACATCGTGGCCGAAGGGGTTGAACTGCAAAGCCACCTGCTGGCGTTGGAGCGCATGGGATGCCACTATGCTCAGGGCTATTATTTTTCTCGCCCGGTGCCCGCCGAGGAATTCGACGCAGCGGTGACGCGCATTGCTGCGTTGCTTCTCCCACCGAAAAGCTGACATCTTGACAACACAACCCATGCCCCCGTCATCACCTGATGCGCTGCTGGTGGTTTGCCTGTGTGCCCAGTGGTGCAATGTGTGTGAGCAGTACCGGATCAGCTTCGGGGAAGTTCAGGCCAGCATTCAGGCCGACTATCCGCAAACCCGTTTTGCGTGGCTGGACATTGAGGACGAAGCCGACCTGCTGGAACCCCTGGATGTCGAGAACTTCCCCACGGTGTTGCTGGCCATGGGCAATGCAGCGTTGTTTTTTGGTGCCATCACCCCGCAGCCGCAGACTCTGGAGCGGCTGGTGCGCATGGTGCAAGAAGACCCGACCGCGGCGGCGATGCCAGACGAGGCCATCACTGCCCTGGCGGCACGCGTGCAGGGCTGGAGACGCAGCGCGAGCGGCTCGGCGGCTTAACCCAGCGCGTCGTTCACCTGCTCGTTGAACTCCGCCAGGTTGACGGCGGCATTCACCTCGCGCGGCAGGGCATCGCGCACCGAAAACACACCCAGAATCTTGTGCGTGTCAGCGGTAATCACGGGCAGGTGCCTGAAGCCCCGCTCAATCATCATCAGCACCGCGTCGGCGACCTTGGTTTCGGGGTGAACACAGTGCGGGCTGCGCGTCATCACATCGGCGACAGGCGTCTTCGCCGGGTCCAAGGTTTTGGCCAGCACCCGGTAGATCATGTCACGCTCGGTCACGATGCCCAGCATGTTGTTGCTGGCATCAATCACCAGCACACTGCTGCTGTTGGTGCGTGTCATCACACACGCCGCAGAGTGCACGGTGGCCGTCGGCAGCACACTGATGACGTGGCGCTGCGCCATCGATTGAGAAACAGTGCGTTCGGGCATGTGCGGACTCCTTGTGCAACGTGAGCGATGTGATGGATGGATTGTCGATGAAAGTCGCCCGTTCAGCGAAGCGCAGCGTTGATTTTGTCGAGCGCTTTGCGGCCGGGATTGAGCTGGCTGGCGTTCATCGTGTTGAGCGGCACGTCTGAGGTGTTGAGCGCGGTATGCAAGTCGGTGGCCAGCGGATCCACGTACAGCAGCCCAGTGACGATCTCGCCCAGTTCGGCGTGGCGCTGCATGTAGCTCATGGCGGCGTAGCGGTCGGTGGGGTCATAGTCGCTATGCAGCTTGCGCAGACGCAGCATCGTGCCGTCGTGTTGTTCCACTTCCACCAGCGAGCCAGGGGGATAGTCGGCGGTGATTTCCCTGCCGGGGACCATGAAGTCAATGCGGCTGACCGCTTCGTTGTGCTGGCGCACATAGTCGTAGCTCTTGGTGCTGCCGCTGTGGTTGTTGAAGGTCACGCAGGGGCTGATCACGTCAATAAACGCCGCACCGCCGTGCGCCATCGCGCCTTTAATCAATGGCACCAGTTGTGCCTTGTCGCCCGAGAAACTGCGCGCCACAAAGGTGGCTCCGAGTTGCAGCGCAATGCCCACCAGATCGACCGGGCTATCGCTGTTGACCACGCCCTTCTTGCTCTTGGACCCACGATCTGCCGTGGCCGAGAACTGGCCTTTGGTCAGACCGTAAACGCCGTTATTTTCAACGATGTAGGCCATGCGCACGCCACGGCGCATGGCGTTGGCAAACTGCCCCAGGCCGATGGAGGCCGAGTCGCCATCGCCTGACACACCCAGGTACAGCAGATCCCGGTTGGCCAGGTTGGCACCGGTCAGTACGCTGGGCATACGGCCATGGACGGTGTTGAAGCCGTGCGAGGCACCCAGAAAATAGTCGGGTGTTTTGGAGCTGCAGCCGATGCCCGAGAGCTTGGCGACACGGTGTGGCTCGATGTTCAGGTCCCAGCAGGCCTGGATGATGGCGGCGCTGATGCTGTCGTGCCCGCAACCGGCGCACAGGGTCGAGATGCGCCCTTCGTAGTCGCGCCGGGTGTAGCCGACCTTGTTGCTATGCAGGGTCGGGTGATGCAGCCGGGGTTTGGCAATGAAAGTCATGCGATCTCCTTTAGCATACTGTCATGAATGCTACGAATAATGAAGCGCGCGGTGATTGGTGTACCGTCGTAATGCAGCACCCGCGCCAGCTTGGCGGGGTTGACCTCCAGCTCATTGATGAGCATGGCACGCATTTGCGCGTCGCGGTTTTGTTCCACCACAAACACCTTGTCGTGTTCTGCGATGAAGCTCGAGACGCTGTCCGGGAACGGAAAGGCACACAGCCGCATCGCATCCACATGATCACCGTTACGTTCCAGCACGTCCAGCGCTTCACGGATGGCCGGGGAGGTGGACCCATAGTAGATCACGCCCAGTTTGGTAGGCTGCTGTGCCTTGCGGAACACCGGCTGCGGCACCAGCGTGGCAGCGGTGATGAACTTGCGCAGCAGACGTTCCATGTTGTAGATGTAGTCCGGCCCGGCCTCCGAGTACATGGCCTGCGGGTTGCGTGAGGTTCCGCGTGTAAAGAACGCACCCTTGCTGGGATGGGTTCCGGGCAGCGTGCGCCAGGGAATGCCGTCACCATCGACATCTCTGTAGCGGCCAAACGGCTTGCCCGCTTCGAGTTCCTCGGCGGTCATGACCTTGCCGCGGTCATATTCCTTGGTGTCGTCCCACTCGAAAGGCTTGCACAGCCGCTGGTTCATGCCGATGTCCAGGTCGGTCATGACAAAAATGGGGGTTTGCAGGCGCTCGGCCAGATCCAGCGCCGCCGCTGAATGGGTGAAACACTCATGCGGATCCTGCGGAAACAGCAGCACGTGTTTGGTGTCGCCGTGAGATGCGTAGGCGCAGCTCAGCAAATCAGACTGTTGCGTGCGCGTGGGCATGCCGGTGCTGGGGCCACCGCGCTGCACATTGATGATGGTCACCGGAATCTCGGCAAAATAGGCCAGACCAATGAACTCGGTCATCAACGACACACCCGGACCCGAGGTGGCGGTAAAGGCGCGTGCGCCGTTCCAGCCTGCACCCACCACCATGCCGATGGAAGCCAGTTCGTCCTCGGCCTGCACGATGGCAAAGTTGTGATGCCCGGTGGCCGGATCGACCCGGAACTTGTCGCAATACTTCTGGAACGCCTCGGGCACCGAAGTGGATGGGGTGATCGGGTACCAGGCGGCCACGGTGGCACCGCCATACACCAGCCCCAGGCCAGCCGCGCTGTTGCCGTCGGTAAAGATCTGGTCGCCCACGGCATCTGCGCGCTGCACCCGAATGCCCAGCGGCGCTTGCATGTGTTGCTTGACGTAGTCACGCCCCAGGTGCAGCGCCTTCACATTGGACTCGAGCAGGCGCTCCTTGCCTTTGTACTGCTCGGCAAACAGCTTCTCAAAAACCTCGGCTTCCACATCCAGCAGCACCGACAAGGCACCGACGTAAATGATGTTCTTGAACAGCTGACGCTGGCGCGGGTCGGTGTAGGCGGCGTTGGCGATCTCGGTCAACGGCATGCCCATGGTGTGCACATCGTCGCGGAATTTTGCTGCGGGCATGGGCCGCGTGCTGTCGTAAAACAAGTAGCCACCAGTCTCGATCTCGGCCACGTCCGCATCCCAGGACTGCGGGTTCATCGCCACCATCATGTCCACACCACCGCGGCGGCCGTGGTAGCCCTTTTCGCACACGCGGGCTTCATACCAGGTCGGCATGCCCTGGATGTTGCTCGGAAAGATGTTGCGCGGGCTCACCGGCACGCCCATGCGCATCACGGCTTTGGCAAACAGTTCGTTGGCGCTGGCCGAGCCCGAGCCATTGACGTTGGCGAACTTGATGACAAAGTCGTTGACTGCTTCGATACGTTTCATGCGGCCTCCGGATGGGCAATTGCGGCTGGGGCGGGTTTGCCGTTGCGACAGTACGGCCCGGCTTGCGTCGTGTTGAGCAGGAACTTCTGCATGTCCCAGGCACCGGTCGGGCAACGTTCGGCGCACAAGCCGCAGTGCAGGCACACGTCTTCGTCTTTCACCATGATGCGCCCGGTTTTGAGCTCGGCCGAGACATAGAGGTCTTGCGTGGTGTGGGTGGCGGGGGCCTTGAGCCGCGTGCGCAAGTCAGCCTCGTCACCGTTGGTGGTGAAGGTGATGCAGTCCATCGGGCAGATATCCACACACGCGTCGCACTCGATGCAGGTACCCCGGTTGAATACCGTCTGCACATCGCAGTTCAGGCAGCGGCTGGCTTCCTTGAACGCGGTGGCCGCATCAAAGCCCAGTTCTACTTCAATTTTGATACTGGCCAAGGCTTGCTCCGCTTGGGCCCACGGCACTTTGAAGCGATGATCGTTGGAGACATCGTTGCGGTAGCTCCACTCATGGATACCCATCTTTTGCGACATCAGGTTGGTCATCGGCGGCGGGCGGCGGGCCACCTCTTCACCATTGAGCAGCCGGTCAATCGACACCGCCGCTTCGTGCCCGTGGGCTACCGCGGTGATGATGTTTTTCGGGCCGTAGGCCGCGTCACCGCCAAAAAAGACATTGGGTACGGTGGACTGGAAGGTGCCCTCGCCGAGCACTGGCAGGCCCCATTTGTCAAACGTGATGCCGCAGTCGCGCTCGATCCACGGGAAAGCGTTTTCCTGGCCGATGGCCACCAGAATCGTGTCGCATTCGACGTGGACATCCGGTTCGCCGGTCGGGATCAGGCTGCGTCGGCCCTTGGCATCGTATTCGGCACGCACAATCTCAAACGTCATGCCGGTGAGCTTGCCGTTGGTGTGCTCCACGGTTTTGGGCACGTGGTAGTTCAGGATCGGGATGCCTTCGTGCTGCGCGTCTTCTTTTTCCCAGGGCGAGGCTTTCATCTCTTCAAAGCCGCTGCGCACAATCACTTTCACGTCCTTGCCGCCCATGCGCCGGGCCGAACGGCAGCAGTCCATGGCGGTGTTGCCGCCACCCAGCACGATGACGCGTTCACCCACGGTAGTGATGTGACCAAACGACACATTGGCCAGCCAGTCAATACCGATATGGATGTTGGCGGCCGCCTCCAGCCGCCCCGGCACGTCCAGATCGCGCCCGCGCGGCGCGCCACAGCCGACAAACACCGCGTCATAACCGTCGGCCAGCAGCGCCTGCATCGAGTCCACGCGCTGGTTGTTTTTGAACTCGATGCCCATGTCCAGGATGTAGCCGGTTTCCTCGTCAATCACCGACTCGGGCAGCCGGAAACGCGGAATCTGCGAGCGCATGAATCCGCCCGCCTTGGCCTCGCCTTCAAACACCGTGATTTGGTAACCCAGCGGTGCCAGATCGCGCGCCACCGTCAGCGACGCCGGCCCGGCACCCACACAGGCAATGCGTTTGCCGTTGCTGGGTGCAATGGCCGGCATGCGCCCGGAGATGTCGTCCTTGTTGTCAGCCGCCACGCGCTTCAATCGGCATATGGCCACCGGTTCAGGCTTCAGGCCGTTGTTTTCTTCGACCCGCGTGCGGCGGCAGGCGGGCTCGCAGGGCCGGTCGCAGGTGCGGCCCAAAATGCCCGGAAACACGTTGGACACCCAGTTGACCATGTAGGCGTCGCTGTAGCGGCCTTGTCCGATCAGACGGATGTATTCGGGTACCGGTGTGTGGGCCGGACAGGCCCATTGGCAGTCCACGACCTTGTGAAAATAGGCCGGGTTGGCGGTGTTAGTGGGTTGCAACGTTGTCTCCTTGCCCCGCTTGCAGTGCGTCAGCCCTGCCGCAGGTGAGCGCGATGGTACGCCATGGCCCCTTGCCCGAAGCTTGCACGCGTCGCGGAATCTGCAGAAAACATGATTTAGATCAAATTTCAATCAGGTGCAAAATCAGCGAAACTAGGTTGTCGTTGCAGCTACAGTCGCGCCAACCGCATTCATAGTGATATCCATCTTCAGGAGTAAGTGATGAAGCCCGTTTCCCAACCCGACCGTTTTCAGGCGCTGGATGCCTGCCACCAGCAAATCCATGAGCACCTGGAAGAATTGACTGGCGTGCTGGAGCAGATCCAAGTTGGTGCAGACGAGGCGCAATACCGCGACCAGGTTCGCACGATCGAGGCCTTCTTTTCGGCCAACGCACGTCAGCACCATGCTGACGAAGAAAAAAACATCTTCCCCAAGCTGCTCACCAGCGACAACGCCGAGCTGGTGCAGGCGGTACGCACGCTGCAGCAGGATCACGGCTGGATCGAGCAGAACTGGCTGGAATTGGCCCCCATGTTGCGCGCCATTGCCAACGGTGAAGACTGGGTCGATATGGCCGAACTGCAGCACAACGTGGAAGTCTTCCTGGCCCTGCTGCACGACCACATCGTGCTCGAAGAAACCCTGATCTACCCGGAGGCCAAGGGCCAGTTTGGTGTCGAGATGGCAGCCCGCGCGCAGCGCATGGCTGGCTGAAGTCTTTAAGGAATATTGGCCTCCAGCCATTATATGAAAAGCGCTGGTAGCTATTGATAGCGTAGTAATTATTGGGTATTTCCGATCATGGTGGGCGTTGCCGGTTTGTGGACCAAGCGCAAACTGGTTCGATCGTCATGTTGGAAACCAGGGGTCGTCAACAATGACCGGATGAACTCAATCCGGCAAGCAGGAACCCTTTGTGAGATTCGCGGCAAACGAGCAAACCCTTCCGCGGCTGCACCTGATGGGCACACTGGCCATCGTCACCATGCTGACGCTGCTGCTGGGCGGGTTTTTCACCTGGCGCAGCGCGGCCGAGCACCGCGCCTCGCTCTCGCGGCTGGTGCAAACGGTCAGCCTGCAGCAGCAGGCGCGCCTGCAGACCGAGCTCGACTCGGCCGTCAGTTTCCTCGAATTCACCCGCGCGCGTACCGACGAGGTGCTGCGAAAAAACCTGCGCCAGCAGGTAGACATGGCCCTGCAGATGGCGCAAGCCATCTACGCCGCCGAGTCTCCGCGCCGCCCCGCGGCTGAAGTCAAGCGTCTGATCATCGAGGCCTTGCGCCCGCTGCGTTTTTTTGACGGCCGCGGTTACTTCTTCATTGACGACATGGGCGGACACGTGGTGCTGATGCCCATCTCGCCAAAAGCCGAGGGCCAGCCTTTTCATGATGTGCAAGACGACACCGGCCACTTCATCATCCGCGGTTTGCTCGAAGCCGCCCGCAGCCCTGCCGGGGAGGGCTTTTCACGCTATCGTTATTACACCCCCGATTCGCACTCGGTGATGACAGAGAAACTGGCTTACGTGCGCCACTTTGCACCGTTTGACTGGCTGATTGGCACCGGCGACTACGCCTACAAGTGGGAGCAACAGCAGCAGCAAGAGGTGATTGCGCGATTGCGCAGCGTCAGCTTTGGCCAAAGTGGCTACATCAGCGTGCTGGATGCGTCCGGCAGCCCGTTGCTCTCACGCCGACTCAGCAGCATGGAGGGCAAGCCGCTGGAGGAGATGCCTGCGGCACAAAAGGCCGTGCTGGCGCTGTTCATGGCCCAGGCGCGTCGGGGCGGAGGCCTCGTGCACTACACCTGGCCAGATGCCAGTGGCCAGTGGGTGGCCAAAACCGCGCTGGTCAAACGCGTTGAACCCTGGGGCTGGACGCTGATCGCCAGCATGACCGATGATGAAATGCAAGCCAGCTTGCAGCGGGAGCTGTCGCGCCAGCTCAGCGTGGGCCAGCGCGTGGGCGAATGGCTGGTGCCACTTGCGCTGGCGCTGCTGCTGGGTGTGGCGCCTTCCTACGCCTTTGCAGCCTGGTCGCGTAAGCTGTTTGCCAGCTACCACGATGACTTGCGCGCCAAAAGTCAAACGATTGCTGATAGCGCGGCCCTGTTTCGCGCGGTGTTTGAGAATGCAGCGGTGGGCATTGCGCAGGTGTCACCTGATGGGCATTTCCTGCAGATTAACCAGAGCTTTTGCAAACTCCTGGGTTACCCGCGCGAAGCCATTCTTGACGACCGTTTCAATTTCCAGAAAGTCACCCCGCCCGACGACCTGGAGCCCGATATGCAACAGGTGCGCCGCTTGCTGGCGGGCCACGGTGACGATTACAGCCTGGAAAAGCGCTATGTCCGCCAGGATGGCAGCATCGTCTGGGTGTTTCTGGCGGTGCACCTGGTGCGCGCAGCCGATGGTGCGCCACAGTACTTCATCTCTGCGGTCTATGACATCACCGAGCGCAAGCACGCTGAAGACAACCTGCGCCTGGCCGCCAGCGTGTTCACCCATGCGCGTGAAGGCATCATGATCACCGATGTACAAGGCACGCTGGTCGACGTGAACGACTCGTTCACCCGCATCACCGGTTACACCCGTGCCGAGGCCGTGGGGCAAAACCCGCGCATCCTCAAATCTGGCATGCAGAGCGATGACAGCTACACCGACATGTGGCGCAGCATCCTTGAAAAAGACCACTGGTACGGCGAATTCTGGAACCGCCGCAAGTCTGGCG
This sequence comes from uncultured beta proteobacterium, assembly GCA_903905735.1. Taxonomy (GTDB): domain Bacteria; phylum Pseudomonadota; class Gammaproteobacteria; order Burkholderiales; family Burkholderiaceae_C; genus Rhodoferax. The sequence continues at coordinate 32,406 of CAIVHU010000131.1, forward strand.
ACATCTATGCCACCGCCCAAACCATCAGTGTGGTGCGCGATGCCAAGGGCGTGGCGCAGCATTACGTGGCCTTGTTTTCCGACGTCACTGCACTCAAGGAGCATGAGCGCCAGTTGGAGCACATCGCCCACTTCGATGCGCTCACCAGCCTGCCGAACCGTGTTTTGCTGGCCGACCGGCTCAGCCAGGCCATGCTGCAGGTGCAGCGCAGGGGCCAGTTTTTGGCCGTGGCCTACCTGGACCTCGATGGCTTCAAGGCCATCAACGACACGCATGGCCATGATGTGGGCGACCGCGTGCTGATGGGCGTGGCCAGTCGCATGAAAGACACGCTGCGCGATGGCGACACGCTGGCGCGCATGGGCGGCGATGAATTTGTGGCGGTGCTGGTGGATCTGCCCGACACCGCTGCCTGCCAGCCGCTGCTGGTCCGGCTGCTGGCTGCGGCGGCCGAGCCGCTGCTGCTGGGCGGAGACAGCCTGCAGGTATCGGCCAGCCTGGGCGTGACGTTTTTCCCGCAGATGGAGGCCATCGACGCCGACCAGCTGCAGCGCCAGGCCGATCAGGCCATGTACCAGGCCAAGCTGTCGGGCAAAAACCGCTTTCACGTGTTTGATGCCGAGCTGGACCGCAGCGCGCGCGGCCATTTTGAGAGCCTGGAACACATCCGCCAGGCGCTGCAAAATCGCGAGCTGGTGCTGTATTACCAGCCCAAGGTCAACATGCGCAGCGGCAAGGTGATCGGGGCCGAGGCGTTGATCCGCTGGCAGCATCCCGAGCGCGGCCTGCTGGCACCGGCGCAGTTTTTGCCGGTGATCGAAAACCACCCGCTGGCCGTGGAAGTGGGTGAATGGGTCATCGACACCGCGCTGCGCCAGATGGCCACCTGGCACGCCCAGGGGCTGGACCTGCCCATCAGCGTCAACGTGGGCGCGCGCCAGTTGCAGCAACCCGACTTTGTGGCGCGCCTGAAGACCCTGCTGGCGGCGCACCCGGATGTCGAGCCCCACTGCCTGGCGCTGGAAGTGCTGGAAACCAGTGCGCTCGAAGACATTGCCGGTGTTTCGCAGGTGATGGCCGCTTGCCAGGAGCTGGGTGTGGCCTTTGCGCTGGACGACTTTGGCACCGGCTATTCGTCGCTGACCTACCTCAAACGCCTGCCAGTGGCGCTGCTGAAAATCGACCAGAGTTTTGTGCGCGACATGCTCGACGACGTGGACGATCTGGCTATTCTGAAGGGTGTGATCGGGCTGGCGCAGGCGTTTCACCGCGAGGTGATTGCCGAAGGCGTGGAAACCATCGCCCACGGCACCGCGCTGCTACAACTGGGCTGCGAGCTGGCGCAAGGTTATGGCATTGCCCGGCCCATGCCTGCGGCCGATTTCCCCGCGTGGGCGGCTGGCTGGTTGCCAGATGCCGCATGGCAGCACCATAATAGATAGAGTTTTAGGCCTCCAGCCCTTTATTGACAAGCGCATTCAGCTATCTAATTTGTAGTTACCGAGCACCTTGTGACTCCAAGCCCCGCCGTCAGCGCTGCCACCCAGCGCTACAACCTGCCTCTGATGTTGGGCCTGGTGGGGGCCGGGCTGGCCGGCAACTACTTCAAGTATCCGATCTTCCTGAGCATCGACTTTCTGTTCGGCAGCATTTTTGCCATGCTGGCGCTGCAGTTGTGCGGCGTGTGGCGCGGCACGCTGGCTGCGGCGCTGATCGCCAGTTATACCTATGTGCTGTGGAACCACCCCTACGCCATCGTCATCATGACCGCCGAGGTGCTGGTGGTAGGGCTGCTCATGACGCGGCGCAACATGGGCATGCTCACCGCCGACGCGCTGTACTGGCTGCTGCTGGGCATGCCGCTGGTGTATCTTTTTTACCATCTGGTGATGGGCGTGCCCACCAGCAACGCCTTCATCACCATGACCAAACAGGCGGTCAACGGCGTGGCAAATGCCTTGCTGGCGCGCCTGCTGTTTGCCGCCATCGCACAGCGCTTTCGCCCTGCGCGTGTGTCGCTGCATGAACTGCTGGGCAATCTGCTGACGGCATTTTTGCTGTTTCCGGCGCTGACCTTGTTGGCGCTGGGTAGCCGCGCTGACTTTGCCGAGGTGGACGCAGGGCTGCGCACGGCATTGCTCAACGACAGCATCAGCCTGAGCGGCCACCTAGAGCGATGGGTGCAAGACCGCACGCGTACGGTGGTGGCTCTGAGTGAACTGGCGGCCACCGATTCAGCACAGCAAATGCAGCCACGCCTGCTGCAGGCGCGTGCCACCGATGGCCATTTCCTGCGTCTGGGCCTGAAGTTGTCGCGGCCTGGCGAGCAGTCGCTGATTGCCGCCTACGCGCCCGCACTCGACGAGTCAGGCCAGGCCAACATTGGCAAGGTGCAGCCTGACCGGGCCTACATCCAGACCCTGCGCCAGACGCTCCAGCCACTGCTGGCCGAGGTGGTACCCGGGCGTATCGACAAGCCCGAGCCCATTGCCATGTTGCTGGCGCCGGTGCTGGCACAGGGCCACTACATCGGCTACGTCAACGCGGTGCTGCAACTCGACGAGCTGCGCACCATCCTGGCCACCCGCGCCGACCGCGAGACGCTGCGCTACACCCTGCTCGACCGTGACGGTAAGGTGATCCTGAGCAACCGGCCCGAGCAGCAGATCATGCAGCCGTTTGTGCGCGACAAGGGTCGGCTGGTGGCTGTGGATGCGCACGTCAGCCAGTGGCTGCCGACCATGCCCGCCAACACCACCGTCTCGGAGCAGTGGCGGCGCTCCACCTACGTGGCGAGCAGCCCGATTGGTGGCGCAAGCGGCTGGCAATTGTTGCTGGAGCAACCGGTGGCACCGCATCAACAACGGCTCTACGACACCTACGCCAACAAGCTGGGCCTGCTGTTGGTGATTTTGCTGGGCACCCTGGTGGTGGCCGGGCTGCTGAGTCGGCGCGCCATCACCTCGCTGGAGCGCCTGGGTGCCGCCACGCACGCGCTGGCAGACAACGTGGCGCACCACCAGCCGGTGGCGTGGCCGCACAGCAACATCACCCAGATCAGTCAGTTGATTGACAACTTCAAGGCCATGACGGCCTCGCTGGCGCAGCAGTTTCAGACGGTGGAAAGGCTCAACGACACGCTTGAGCAGCGCGTGGCCGAGCGCACCGCCGAACTGGCCGACAGCGAGGCGCGTTTTCGCCACCTGTTTGAGAGCAATTCATCGGTGATGCTGCTGATTGATCCGCAGTCGGGGGGCCTTGAAGATGCCAACCAGGCCGCAGCCGACTACTACGGCTACAGCCGGGCACAACTTGGCAGCATGCTGATCAGCGACATCAATACCCTGCCCAGCGAACGCATTGCCGAGGCGCTGCAACTTGCCGCGCAGCAAAAGCGCAGCTATTTTGTGTTCAAGCACCGCCTGGCCTCGGGTGAACTGCGCGACGTGGAGGTGTATTCAACGCCGAACGAGTTCAACGGGCGCTTGCTGCTGTTTTCCATCGTTCACGATGTCACCGAACGCCAACGTGCGCGCCAGGCTTTGGCGCAAAGCGAGGCCAAGTACCGGACGCTGGTGGACAACAGCCACGACATCATCTACACCCTGAACACGCAAGGCATGCTCACTTTTGTCTCACCCGGCGTGACGAGCCTTCTGGGTTATCCGGTGCGGGAGTGTAATGACATCCCGATGCTGGCGCTGGTTCATCCTGACGATCAGGCCATGGTCCAAATGGCCATGCAGCAAGTGTTTGCCGCTGGCCAATCCAAGTCAGACCTCGCCTACCGCGTCCGGCATCGGGATGGCACCTGGCGTTGGCACAGCTCCAACGTACTGCCCCTGTATGACGCTGAAGGCCAGTTGATCGGGCTCGAAGGCATTGCCAAGGACATCACCGAGCGCAAGGAACTCGAAGATCAGGTGCACCACATGGCTTTTTATGACCCGCTGACCAACCTGCCCAACCGGCGCCTGCTCACCGACCGGCTGGGCATGGCCATGGCTGCTGGCCAGCGCAGCGGTTGTTTTGGCGCGTTGCTGTTTCTGGACCTGGACAACTTTAAGCCGCTCAACGATGCCCAGGGCCACGATCTGGGCGACCTGTTGCTGCTGGAGGTGGCTCGGCGGCTCACGGCCTGCGTGCGCTCCATGGACACGGTGGCGCGTTTTGGCGGTGACGAGTTTGTGGTGGTACTCAGCGAACTGGAGCCTGACGAGGCCGCATCCACAGCGCTGGCTGCCGCCGTGGCAGAAAAAATCCGCCTCGCCCTGGCCCAGCCGTATCGCCTGGTGCAGCGTCTGGGCCAGACCGAGCGGGTGGTCGAGCACCTTTGCTCGGCGAGCATTGGTGCGGTCATCTTCTTCAACCACCAACTCAGTCAGGACGAAATTCTCAAGCGGGCCGATGCCGCCATGTACCAGGCCAAGGCCAACGGGCGCAATACGAGCCTGTTTTATGTACCCGGGACGGGGCAGAAGTTATATGAAAAATAGGTCTTTAGCCCTTATTAATAAAGGACATGAAGCTACTATTTATATAGCATATAAGCTTCTGTTGATCTGTCCGCTTGACAAGGGTCAAGCAGGAGTACCATGATGCTTGCGTGAAGTTTCACATCACTGAATCACTGCCCGAGGAAGACTCCCATGACCCAAAAAATCAACCCCAACAGCATTCCGCATGGCATTGCCCTGCTGCAAAACCCCCTGCTCAACAAAGGCACGGCCTTCACCGAGGTCGAGCGCGACGCGCTGGGTCTGCGCGGTCTGCTGCCGCCGCACGTGCAAACGCAGGACGAACAAGTGGCCCGCTTTCTGGAAAACATGCGCCGCCTGGCTGACCCGCTGGATAAATTCATGGCGCTGAGCTCGCTGCATGACCGCAACGAGGCGCTGTTTTTCCGCGTCGTGTGTGACAACCTCGACGAGATCATGCCGCTGATCTACACGCCCACGGTGGGTCTGGCGTGCCAGCGTTTCGGGCACATCTTCCAGCGCCATCGGGGCATGTTCATCAGCATCAACGACCGTGGCCGCATTGCCGACATTCTGAAAAATTGGCCGCACAAGGCCGGCATCATCGTTGTCACCGACGGCGAACGCATTCTGGGCCTGGGCGACCAGGGAGCCAACGGCATGGGCATCCCGGTGGGCAAGCTCTCGCTGTACACCGCCTGCGCCGGTATCGACCCGGCCATCTGCCTGCCCATCACGCTGGACATGGGCACCAACAACGAAACCTTGCTGGCAGATCCGTATTACGTCGGCTTGCGCCGCCATCGTGTCACCGGTGCCACTTATGACGAACTGGTGGACGAGTTCATCACTGCCGCGCGCGAGGTCTTCCCCAACGTCATCATCCAGTTTGAAGACTTTGCCAACCACAATGCCTTCCGGCTGCTGGAGCGCTACCGCGACAAGATTTGCACCTTCAACGACGACATCCAGGGCACCGCCGCCGTGGCGCTGTCGGCCATGCTGTCGGCGCTGCGCCTCAAGGGCACCCGGCTGGTGGATGAAAAGTTCCTGTTCCTTGGAGCAGGCGAAGCAGCCACCGGCATTGCCGACCTACTGGTGGCGGCCATGGTGGCCGAAGGCGTTGAGCCCGAGCAGGCGCGCCTGCGTTGCTGGCTGGTCGATTCCAAAGGCCTGGTGGTGCAGTCACGCGCCGGCCTGGCGGCGCAAAAGCTGCCCTACGCGCACCCGCACGCCGAGGTCGGCGACTTCCTGACGGCCGTGACTACGCTGCAACCCACCGCGCTGATCGGCGTGGCGGCGGTGGGCGGAGCGTTCACCACCGAGGTGCTGGAGGCGATGGCGGCGATCAACCCGCAGCCGATCATTTTTGCCCTGTCCAACCCCACCTCCAAGGCCGAATGCACTGCCGAAGAGGCTTACCACGATACCAAAGGCCACGCCCTGTTTGCCTGCGGCAGCCCGTTCCCGCCAGTGCAGTGCTGCGGCAAAACGATGGTGCCGCGCCAGGGCAACAACTCGTACATCTTCCCCGGCCTGGGGCTGGGGGCCATTGCCTGTGGTGCCACGCGCATCACCGACGAGATGTTCCTGGCCGCCGCGAAAACCCTGGCGGCTTATGTGACCCCGGCCGACCTGCAGCAGGGCAGCCTGCTGCCGCCGCTGAGCAGCGTGCGCGAGGTGTCGGTGCACATTGCCGTGGCCGTGGCCGAGGTGATCTTTGAGCGGGGTCTGGCCACTCGCTCACGCCCCGAGAACCTGATGGAACTGGTGCGGGCCCATGTATACGACCCGCACTACCCGTCCTACATGTGATGTTGTGAGGCCAGCCGCTGCAAGGCAGCGGCGGCCTGCTTGAAGCGGAAATTCTTCACCATGTCCGCCACCCCGGCCAGCTCGGCGCTGATCGCGGTGTTGGTTGTCATGGCCTGTAGCGCCTCAAAGCGGGCAATGGCATCGAATTTGTTCAATAGCAGCAGCGGCATCAGTTCGGCAAGCGCGGCTTCAAAGCGCGGCCAGTCCAGCGCCTGTGCTGGCGAGGTGTGGGTGGCTGTGGCGGCTGACTGGGGCGTGTCCGGCAACCACGTTTGCAGCGCCGCCGCCAGCGCCGCCAGGGCAATCGGCTTGGTCAAAAAGTCGTCCATGCCCACGGCCAGACACCGCTGACGGTCTTCCTCGAACGCATCGGCGGTCAGGGCGATGATCGGCACCCGGGGTTTGCCGGTGTCTGCCTCCCACTGGCGTAGCGCCACGGTCGCGGCGTAGCCGTCCATTACCGGCATTTGTAGGTCCATCAGGATCAGGTCAGGGGTACAGGCGCCGGTGAGCAGCAGGTCCAGCGCCTGCTGACCATCGTGCGCCTGGTGCACCTGCAGGCCAAGCCGCGCCAGCAATCCCTCAATCACCAGGCAGTTCACGGCGTTGTCTTCCACCACCAGAATCCGACCCTCAAAAGTGGCTCCAGCCCTTTTATTGACTGCGCTGGCAGCTATCAAAGTTGTATATGTGATCGTCTCGGCATCCCCGGCGGGCAGCGTCCGGGTGGCGTCTGGCAAGACCTCAGCGCGCACCCGGAACCAGAAGCGCGAGCCCTGGCCCAACTCGCTCATGACACCTACGTCGCCACCGAGCAGTCGCGCCAGGCTGCTGACGATGGACAGCCCCAGCCCGCTGCCGCCAAACTGGCGCGTGGTGGAACTGTCGGCCTGCGAAAACGGCTTGAACAGCGAGGCCAGCTTGTCGGGTGCGATACCCACGCCGCTGTCTCGCACGGCGAATTCCAGCACGGCGGTCTGGCCGTCCAGCTCTACCTCGCTAGCTTCGATGTGAATCTGTCCTTCAGCGGTGAACTTGATGGCGTTGCCCACCAGGTTGGTGAGCATCTGGCGCAAGCGGTGCTCGTCACTTCTGTAGCGCTGCCTCTGCGGCCCGTGCCAGGCCATCGTCAGCGAGATGCCCTTGTTTCTGGCCGCACCGGCAAACAGCGCCTGGGTGTCCTGCAGCAAAGCGGCGGGATTGACCTCGGCCAGATCGAGCTGGAACTTGCCTGCTTCAATCTTGGACAAATCCAGAATGTCGTTGAGCAGGCTCAGCAGCGACTGACCTGAACTCAGCACGGTCTGGGCGTAGTCCAGCCGGTCGTGCTCGCTGAGCCCGGGGGTCAGCAGCAGTTGCGCCATGCCCAGAATGCCGTTCATGGGGGTGCGAATCTCATGGCTCATGACCGCCAGAAAGCGGCTCTTGGCCAGGTTGGCGGCCTGAGCGTCTTCGGTGGCGCGTACCAGGTCGGTGATGTCGATGCGAAAGCCCACTGTGCCACCGTCGGGCAGCTTGCGCTCGATGATGCGCAGCACACGCCCGTCGTCCAGATGCTGGGTCAAGACGGTGTTCGCACTGCGGTGCTGCGTCATGCGTTCGCTGACCCAGGCCTCTTCGCGTCCCAGCGCCGCAGCGTACTGGCCGCGCCGTGCACCTTCGCGGATGATGTCCTCAAAGCTGGCACCGGGCACGATCAGGTCGGCGGACGTCGCGTACATCTGGCGGTATTTGTCATTGCAGAACACCATCCGGTCATCCCGGCCATACAGCACAAAGGCTTCATCAATGGCATCAATGGCCGCGCGCAGCAACTGCGTGCTGTGCAGCACCTCGGCCACGGCCCGCTTGCGCGCGGAGATGTCGGTCATCACGCCGATGAACTGAACGATGCGCCCCTGCGCATTGCGGCACGGGGTGACGGACTCCCAGCAGGTGTAGTCATGCCCATTTTTGTGGCGGTTGGTGCGCTCACCCTGCCAGGCACCCTGGGTCAGCATGTCTTTCCACAAGCTGCTGTAGTGTTCCGGCGTGTGCGCCTCGGACAGCAGCATGCGCGGGTGCTGGCCAATGAGCTCGACTGCGCTGTAACCGGTGATGCGGCTCAATGCGGGGTTCACATCGATGATCAGGCCGCTGGGGCTGGTGATCATGATGCCTTCGTGGGCGTGGCTGAACACGGCGGTGGCCAGCCGGGCATCGTGGTCGCGCTCATAGCGCAGCATGGCATAACGCATCGCCCGGCGCAGCGCGGCACCCGTGCCACCCTTGGTCAGGTAATCCTCTGCCCCGGATTCGATCACAGCACGGTTGGCGGCCTCATCGTCCAGGCCGGTAAGCACCACGATGGGCGCATCCACCAGCTCACGGCAGCGCTGCACACTGGCCACGCCCACCGAGTCCGGCAGGTTCAGGTCCAGCAGTACCACATCGGCTCGAAAGCTGTTGGCCTTGGCCATAGCCTGTACTTGCGCCATTGACTCGACGCGGTACACCTCAAACCGGTCGGTGTGGCCCTCAGACAGCCGCAGTTCGATCAGGCGCGCATCGCCAGGGTCAGGCTCGATCAGCAGCACCTGTTTGGCGCGCGGCGCGTCAGGTTTCTGAGAATGCGGGGGGTGAGTCGTCATGACAGCCGCTTTGTGGTGTCCAGGCTCAGCGCGCCCAGGCGGCATCCGGCTGCCATTGCGCCACCCAGGCGCTCACATCGGCCGCCGGCATGGGCCGGGCAATGCCGTAGCCCTGCGCCAGATCGCACCCCAGTTCGAGCAGACGGGTGCCGTGGGCGACGGTTTCAACCCCCTCGGCAATGACATCGCGGCGAAACGCCCGCGCCAGCCCGATCACCCCTTCCAGAATGGCCAGGTCTTCGGCATCTACCAGCATGTCGCGCACGAAGCTCTGGTCCATTTTCAGCAGCGACACCGGCAGGCGTTTCAGGTAGGTCAGCGACGAATAACCGGTGCCAAAATCATCCAGCGCAAACGCCACGCCCAGGTGCTTGCATTGGGCAATCACCGTGGAGACCCCGGCCAGGTCTTCCAGCGCGCTGGTTTCCAGCACTTCCATCGACAGTTCACCGGGGCCAACATCGGGGTGGCGCGACAGCGTTTCCCCCAGCCGTGCCACAAAGTTGAGCTGCTGCAACTGGCGTGCACCCACGTTCACGCTCACTGGCAGCACCAAGCCGCTGCTGCGCCACTGGCCGATTTGCCGCAGCGCGGTCTCGATCACCCATTCACCGACCTCGATGGCCAGCGGGCTGTCTTCAATGAGCGGCAGAAAACTGGCAGGGGGCAGCAATCCCTTTTCTGGGTGCTGCCAGCGGATCAGTGCCTCGGCCCCGATCACCTTGCCGCTGCGCATGTTGACCTTGGGCTGGTAGTACAGCACCAGCTCGTTGGCCAGCATGGCCTGGCGGATGCGCTCCAGATTCCCGTGATGGCTGCGCAAACCGATGTCATGCTGGGTGTCAAACACCTGATGGCGGTTTTTCCCTGCCTGCTTGGCCTGGTACATGGCGTGGTCGGCTTGACGCAGCAGTTGGTCCGCGTCGATGTCTTCGTCCTGCGGGTAAAAAGTGACCCCCATGCTGGCTGACACGCGCAACGCCAGCCCGCCGATGGACGCGTCTTTGGCGGCAGCTTCGAGCAAACGGTTGAACAGGGTAACGCTGCTGGTGGCACTGTCGAGATCAACCAGCACGGCGACAAATTCGTCACCGCCCAGGCGTGCCAGCGTGTCGCCTTCACGCAGCATGGCTTTCATGTTGCGGGTCACAGCCATCAGCAGCTGGTCGCCGGTTTCGTGGCCATAGGTGTCGTTGATGGACTTGAAGCCGTCCAGGTCCAGAAACGCCACCGCCAGCAGTTGCTGGCGGCGCTGCGCCTGCACCATGCCCTGGCCGAGACGGTCGGCCAGCAGCACGCGATTGGGCAGGCCGGTGAGCACATCGTAATGGGCCATATGGTCCAGCTCTGACTCGTGCTCCTTGAGCGCGGTGATGTCGGAAAACACTGCCACAAAGTTGGTGGGATTGCCGTCGTCATCGCGCACGGTGGTGATGGTGAGCATCTGGGCGTAAATCTGGCCGTCTTTGCGGCGGTTCCAGATTTCGCCATACCAGTGCCCCTTGCCGAGGATCTCGCGCCACATGGTTTCGTAAAACGAGGCCGTTTGTTGGCCTGAGTTCAGTAGCCGCGGGTTCTGGCCCAGCACCTCCTGGCGGCTATAGCCGGTGATGCGGGAAAAAGCGTCGTTGACATCAACGATGTTGCCCTGGATGTCGGTGATGGTGATGCCCTCACGCGCGGTGGTGAAGACGCTCGCGGCGAGCTTGAGCTTGTCGTGGCTGGCGCGGCGCTCAGCCAGGTCCAGCGTCAACTGGTCACGCTGGCTGGCCACCTGCTTGCGCAAGCGCTCGCGCTCCAGCAGGTTGCGGATGCGCTGGCGCGCGGTTTCGACCTGGATCGGCTTGGTGATGTAGTCCCAGGCACCGAGCGCCAGACCCTTGATCTCGAACGCCTGCTCATGCAGGGCCGTGACAAAAATGACCGGAATGTCGGCCAGCCGGGCATCGGCCTTGAGCAGGCTGAAGGTCTCAAAACCGTCGATACCTGGCATCATGATGTCGAGCAGGATCAGGTCGGGCGGGTTTTGTCGGGCCAGTTCCAGGCCCATTTCGCCCGAGGTGGCCATTTGCAGGTCAAACGCGTCTTTCAGGGCCGCACCCAGGGTCAGCAAGTTGACCGGCGTGTCGTCAATGGCCAGGATCGTGGGTTTGGCTTGTGTCATCTCGATTTTTGGGTTTGGTCTCCAACGCGCTTGAATTATGCCCTCGGGGGCAAGCGTGCATGGGCGATGACGCAAGCTGACTCTGCATCCCGCCGACTGGCCGCAAGCCACTACGCAAGAATGAAAAGGCCGCAGTTAAGAAGTACCGTGATGTGATGGAACCATTGATGCGAAACGTCCTTGGCAGATATAAAAATGATAGCTTGAAAGGCTTTTCAGATAGGGGCTGGCGATCAATTCAAGCATTGAAGAAAAACGGGCTGATGGTATTTCGACACAAAAGCCGACACATTTATTTACATTTCGCCAAGCCACACTTAGAATCCCGATCACGCTTTTCTGCCCCATGCAGGAAAGCTCAGAGGGCAAACCTGTTGAAAGACAGGGACGCAAAACCTCCGGCCTAAAGCGCATGTGCGCCACGGTAGCGGGGTTGCCAATGTTGATGCCGGCCATTCAAGGGCTGGAGGTCTTTACCAGACATCAGCGTTGTCCAGCGTGACCCTCGCCCAACCTGGAGCGATGAGATCATGCACAACACCGTACCCGAATCAAAACTTCCCCGTGCCATCAGTCTGTTGACTGTGGTGTGCGCTGCTGTGCTGGTGAGCGCCTGCGGCGGTGGCACCAGCGACAGCGGCAATGTAGCGCTACAAACCGTTGCCGCGCCCCTGGCGACTGGCACCACGACCTTGCAGATTGACGTGGCAGCTTTGCCCAGCGATGTCGCCGCGCAAACGGTGCAACCTGCCTTTCACATGGCCCCGATGCTGCTGGACACGCCAGACGATGCCGACAGCACGGGCGAGCACAGGTCGGCGCACCGCCATCCCCACAGGCACACCTTGTCTGCCGATGTCGCAGACATCTCCACGCGCCAGTTGACTCCGCAAAGGCTCGAAGAGGCCCAGAGTGAGCGGCATCGCGGCCTTGGGCGCTGGCTTGAGCGCCCTACTGAGGCTGGCGCAGCCGAACTCACCGCGCTGGACGGCGCGATCACGCCGATGGCGACCAGCAGCGCTATTTCGACCTATTCGCCCGCACAAATCCGAGCTGCTTACGGTTTGTCTGCCCTGCCAGCCACGGGCACGACGCTGAGCGCTGCACAGGCGGCCCAACTTGGTGCGGGTCAGACGATCTACATCGTGGATGCTAACCACAACCCGAACGTGGCTGCAGAGCTGTCGGCTTTCAACCAGAAGTTTGGCCTGCCCACCTGCACTACCCAAGCGATTGCTGCCACCGCCGCCCTTCCCCTGGCGGCGGCCCCGGTGAGCGGCTGCCAGATGTCGATTGTCTATAACACCGCTGCGGGCGGCATGACCAGCGTGGCACCCGTCTACAACTCGGGCTGGGCCACTGAAATTTCGCTCGACGTGCAATGGGCCCACGCCACTGCACCGCTGGCGCGCATTGTCCTGATCGAGGCAGCAGATGCCTCCATCAACAGCCTTTTGGGCGGCATCAAGCTGGCCAATTCCATGGGCCCGGGCGCGGTCTCCATGAGTTTTGGCGCGCTGGAAGGAAGCTGGACAACTTCGGTAGACTCGGCTTTCAGCGCCAGCAACATGACTTATCTGGCAGCCACCGGTGACTCGGGCGCTTCGGTGTCATGGCCTGCTGTCTCCACCAAAGTGGTGGCTGTGGGCGGCACCAGCCTGACCTACACCGGCAGCGGTACCCGTTCGGAAACCGTCTGGTCCGGCACGGGCGGCGGCACCAGCCTGTACACACTCAAGCCGACTTACCAATCAAATGCTGTTCCTGGCATGGGAAGTTACAGCGGTCGCGCGGTGGCTGACGTGGCCTTCAACGCCGACCCGTCAACGGGTCAGTATGTGGCTGTCATGGCGCCTGGTAGTACGGCTGTGAGCTGGATCAGCGCGGGTGGCACCAGTCTGGCCACGCCGCAATGGGCTGGTTTGATCGCCGTCGCCAACGCGGCGCGTGCCCTTTCCGCCAAGAGCGCACTGGGATCGCCCCATGCGGTGCTGTATGGTCAGATCGCTGCCGTACCAGGCACCTACGCCAGCGCGTTTGCCGACATCACCAAAGGGCTCAACGGCACCTGTGCCATATGTGTATCGAGCATCGGTTACGACATTCCCTCGGGCCTGGGGACCCCTAATGTGAACAGTCTGGTGAGCGCGCTCTCGGGCGTGGTGAACACCGCCAGTGCACCGGTGGTGTCATCTGCGAGCATCAGCGGCAAGGTGGGAACCGCCTTGACCTTCACGGCCTCCGTCACCGCACCCAACGCAGTGACTTATGCGCTGACGGGCGCACCCTCGGGCATGAGCATCAGCGCAGCGGGCATTGTGAGCTGGGCCACTCCGGTCGCTGGCACCTACAGCGTGACGGTGTCCGCCAAGGACAGCAAGACCGGGCTGAGCGGCCAGGGCGTGTACACCGTGACCATTGCCGCAGCAACACCCCCGGTGGTGGGCTCGGCCACGATCAGTGGCAAGGTGGGTACTGCACTGTCGTTTACCGCCACCGCGACATCGGCCAATGCAGTCAGCTACACCCTGAACAGTGCGCCATCGGGCATGACCATCAGCACCACCGGTGTGGTGACCTGGGTCTCGCCTGTTACGGGTACCTACACCGTGACGGTGACCGCCACAGACAGCAAGACCGGCCTGAGTGGCAAGGGTATTTATACCGTGGTGATCGCTGCCCAGGTACCACCGACTGTCGCTACGGCCACCGTGAGCGGCAAGCCGGGTGTCGCGTTGTCATTCACCGTGTCAGTGTCTGCACCCAACCCGGTAACCTACACGCTGACGGGCGCGCCCAGCGGCATGAGCATTGCCAGCACCGGTGTGGTGACCTGGGCCAAGCCCGTGCTGGGCACGTACAGCGTGACGGTGGTGGCCAAAGACAGCAAAACCGGGCTGAGCGGTCAAGCGGTGATGACCGTGAAGATCGCCAACGCGGGTCCGGTGATCACCGCAGCGGCCACGACTGGTGTGGCTGGCAAGGCCTTGAGTGGATCGATCACTATTGCTGACCCGGGTGCCACATCGCTGTCGATTTCGATTTCCGGCGCACCGCTGGGCATGGGCTTCTCTGCCAACGGTCTGACCATCAACTACGTCTGGGCCAGCCCGGTGGTGGGCAGCTACAACCTGAAGGTGTCGGTGGTGGACAACGCCGGCCTGAGCGCCACAACCACCGTCCCGATCACCGTGACGGCGAAATAAGAGGAGCGTTGTTGGAAGTCCAGTCTGTTTGCCCTGGCCGCCCGGCCAGGTGCAACTGGCTGGCACTGGCGGGTGACTCGGCCAGCAGCCGACCGCGTTTGAAGACCTTCAGGCGCGTAGCGCGAAGGCGCAGGGCCTCAATCGGGTCGCGAGCCTGCAACAACACAAAGTCGGCGTGGCAACCCACTTGCAGGCCGTAGTTTTCCAGCCCCATGACGCGTGCGGCGTTCACTGTCACCGCGTCAAAACACTGGCGCATGGCGCTCTGGCTGGTCATCTGCGCCACGTGCAGGCCCATGTGGGCCACCTCCAGCATATCGCCGCTTCCCAGGCTGTACCACGGGTCCATCACGCAGTCGTGGCCAAACGCCACGTTGATGCCTGCAGCCAGCAGCTCGGGCACACGCGTCATGCCACGGCGCTTGGGGTAGGTGTCGTGCCTGCCTTGCAGGGTGATGTTGATCAGCGGGTTGGCTACCGCGTGCAACTGGCTTTCTGCCATCAACGCGATGAGTTTTGACGCGTAATAGTTGTCCATGCTGTGCATGGAGGTCAGGTGGGAGCCGGTGACACGCCCCTGCAGGCCCAGGCGCTGGGCCTCAAAGGCCAGGGTTTCAACGTGGCGGGACAGCGGGTCATCCGACTCGTCGCAGTGCATATCCACCTGCAGACCGCGTTCGGCGGCGAGCTCGCATAGCAGCTTGACGCTGGCTGCGCCGTCCGCCATGGTGCGCTCAAAGTGCGGGATGCCGCCGACCACGTCCACGCCTTGGTCCAGCGCGCGCTTCAGGTTGGCCAGCGCGCCGGGGGCACGTAACACGCCGTCTTGCGGGAAGGCCACCAGTTGCAGGTCAATGTACGGGGCCACCTGGCGCTTCACTTCCAGCAGCGCATCAACGGCCAGCAGACGCTCGTCACACACATCGACATGGGTGCGAATTGCCAGCAGGCCTTTGGCCACCGCCCAGTCGCAATAGGCCAGCGCGCGCTCGATCAGTGCATCGGCTGTCAACAGCGGCTTGAGTTCACCCCACAGCGCAATGCCCTCCAACAGCGTGCCGCTCTGGTTGACGCGTGGCAGGCCATAGCTCAATGTGGCATCCATGTGAAAGTGCGCATCGACAAACGGCGGGCTCAGCAGGTAGCCCTGCGCGTCGAGGGTGTGCTGTGCCGGAGCCTGCAGGTCAGGGCTCACCTCAACGATCTTGTCGTCTTGCACGGCGACTGACATGCCTTGGCGCCCGTCGGGCAGGGTGGCGTTCTGGATCAACAGGTCAAGCATGGCAAATGACACCGCAATTGCTGTAAGTAAAAGAGCACCTCGCCCTTTTTATTCAAGGGCCTGAGGCCGACTTGCCATAAATTTCTGCCAGGGTTGCGGCTGCAGGCGGGGTGCGCATTCCACCCGGTCGCGTCCCTGCGCCTTGGCGCGGTACAGCGCCGAGTCGGCGGCAATGAACAGGTTTTCAGCTGTGTCAGCGTGGTCCGGAAACACCGCCACGCCAAAGCTGCAGGTCATGTCGGGCAGGCGTGCAATGTCGTGCCAGCCGATGCCGGCGATTTTGGTGCGCAATTTTTCTGCCAGCTTCAGCAGGTCTGTTTCCTGCGTGTCGGTGCACAGCAGCAAAAACTCTTCGCCGCCCCAACGGAACAGGCGGTCAGTGGTGCGGATCTCGCTGGCGATGGTGCGGGCGACGCGCTGCAGCACCTTGTCGCCAATGGCGTGGCCGTGTTCGTCGTTGATGCGCTTGAAAAAGTCCAGGTCAAAGAAACACAGCCCCAGCGGCACGTCCAGCCTGCGGCACAAATCGAGCTGGCTGCTCAGCAACTGGTCGCATTCACGGCGATTGAGCAGGCCGGTCAGCGGGTCGTGTGAGGCCATGGCCTGCAGCGTGAGCTCCATGGTTTTCTGGTCGGTGACGTTGTGCACCATGCCTACCATGCGGGTGGGTTTGCCGCTGCTGTCGCGCTCGCAGACACGCCCGCGGTCATGCACCCACAGGTAGTGGCCGTTGCGGTTGCGCAGGCGGTATTCGGCGTTGTAGCGGCCACGCAAGCCGTCAATGTGCTCCTGCAGCACGCGGCGCACCCACGGCGCATCTTCCGGGTGGACATTGGCAGCCCAGGTGTCCAGCGTGGGTTTCATCTCGTGGGGTCCATAACCCAGCATGCGCGCCAGCTGCGGGCTGAAAAACACCTCGTTGGTGATTAAGTTCCAGTCCCACAGACCGTCGGACGCTTCAGTCAGGGCGTAGCGTAGCTGGGCATCGCGGCTGTGCAGGTCGCGCTCCAGCGCCAGACGCTGGCTGATGTCGCGGGCAACAGATAGAAAGTATTCGCGCCCTTCGTGCATGAAACGGCGGGTGTTGACCTCCACCGGCACCTCGGTGCCCGACTTGTGGCGGTGCTGACCAATGAACACATAGTTGTCGGTGGCGCGAATCGCCTGCGCGATACTGGCCCATTGGTCCATGCCGACCACGTCGGTCTGCAGGCTGAGCACCGAGTGATCTAGCACCTCCTCGCGCGGCATGCCGAGTTGCGTCAGCGCAGCGTCATTGCAATCCAGGATGCTGGAGCTCTCAGGGTCAATCAGAAACACGCCATCGGGCAGGTGCTTGAACAGGGCGGCATACAGCGGACCGGACAACGGCATGATGGGTGTTCTCCTTGAGATGGGTAGCTCATTAAACACCAAATCCCTGACTTTTTGGCAGCCAAATGCCAAGCCTGCCACGGACCCAAGTTGCCTCAGGTGCCAGCGCGCTCCAGCATGGCGTGCAGCAGCACGTTGCAGCCAGCGGTGATGTGTTCGGGCGTGGCCGATTCAATCTCGTTGTGACTGATGCCGTTCAGGCAGGGGATAAAGATCATGCCGGTGGGTGCCAGCTTGGCCATATACACCGCGTCGTGCCCCGCACCGGACACCACCGGCATGTTGGAATAACCCAGCTTGGCCGCCGCGCGCGCGACCGCGCCCTTGCAGTCCTCATGGAACGTCTGCGCCGGGTAGCTCGACACCAGGTCTATCTTCACGTCCAGCCCCGTTTTGGTGGCCAGGCTGGCAGCAAAGGCTTTGACTTCGTCGGCCATGGTGTCCACCAATGCGTCGGTGGCATTGCGCAGGTCGATGCTGAATTTGACCCGGCCCGGAATCACGTTGCGGCTGTTGGGGAACACCTGCACCATGCCGACCGTGCCGCGCCCGTGCGGTGCGTGTCGCAGGGCGGTGGCGACCACCTCCTGCATGATGTGGGTGGCGACTTGCATCGCATCCTTGCGCAGCGCCATCGGCGTGGGGCCGGCGTGGGCTTCCATGCCGGTCACGGTGCAGTCAAACCAGCGGATGCCCAGCACGCCTTGCACCACACCAATCGTCACATCGTGGTCTTCGAGCACCGGGCCCTGCTCGATGTGGGTTTCAAAAAACGCGCCAATCGGGTGGTCACCCGGTTCCTGGTCGCCGATGTAGCCGATGCGCGCCAGTTCGTCGCCTACCGATTTGCCGTCGATGTCACGGGCGGCGTAGGCGTGTTCCAGCGTGAAGGTTTTGGAGAACACGCCCGAACCCATCATCACCGGCACAAAACGCGAGCCTTCCTCGTTGGTCCAAAAGCTGACCTCGACCGGCGCTTCGGTCTCAATGTTCTGGTCATTCAGGGTACGCATGACTTCCAGCCCGGCCAGCACACCATAGTTGCCATCAAACTTGCCGCCGGTGGGCTGGGTGTCGATGTGGCTGCCAGTGACGACGGGTGGCAAAGCGTTGTTGCGGCCCGGGCGGCGCATGAAACCGTTGCCGATTTTGTCGATGGTGACGGTCAGACCAGCTTCTCTGGCCCACTTGGTGACCAGGTCACGGCCCTGTTTGTCGAGGTCGGTCAGGGTTAATCTGCAAACGCCTCCCTTTGCTGTGGCACCGATTTGGGCGAGTTCCATCAGGCTGTCCCAGAGGCGCTGGCCGTTGATGCGGAGGGTGGAAAGGTCGGTTTTGGTTTCCATGTCAGTTTTCTCCTGGGGATGAATGTGCGGGATATGCCGGGGTGGCCCGGCGGCCACTCACTTTTACAGAAACCAGCAAAGCTGGTTTTCTTTGCTTGCCAAAAGTGAGCAAAAGAAAGGCGAGCCGACGTCCGGGCCGGTGCGCGGTACCGGGTTTTTGGGGTCAGAGCCCAAATTCGCCGAGCCTGTCGGCTCGCCCACGGGCTGCGACGCAAAGCGTCGCAGCGAAATTGGTGTCTGACCCCAATAACCCTCTGGCTGAACTCGCTTCGCTCAAACAACGCCAGCCCTGATCCGCCCGCCGCTGCGCTGCTCAGCCCAGCCTCAACGGCGGGGAGAGTCGCGGCACTTTGCTTCGCCCATGCCAAGCTGCGTGTTGCTGTATCGGAATTGGGGTCGGATCCCAATTCGTGCTGAAATATTTGTTTGGTCCAACAGGTGTGGCTCCGAATTGGGCTCTGACCCCAATTTTGTGGTGTCACGCAAAAACGATGGCTTTGGTTTTGACCATTGGTTAGCCAAAACCGCCACTTGTCGCCGGGGAGGCAATGGCCGGGGGCCGATTTCTGGGCCTTTGACAGTATGAGGCCCCCGGTCATTGCCTCTCCGGCAGGCACGCGGCCTGCGCGTTCGGAGAGCGCGTCGACGGCAGTCATGGCATCCAAAGCAGGGTAGTTTCAGGACTCAGCGAATCGGAGGTTAGGCGACTCAGCGCTTCACCGCCCCAACCGCCAGCACATCCGCCCGCAACTTGCTCGCCGTGAAGTTGGCATTAAAGGCGGGACGTTTGATGTAACGACCCACGCCTCGCTCGGCGCGCAGATCACCCTGCACAAACACCAGCTTGCC
>CAIVHU010000132.1 GCA_903905735.1 uncultured beta proteobacterium
CAGGCTTGCTGCCGGAAGCTGAAATAGGCAAGCTCAATCCATCACAAACCAGATGGAGAGAAAAGCATGAAGAACGGTCGGAACTATTGGGCAGGGCACGTAGAGGCAATCAAGAGCCAGGGTGTCAGCACCAGCGCTTATCTCCGCCAAGGCTATTGGCAACCCATATTTGATGATGACAATATCCGCCTCGTTTGCTGGCGCGTTGCTGCATAAATGCAGCGCAGAATCGGGCGGATTTCATTATGTGGGCGATTCAAGCATGGGCAAAAGCGGTGCGTTGGACGCTGCTTGCGCAACTTGGGGCGGTGCAGGTTTTAAGCGGACCTGGAACAGCACCGCCAATGGAATGGAGGGCATCGCGGCGCTGCACAACGACGGTATTTTAGTTTTGGACGAAATCGGTGAGTGCGAACCCGATGATGTGGGCGCGATTGTCTATTCATTGGGCAATGGCACAGGCAAACAGCGTGCCGGGCGCACGGGCGCAGCGCTGGGCGTGGCGAAATGGCGTTGCATTTTTCTCAGTTCTGGAGAAATCAGTCTTGAGACGCTGATGAACAACGCGGGCCAAGCGGTCAAATCCGGGCAAGAGATGCGCCTGTTGCAAGTCCCACTAAAACAGGGCCTACATGGAGCGTGGCACACGCTTCACGGAGCAAGCAACGGAGCAGACTTCACTGAAAATCTTAAACGCGAGGCGTTAAAACATTACGGCCATGCAGGTAGATCATTCTTGGAACGGCTCACCCGTGACAGGAGAGACTTTTGCTCGGCGTTGGATCGGATCAAAGCATCCTCATTGTTTTCCTGTGAAAGTGGCGAAGGTCAGGAAAAGAGGGCTGCGGCGCGATTTGCATTGGTCGCACTTGCCGGAGAAGTTGCAAGCGAATACGGGTTGAGCGGATGGGCAGTGGGTGACGCGATCCAAGCTGCGGCACATTGCTTCAAATTGTGGCAATCAAGTAGAGCGAAGGGCAACAGCGAGCAGTGGCAGATCATCCGCAAAGTTGCAGGCTTTATTGAGCGGCATGGTGATGGGAGATTCAGCGCTCGAAATGGCCTGCAAGAACTCCCCCTGCGCGACCGGGCGGGTTGGTGGGAGGATGGCGAGGTTGATGGTCGTGTGTACTGTTTCACTTGCAGTGGACTGCGCGAAGCGCTCAAAGGCATGGACTTTGAGCGCGGGCTGGATACGCTACAGGAATGCGGGGCGTTGCCACCAGCGGAGGCTGGCAGCAATGTTCGCTCAAAAAACAAGAAGGTGTTCGGGCGGCAAATCAGGCTCTATCCAATCAACCCCGCCAAACTCAACGTAACTGACTGACAAGGATGGTGGAGCTACACCGTTAACGGCATGGTGTAGCTCAAGTAACATCAAATTCACCAATGAAATCAGCAAGGTTACACCGGATACGTTGGATACACCAAAATTCTGTAGGTAGAAGAATGGCAATAAAAAACCTCTGTTTTGACCGCACAGGCTTTTTTGCTTTCCCGGGTGGCATGACACCGTGCCAGCCAATCGGTCAAACAGGTAGCATGGCAGGTAGTATGGCAAATACTCACAGAAAAGAAAAAACCCTAAGTGAATCAATCACTTAGGGTTCTTATTTGGCGGAAACGGAGGGATTCGAACCCTCGATGAGGCTCTACACCCCATACTCCCTTAGCAGGGGAGCACCTTCGGCCACTCGGTCACGTTTCCTGAAAATCAGAGCCGCGATTATGTCACGACTCAGGCAGTTTTTGTCAGGCGACAGGCTGATCCAGGCCAAAAGCCTTGTGCAGAGCTTTCACGGCCAGTTCCATGTACTTTTCATCAACCACCACCGAGGTTTTGATCTCGCTGGTGGAAATCATCTGGATGTTGATACCTTCTTCGCTGAGCACGCGGAACATGGTGCTGGCCACGCCTACATGGCTGCGCATGCCAATGCCGACGATGGACACCTTGCAGATCCGGGTGTCACCCACCACCTCTTGCGCACCCAGCTTGGGCACGACGGTGTTTTTCAGCAGGTCCAAGGCCTTGGCGTAGTCGCCGTGGTTGACGGTGAAGCTGAAGTCAGTTTTGCCATCCTTGCTGATGTTCTGGATGATCATGTCAACTTCGATGTTGGCATCAGCCACGGCACCCAGGATCTGGTAGGCAACGCCGGGTTTGTCAGGCACGCCCAGCACAGAAATTTTGGTCTCATCACGGGTGAACGCAATGCCGGAAACAATGGCTTGTTCCATGTTTTCATCTTCCTCAAAAGTAATCAGCGTGCCGGATGCGGCTTCTTCAACAATATCGATATCCCAAGGCGTGAAGCTGGAGAGAACCCGCAGCTTGACCTTGTATTTGCCAGCAAATTCCACCGATCGGATCTGCAGCACCTTGGAGCCCATGGAGGCCATCTCCAGCATTTCCTCGAAGCTGACCGTGGTCAGGCGGCGCGCCTCAGGCACCACGCGCGGGTCGGTGGTGTAAACGCCGTCCACGTCGGTATAGATCAGGCATTCATCGGCTTTCATGGCAGCTGCCACTGCCACTGCCGAGGTGTCCGAGCCGCCGCGCCCCAGCGTGGTGATGTTGCCCAAGTCGTCCAGCCCCTGAAAACCGGTAACGATGACCACCCTGCCCGCTTCCAGATCGGCGCGCACTTTTTTGTCGTCAATCGACTCGATGCGCGCCTTGGTGTGGGCGCTGTTGGTGCGGATGGGCACTTGCCAGCCCGCGTAGCTCACCGACTCCAGGCCCTGCGCCTGCAAGGCAATCGCCAGCAGCGCGCTAGAAGCCTGCTCGCCGGTGGCGGCCAGCATGTCGAGTTCGCGGCTGTAGGCATCGCCTGGCTTGGAAGGTGCCAACTCTTTGGCCAGGGCCAGCAAGCGGTTGGTTTCGCCGCTCATGGCACTGGGCACGACCACCATCTGGTGACCGGCGCGCGCCCATTTGGCAACGCGTTTGGCAACATTGCTGATGCGCTCGGTGGAGCCCATCGACGTACCGCCGTATTTATGAACAATCAAAGACATGTTGGGGTTGAGCAGGCTGAAAAGTTAGGGATTGTACCAATGCAGCTCCGGGCCCCGACGTTGGCAGAAGCCATGCGCGACCTTCAGATGGATGGCATGGCCACGCGTTTGACAGGCCGTAATCTGGCGCATCAGTTCATCGAGTTGCGCGGCGGTCGGTGTCGCCTGGTGGCTGGTCAACAACCAGTGGCGAAGCACATTGGCCAGCCTGGGTTGGCTCAGGGTTCGCAGCAACTTGATGCGTGGCGGCGCGCCCACCAGCGCCAGATCCTGCGCAGCCATTTCCAGCAATAGCGCCTGGGCTTGCGCGGCGTGCTCGCTGCTTCTGGCAAAGGTGTCGCGAAACTGCGGAAAGCAGGTCTCCAGCGCCGGTAGTATTTGCGCCCGGATGCGGTTGCGGGTGAAGCGCTCATGCAGGTTGCTGGGGTCTTCGACAAACGCCGCACCCCGCTCTGCCAGCCAGCCCCGGATATCGGCACCGCTGACGCGCAGCAAGGGTCGGTAGTAATTGAGGCCACCGCGCGACCAGCTTGCAGGCATGGCGCTCAAGCCTGGCAAGCCCGCACCCCGGCTCAAAGCCAGCAACAGGGTTTCGATCTGGTCGTCGGCATGATGTGCAATCGCTATGCTGTTCATAGCTACCCGCCCTTTATCTGAAAAGGCCAGAGCCTCAAAAGCCATATAGCGCGCGCGACGGGCTGCGTCCTCGGGGCTCTGCCCGGGCGCGTGTCTGGCATCGATTTTTTGCACCGTGAGTGGCACGCCGAGCGCCGCACAAACGTTTCTGCAATGCGCCTCAAACGCATCGGCGGCAGCCTGCAAGCCGTGGTGTACATGCACGGCGCTGACCTGGCCCGGCCACTTTTGCGCACAGGCCAGCAGCAAGGCCGTGGAATCCGCACCGCCGCTGTAGGCCACCGTCAGGGGCAAAACGGGGCTGAACGCCGCCATGGCCTGCGGCAGGGACAGCGTCATATCAGGGCTTATTTGCCCGGCTTGATGTCGGTAAAGCGGCCATAACTCTGCAACCGGTCAAAGCGCCGCTGCAGCAGTTCAGGCGTTTTGAGATCACCCAGTTGGCGGTACGCGTCGGTCAGGGCGCGCTTGAGGAAGGTGGCCATCTGTTTCGGGTCGCGGTGTGCTCCACCCACGGGCTCGTTGACGATCTTGTCGATCACGCCCAACGCTTTCAGGCGGTGTGCGGTGATGCCCAGCGCGTCAGCGGCTTCCTGGGCTTTTTCGGAGGTTTTCCAGAGGATGGACGCGCAGCCCTCGGGGCTGATCACAGAGTAAATGGAATATTGCAGCATCAGCACCTGGTCACCGACCGAAATCGCCAGCGCGCCGCCCGAGCCGCCTTCACCGATGATGGTGACGATGATCGGCACTTCGAGCTGCGCCATCTCGAAGATGTTGCGCCCGATGGCTTCAGACTGGCCTCGCTCTTCAGCATCGATGCCAGGGTAAGCACCGGGCGTATCGACAAAGGTGAACACCGGCAGCTTGAATTTTTC
Organism: uncultured beta proteobacterium; assembly: GCA_903905735.1. Taxonomy (GTDB): domain Bacteria; phylum Pseudomonadota; class Gammaproteobacteria; order Burkholderiales; family Burkholderiaceae_C; genus Rhodoferax. Next base: position 4,536 of record CAIVHU010000132.1, read on the forward strand.
AGCGGTTTTCATCAGCCGCAGGGCTTTGCGGTAACCCTCGGGCTTGCTCATGCCGAAATTGCGCAGACCGCGCTCCTTGGTGTCACGGCCTTTTTGCTGGCCGATCACCATGCAAGGCGTGCCGTTGAAACGCGCCAGGCCACCCACAATGCTCAGGTCGTCGGCAAAGTGGCGGTCACCATGCAGTTCCACAAAATGCGTGAACAGCTCGTTCACGTAATCCATGGCGTAGGGGCGCTCGGCGTGGCGGGCAATCTTGGTGATCTGCCAGGGGGTCAGATCGCTGTAGATGTCTTTGGTGAGCTGCTGGCTTTTCTTGGCCAACTGGTTGATTTCGGCCGAGATATCGACCGCCGACTCGGTCTGCACGTAGCGCAGCTCTTCAATCTTGTTTTCCAGCTCGGCAATCGGGGTCTCAAAATCCAGGAATGTTTTTTTAGCCACAAAAGCTCCATGTCATTTATTGGAAGGAGAAACAACCGCCTATTTTAGAGGCCGGTCAGTAGGTGACCGGCACCGGGTCCAACGAGCGCCAAATATACCAAGTTGCCACGGTGCGATATGGTGCCCAGGCCAGCGCCACTTCGCGCGCGTCGCTGCGGCTGACCACGTCGCCCGAAAAATAACACTTGCTGATGCCGTTGATCAGACCCACATCGTCCAGCGGCAGCACGTTCGGGCGCATCAAGTGAAAGATCAGAAACATCTCTGCCGTCCAGCGGCCAATGCCGCGGATGGCGATCAACTCGGCAATGATGGCCTCGTCCTCCATGCCGGTCCAGGCATCCACGTGCACCTGGCCATTGTCAAAATGCAGCGCCAGATCAACGATGTATTCGACCTTGCGGGCACTCAAACCGGCGGCACGCATGTCGTCAATCTTCAGCTTCAGCACGTGTGATGGCGTGATGTGTTCAGGCAGTTTGGCAAAGCGGTCCCACACGGTTTGCGCCGCCTTGACCGAGATTTGCTGCCCGACCACGCTGCGCGCCAGCGTGGCAAACGCGTCGCCCCGGCTTTGCAGGCAATTCTGGCCAAACTGCGGGATGAGTCGCTTCATGACCCGGTCTTTTTTCATCAGATGCTTGCAGGCATCTGCCCAGTAGCCCGGCACGAGCGTTTCAAACACTATTGATTCAGTAGCTGCCATCGCTTATTGCATAAGGACAAGAGGCCTGAAAAGCATATAAGAACTCACTTGGTAGCCTCCCAGGTCGTGCCAGCGGCGGAGTCCTTGAGCACAATGCCCTGCGCCAGCAAGTCCTGGCGAATGCGATCCGCTTCGGCAAAGTTTTTGGCGGCTTTGGCGGCGGCGCGCTGGGCGATCAGCTCGCCAATGGCCGCCTCATCCAGGCCCGCACCTGCTTGCAAAAAGGCTTTCGGGTCACCTTGCAACAGCCCCAGGCAGGCTGCCAAGGCTTTGAGCAGGCCCGCCAGCTCGGCAGAGCGCGTGCGGTTCACCTCGGAAGCCAGATCAAATAACACCGCCACGGCTTCGGGCGTGCCAAAGTCGTCATCCATCGCCGCCTTGAAACGCGCGGCAAAAGGCTCGGACCAGTCAATCGTCACCGCCGCCGGGTTGCCGGCCAGATCCAGCGCGGTGTACAGGCGTTTGAGGCCGCTGCGCGCGTCATCGAGATGCACATCGCTGTAGTTCAGGGCCGTGCGGTAGTGGGTGCGCAGCAGGAAAAAGCGCACAGTCTCGGCATCGTATTTGGCCAGCACGTCGCGGATGGTGAAAAAGTTGCCCAGGCTTTTGGACATCTTTTCGTTATCAACGCGGACAAAACCGTTGTGCACCCAGAATTTGGCCAGCGGCTTGTTGGAGGCCCCTTCGCTTTGGGCGATTTCGTTTTCGTGATGCGGAAACTGCAGGTCTGCGCCGCCACCATGGATGTCAAAAGTTTCGCCCAGCGTGTCGCAACTCATGGCGCTGCATTCAATATGCCAACCGGGGCGGCCCTTGCCATACCCATAACCCAGCGCATCGGCATCCCACTTGGCATCTTCCGGCTCGGTGGCTTTGGCGGCTTTCCACAGCACAAAGTCCAGCGGGTCTTCTTTGCCGTCTTGCACCGCCACGCGTTCACCGGCGCGCAATTCGTCCAGCGACTTGCCCGAGAGCTTGCCGTAGCCCGCAAACTTGCGCACCGAATAATTCACATCACCATTGGCCGCTTTGTAGGCCAGGCCCTTGGCTTCGAGCTGCTTGATCAGACCGAGCATCTGCGGCACATAGTCGGTGGCGCGTGGCTCCAGCGTCGGTGGTTCGATGCCCAGCAAAGCAATGTCGTGGTGCATGGCTACGATCATCTCGTCGGTCAGCGCGCGGATGCTGATGCCGCGCTCCAGCGCGCGCTTGATGATTTTGTCGTCAATATCGGTGATATTTCTCACATAGGTGACGCGGTAGCCACTGGCTTTGAGCCAACGCTGCACCACGTCAAAGGCCATCATCATACGGGCGTGGCCGATGTGGCACAGGTCATAAATCGTCATGCCGCACACATACATGCGCACATGGCCGGGTTCGATCGGTGAAAACGTCTCCAGCTCTCTGGAGAGCGTGTTGAAAATGCGCAAACTCATGGGGTTCAAAAATCAGGACAGTTCAGGGCTGGAGAAAGCCGGTATGGTCGCAATGGTCAGTTGATGCTACAGGTTGTAAGACCGGGTCAGGCCAACCCTCCATTAGCAGGCCCTCCGCTACAATGAAGGGCAGTATAAAGCCACGTCGGCTCAAGCCGGTTCGCGGCCTCTTTCTCCAATCCAAACTTCAGTGACCATGAAACAGGCTCCTAACGCTCTCTACAAATCGCTTCGTTGGCTGGTTTTGGCCAGCGCGACGCTGGCAGCCTCGGCCTATGCAGATGACTACACCGACGTGAGCCAACTGATGCACGCCAACAAGTATTCTGAAGCCATGACTCGGGTGGACAGCTATCTGGCCACCAAGCCCGCCGACCCGCAAATGCGTTTTTTCAAAGGCGTGATCCAGCGCAACCTGGGAAAGCCTGCTGACGCTATCACCACCTTCACCCAGTTGACGCAAGACTACCCCGAACTGCCTGAACCCTATAACAACCTGGCCGTGCTCTATGCCGGTCAAGGGCAATACGACAAGGCCCGCACGGCGCTTGAGATGGCGATTCGCACCAATCCCAGTTATGCCACAGCGCAAGAAAACCTGGGCGACGTCTATGCACGCCTGGCCAGCCAGGCCTACAACAAGGCCTTGCAACTCGATGGCACCAACACCGCCGTGCCGCCCAAACTGGCGTTGATTGGCGAAGTCTTCAAACCCAATCTGGGCAACAGTCACACAGCGGTGATGCCAGCGGTCAAGCCAGCTGTGGCAACTGCAGCGCCCGCGCCCATCGTCAAGCCTGTGGCATCGACTGCCAAGCCCAGCGCAAGCGCTCCCGTGGTGGCTGTTGCGGCACCTGTAGCCGCCCAGCCCGCCAGCCCGGTGGCAGCTACCGCCAAGCCAGCCAGCAGCGCTGAACCCAAGTCGGTACCGCTCGATGCCCAAGCCAACAAGGCCGTCGAAGAAGCGGTGCTGGCCTGGGCCAACGCCTGGTCGACCCAAAACATGTCTGCCTACCTGAAGGCTTACAGCCCTGACTTCAAGCCCGCAGGAAATCAGTCGCGCGCGGCTTGGGAGAAAGAGCGCCATGACCGGATTGTTGGCAAAAAGAACATCCGCGTCACACTCACGGGTCTGAAAATCCGTGTCCAGGGCGACCAGGCCGTGGCCAGTTTCCGCCAAGCCTACAAGGCTGACAGCCTGTCGGCCTCAAGTCAAAAAACCCTCGACCTCAAAAAGTCGGCCAACCAATGGTTGATCACCCGGGAAGCCATTGGTCGTTGAAGGCGTGACGCCATTGATCGGTTCAGGTCTTGTCAAGTGGCGCTAGTGCAATGTGGCACTGGCAGCCAGCTGTCGCCGTCAAACCCATGTCATTGAATTGAAGGTCGTCTCCTTTATCTGCTGCGTCTGCTTGTTGGGCCAGGGCTTGATGCCTTGCCCGGCGGCAGCGCGACCCGCAGCCAAATCAGCGCCAGCCCGGAAGGTGGCTGCTTCCACTGCCCAGGGCGGTGCCGCAGAAGCGCGTCTGATTGAAATTTACCGGCTGATTGACCAATCTGAAACCAGTAAAGCGCTGACCCTGGCCCAGCGGCTGGTCAGCGACTACCCCAATTTCGCACTGGCCCAACTGGTTTACGGTGACCTGCTGTCCTCGCGCACCCGAGCCCTCACCACGTTTGGCGATGTACCGGCCGCTCAACGCCAGGCTGGTACTGAGGTGCTGTCGGAATTGCGCGCCGAATCGGTCGCCCGACTCAAAGCCCTGAAAGAACGCCCGCCCACAGGCTATGTGCCCGCCGAATTTGTACTGCTGTCGCCTGCCAACAGACACGCTATCGCGGTGGATGCTGGCCGCTCGCGCCTGTACCTTTTTGAAAACCGCGCCAGCGGTCTGGCGCTGATCGCTGACTATTACATTTCGGTAGGCAAACTGGGGGTTGAAAAAACCTCTGCAGGCGACCAGCGCACACCGCTGGGGGTGTACTTCATCACCAGTCAGCTGGACCCCAAAAGCCTCAAGGACTTTTACGGCGCAGGCGCGCTGCCCATCAACTATCCCAACGTCCTGGATGTCCGGCGCGGCAAAACCGGCAGCGGTATCTGGCTGCATGGCACACCGCCCGACCAGTTTTCACGCCCGCCGCTGGCCAGCGACGGCTGCGTGGTGCTGGCGAATCCGGATCTGGAACGTATCATCCGCACGGTGGCGATCCGCAGTACGCCGGTGGTGATTGCCAACCAGCTCAATTGGGTGCCGCAAGAGAAAGCCAAAACCGCACTTGGTCCTTTTGAAGCGCGCTTGAATGCCTGGCGCAAGGCCAAATCCGGTGGCAATCTGGCTGAAGTCAATACCTTCTATGCCCCTGATTTCGTCACTGGTGGTAAAACCCGTGGCGACTGGCAGAACGAACTGGCGCGCGAGGTGGCTCAAACCCGTGGACGTGAGCTGGCCATCAAGGACCTGTCACTGCTGCATTGGCAAGACAAGGAAGACACCATGGTGGTGACCTTTGGCGAGGTGCCCGCCGGCCAGCGAACCGGCAACACCATACGCCAGTACTGGTCGCACCGCGCCGGTCAATGGACCATTTTCTTTGAAGGAGTCATCTGATGGTTTTCAAGAGAAAAAACGCTCTAGCCATTGCGGCTATTGCGGCAACAGCTATTTTTTCAGTAGCTTCCCCTGCGCTGGCAGACACCGCACCACAGGTCAAATTCGCCACCTCGGCGGGCGATTTTGTGGTCGAGCTGTACCCCGACAAAGCCCCTAAAACGGTCGAAAACTTTTTGCAGTACGTGCGCGACAAGCATTACGACGGCACGATTTTTCACCGCGTCATCGCCAACTTCATGATCCAGGGTGGTGGCTACGACCTCAAGTACGCCGAGAAACCGACTCGTGCCCCGGTAGTGCATGAAGGCCGTCAGGCCCTGGAAAAAGGCGGGCCGCGCAACGTCACCGGCACGCTGGCCATGGCGCGCACCAATGACCCCCAATCAGCCACGGCGCAATTTTTCATCAATGTGCATGACAACGCGTTTCTGGACCCGGTGATCATCCCGCCGGGCGACCCCGTGCCCAAGTTTGAGTACCAGGGCCGCGTCTATGAAAACACGCCGCGTGCCAAACTGGTCAATGCCCCGCAGTTATTTGGCTACACCGTGTTTGGCCGGGTGGTCTCGGGCATGAAAGTCGTCGAAAAAATAGAGTCCGTGCCCACGGGCTCTGCCGGCCCCTTCCTGACGGACGTTCCCAAAACGCCCATTCTTATCAACTCTGCAACCCTGGTGAAATAAATCATGAGCAACCCCCAAGTCGAACTCCACATTGCCAACTACGGTGTCATCACGCTTGAACTCGATCAGGACAAAGCGCCCAAATCGACCGCCAACTTTTTGAGCTACGTCGCCAAAGGTCACTATGACAACACCATTTTTCACCGCGTGATCCCCGGTTTCATGGTGCAAGGCGGCGGCATGGAACCCGGGATGGCACAAAAGGACTGCGGCGCGCCCATCACCAACGAAGCCAACAACGGCCTGAAAAACGTCAAGTACAGCGTGGCCATGGCCCGCACCGGCGACCCGCACTCGGCCACCGCCCAGTTTTTCATCAACGTGGCCGACAACGGCTTTTTGAACCACACTGCCCCCAGCGCCCAGGGCTGGGGCTACGCGGTGTTTGGCAAGGTTGTCGCGGGCACCGATGTGGTGGACAAAATCAAGGCTGTCAAAACCGCCCGCAAGGGTTACCACGATGACGTACCGGTCGAAGACGTGGTGATCGAAAAGGCCGTGGCGCTGTAAAGCGGCCCGGCTCAAAGCAGCTCACCTCACCCGCTCCGGCTGCTTTCAGGTCTGCCATGTTCAGCCAGCAGCCAGCCGGTTCAAAACACACGGCGTGGCCTGTGCTGTTGGCTCCAGCGCCTTGGCGCAGCGTTGACTTCATCTCTGACTTGCACCTGCAATCCGGTGAGCCCGCCACCGTCGAAGCCTGGCAACACTATCTGGCCAGCACCACCGCAGACGCCCTGTTCATTCTGGGTGACCTGTTTGAAGTCTGGGTGGGTGACGATGTCGCCGCGCTGCAACCTGGTCAAGCACCGGGCTTTGAGGCCCAGTGCCAGCAGGCGCTGGTTGCGGCATCCCAGCGCATGGCGGTGTTCTTCATGCATGGCAACCGTGACTTTCTGTTGGGCGAATCTTATGCAGCAGCCTGCGGCATGACCCTGCTGGCTGACCCGACCGTGCTGGTGTTCGATGCCCGGCGCTGGCTGCTATCCCATGGCGACGCGCTGTGCCTGGGCGACACCGACTACCAGCAGTTTCGCGCCACCGTGCGCACAAGCGCCTGGCGCGACAGTTTTCTGGCCAAACCCCTTGCTGAGCGCCAGGCCATCGCACGCGGCCTGCGTGCGCAAAGCGAATCCCACAAAGCCAGCGGTGCCACCTGCGCCGATGTGGACACCTCTGCGGCACTGCAATGGCTCGACGCGGCACAAGCCGACACCCTGATCCACGGGCACACGCACCAACCGGCGGATCACCAGCTGGCGCAGACTGACAACCGGCTGAAACGCCGGCTGGTCCTGAGCGACTGGGATGCGGGTGCCACACCTGCACGTCTGGAAGTCCTGCGGCTGACTGCCGGCGCAGCGCCAGCACGTCTCAAACCCTGACAGACGACTTGCAGGCATCGGTTACCAGTGCTTGTGGCCCCATTAACAGGGGATGAGTTTTTCGAATTCCTCACCGTCAGACCATGATTCGTGGATTGGTAGTAGCATATTCAAATGAGTCAAACCTACGGAATGGAATCACCCAAAGAGCATCTCAATGAACCGCATCGCATGCCTGTGCGTTACGTGGTTGTGATTGACAGCGCAGGATCAAAAATTGCCCGCATGTTTCTGGCGTCCCGGGAAATGGTGGCCGAGATGGACGCAGCCATCGAAGAAGTCAGCTCGATGATCGCTGGCATGATGCCCGTGCCAGGCGCGACGGGCCCCGAGTGGGATGTTGCGTTGGCGGCGCACCGTATGGATGAGCGAGCCGCAGCAGAGGTCTATACCTTTGCCATCTGACATCGCTCACAGCTGTTTCTTTGCCGCTGCCAGCACCTCTGATGGGAAAAAATCGGCTTGAAGCGTTCAGTGATGGCGTGCTGGCCATCATCATTACCATCATGGTGCTGGAGATGAAGGTGCCTCATGGTGAAGATCTGGCGTCTTTGCAGCCGCTTCTGCCCGTGTTTCTGAGCTATGTGCTGAGTTTTGTCTATGTGGCATTTACTGGAACAACCATCATCACCTGCTGCATGCCACCCACCACATCAGCGGCAATATGCTTTGGGCGAATTTGCATCTGCTTTTCTGGTTGTCGCTGTTTCCCTTCGTGACAGGCTGGATGGGCGAAAACCACTTTGCGCCTCTGCCCACAGCGCTTTATGGGGCCATTCTGCTGATGGCGGCCATGGCGTACACCATCTTGCAGCGATCGATCATCGCCAGTGAGGGGAAAGACTCCACTCTGGCACGCGCCATCGGGCTGGATGTCAAAGGCAAACTATCACCTTTGATATACGCAGCATCCATACCCTGCGCCTTCATCAACCCATGGCTTGCGCAAGCAGGTTTTATCGTTGTGGCGCTGATGTGGCTGGTGCCGGATCGGCGTATCGAGAGAGTACTGTCCGGCACCGAGCAGTAGCCCGTGACGACACAGCTTGTGCCATAGATGGCGTCTATAAAATATGGCTCCAAGCCTTATTTAACAAGCGCTAGCAGCTATATATTTCATATCGCATCTTATGCCCGGTTATAAGGCAAAAGGCCGATCAGGGTAGATGTTTCTCCACAAAAACGAGGCAAGGCGGGACCGTTCAACCCCACCTCGCCGGGCTCACGCAGCTTGGGGAAAACATAGCAGAAAATCCTTCTCTCAAGGCTTGAGCAGGACCTTCAACACAGTCTGCAAGCGCCGTGCTGCAGCCGGCTCGAACGCCCCGCCCAGCACCACAGCCGCGTCCTGACCCCAGGTTTGCACCGGTGCCGGGTCATTGCGCTTGGTGAGCAGTTGCAGCTGCAACATGCGCCGGTCGCGGATGTGCTCGGCAGGTGTCGGCACCTCTGCGGCCATTTCCAGGCGCAGCAGCGCGGTGCTGGCATCACCTGCCGGGGCTTGCGCCACGGCTTTGGCCCAGCCCGCTCGCACTGCCGGGGCGACACGGCTGCCCAGTTCCTGCACACCAGGGACTTGTTCGGCATCACGCTTTTCCCAGGCGGTGAGTAAATTCGTCAGCGCCTCGCCATGGGCTTGGGCGGCCAGCTTGCGCAGCGCCATTTGGGCTTGCTCCAACGCGTCGCGTTGGGCGCGGAAGGCCGCGTCACCCAAGCGAGGTGCGTCGAAACGCTCGCCCATCGGAGCGCGGTCTGGCCGAGCGTCACGGAAACCGCCACGGTCATCGCCACGCGCACCAGGGCGGGCATCGCGGCCACCGTCACGGCCACCATCACGACCCCCCGGACGACCTGCATCCTTGCGGTCGCCAAATTTGCCGCCACGTGCGGGCAGGCTCGGAGCTTCTTTTTTCATGCCGGGGCGATCATCACCGCGCATGGCGACTACCGGCTTGCGCGCCACAGGTTTGGCGGCCTCAGGGGCTGTGCCCTCGCCTGCCGACGCTGCAGAAGCATCGCCAGAAGGTGCATCGGCAGCATCATCTGCTGCTTTTTCAGGAGCTGCCTGCCCTTGTTCGGCCTGAGCTAGAGCCGCTTTTTCTTCAGAAGTTTCAGCCGCAGCGGTCACGGCTGCCTGGGCTTGCGCCTGGCCGCGCAAGGCGGCATCGAGCCCGGCCATGGCGCTCTTGATGGCTTGCGCGTCGCCGGAGGCGTTGGCCGCTTGCAGCGCCTTGGAGGCATCCAGCACCACGCGGTCACGTTCGCTCAAGGCGCTTTGGGCCTTTTCACGGTCGGCCGTCTTGCGGTTGAAGGCATCGTCAATGGGCTTACGGAACGTGTCCCACAGCTTTTGTTCGTGGCGGCGGTCCATCGGCACGCGGTGCGCCTCGGCCTGCCAGCGCTGCTGCAGCGCCTTGACGGCGTCGATGCGCAACACCTCCTGGGCACCGAGCAGTTTGGCCTCGTCAATCATGGCGTGGCGTGCGGCCAGACTGAGCTTTTGCAAGGCTTCCAGCGGTGCGGCAGCTTCGTCAATCGCGGCTTTCCAGAGCGCGTTCAATTCCGTGTACATCTTTTCGCCGACGTGGCCGGACTCGCGCCAGCGGTCGCCAAACTGGTGCAGCATGCGGTTGAAGCCTTTCCAGTCGTCATCCAGCGCAGTGCGGTTGGCCTGCGCCCAGGCTTTGACCTCTTCGATGAGGGCCAAGCGCTGGGCGCGGTGTTCGGCGGTTTCTGCCTTGAGCTTCTCCAGCCAGACCTCGACCACCTTGTGCGCTTCGTTGCATGCATCGTCAAAGCGCTTCCACAGGCCGTGGTTGGGCACGCCGCCCTGGTCGGTGAGCTTCCACTGCTCTCGCAGGGTGCGCAGGGTTTCCTGCACCTTGCGCCCGCCCATGGCCTGGCCTTCGGGACGGTTCAGCAGGCCTTCGGCCTTGGCGACCAGTTCTTCGCGCAACTGATCCGCACGCCAGCGTTGCCAGCCTTCCAGCTCGCCAGCTGCGGCCAGCGCGCTTTTGGCCTGGTTTTCCAGCTTGTCGTCAATCAGGCGGCCAAATTCTTTCAGCGCGTTGCGCAGGGCATTGGCCGCACCGGCACTGGCCTTGCCGTGACCCTGGGTGACTTCCTGCTCTAGTTTGGAGAGCGCATCTGCCACTGCAGACGTGGCCCGGGCCTTGATTTCGGGGTCCACCGGAGCCTTGGGGGCCTTGACCACCGGCTCCAGCGGAACGCCGCGCACCAGGCGCAATTCATCGGCCCACACCGGCACATGGGGCAATTCCGCGGTGGCGTCTTCAGCAGCCAGCACGGTCTGCGCCAGGGCGGCCTGGAACGCATCCCAGACCAGGCCCAGCTGCGCTTGCGAGGCTTGCAGCAACGGCGGGAATTTGGCATCCACACTGGGCCAATTGGCATCACTGGCCAACGCCGTAGCCTCGGCCTGCCAGTTGCTGACGTCGCTACTGAGGCCGACCTGCGCGGCCTGCGCGTCGTGCCAGGGCTTGGTGGACAGAACTTCAATACGTTGGGCGACGAGCACGGCAGCTTCACGCTGCACCTGCACACGGTGTTGCAGGTCTTCAATGGCGCGCACGCGCTCCACCAGCTGCGCTTTCAGGCCCGCCAGCGGCTCCTTGCTCAGGGGCGCACCAGCTTTGGCGGCATCACGCTGCCAGGCCAGGGCATCGGCCAGATTCAGTTTTGGCACGGCCAGCAAGGCCTGAGCTTTGTCGGCCCATTCCAGCGCGATGGTGGCTTGTGTCTTGCTGCGTTTGATCTCGTCAAGCTTTTCGCGCAGCAATTTGGCCGCACCTTTGTCCTTGCCGCTGAGTTCCTTGAACACCTGCTGCAACTGCTCCGGCGTGGGGCCGCTGGCCAGCCATTCGCGGATGCAGGCCATGCGCTCGCCCGAGGTCTGCGCCGAAAACGCACCATGCGTGAGCCCGTCCAGCGGGTGAGGCTCGTGGGACTTGGCTGGCGCGGCAGGAGCGTCAGGGATGGAATCTGCGGGGTTGTTTTTGGAGAAGGGAAACATCGACATCACGCACACGAAAATAAAAGATGCCTGCCGCGGACAGCAGGAACAAAGGGCTATTTTCGCCGCGTTTTAGTCCGGCTTCAAAAACATTTGTGCAGTTTGCAGACTGACCTACTCCGTGGTCAGGTTCAGTTCGGCATGCGGCTGCCACTTGGCATCGGGTGAAACGGCCTTGGCAACACCCAAAAACAGTCGCTCCGGCGGCAGCTTCAAGTTGGCCAGGTAATCACGCACAGCCACCCCGCGCTTGACCGCCAGCGTCTGCATGGCGGACTCCGAGGCATCCAGATGCGCCAGCAGCAGGGCCTCCATCTCGGGCACGGGAATGTCCTTGGTCAGGCCAATCAGGTTGCGCGGCTTGGGAAAATCGCCGCGTTTATAGACTTTTTTGAGCAGCACCGGGTACTCTTCGGCGGTCACGGTCACCGGGGCCAGCGCCTCCTTGCCGGATTCTGCGGGCTGTGCGCGGCGCTTTTCGCCTTGCACCAGTGCCTGCAACTGCTGACGCTTGAAGGCATCGCGCTCGACTTCCAGACTGGCTGTACCGACCACCGTCATCTTCAGGGCCGGGCGCGCTTGCAATGCCTTGGCGACCTTGTCCAGACCCGCCTTGGCATGCTCCGACAGCACGGCGGAGCCTGCATCAAAGCTGACCATGCTGAGTTCGTCACCGCCACCCCCGCCAAACGCATGGGCCAGCAGACTGAACGGCGCGGTGATGGCCTTGACGATCAGGTTGCCGATGATTTTGAAGATGATCGGCATCAGGCGGAACTGCGGGTCGTTGAGCGAGCCGCTGATGGGCAGGTCAATGTCAATCACGCCGTTGCGGTCCGCCAGCAGGGCCACCGCCAGCTTGACGGGCAGACTGTTGGTGGCACCGGGCACCGCGTCACCAAACTTGAGCTGGTTGAGCACCACGTTGTTGGTGGCCGTCAGCAGGCCGTCGGGCTGCACCTTGTAATTGACATCGACGCTGAGCTTGCCGCGCTCGATGCCGTAACCGGCATAACGCGCCGAGTAGGTGGACAACGGTGCCAGCTCCAGATCACGTACCTTGCCATGGATGTCCAGCGCAATGGGTTTGACCAACGGATTGATCTTGCCCAGCACCTCCAGCGTGGCGCTGCCTTCGGCGCGACCGCGCAGTTCCAAGTCTGCCAACTGGACCTCACCCGCCGCCGTTTCCGATGAGAAGGCGCTGAGTTTGCCCACCAGTTCAGTCAGGTCGGCCGAATAATTGGGCTTGATGAAGTGGTCGGTGAAGTTGATGCGCCCGCCCAGCAGGCTGACCGGTCCAAAGTGCACCACCGGGGCCAGCGCCGTGCTAGTCGCAACCGGTGCCGAGGCAGCAAGGGCCGCCGCCGACGCCGCTGATGCGGCGGAAGATGCTACCTTTTCAGAAGCTTCTTGCGCATTATCTACGGGGGCTACAGCCGTTTTTGTCACATCCTGCAGGTTCAACCGTCCGGCTTCGCTGAGAATGAGCCGCGCATAAAAATCGCTCAGCACCGTGCCCTGCACATCCACCCTGGTCGGCGTGCCGGGAGCCAGCGCCACATCCACGCCAGTGAGGCTCAGGCTTTTCCAGTTCACCAGGTCTTCGGCGGCGACAAAAGGCTCGGTCTGCGCGACGGTGCGGGCTTGCAGATCTTCCAGCCGGGCATCACCGGTGACGCGCAGCGCCATCCCGGCGGGTTGCTGGGCCAGATTGAGGCGGCCCTTGAAGCTGGTGTCAGCGCGCAGCAGCGTGACGTTATAGGTATCCAGCAGATACGGTGCCAGCGCGTGCAGGGGCAGGCGCTCCGCCGTCAGCTCACCCTTGAGCACCAAGGGGCTCAGGGCGGTGGTGCCACGCCAGCTCACCTTGCCCGGCTCGGTGTGGCCATGGCGCATGCGCGCTGCCAGATTCACGCCAAAAGGCGCTTTACCTGCCGTCGAAAAGTTTTTGACCTGCAGGCTCAGGGCTGACACGTCCAGCTTGACGGGTTTGGCCGCAGCGTTGTCGACAAAGGTGACAGCACCCTCGCCCATCTGCAAGTCGTTCACCGTCAGTTGCCACGCCTTACCGGTACTGGTGCCGGGCTTTTGGCCGCCAGTGGAGGGAGCCGCAGCCGATGTGGCGGGCGCTGCTACCGACTTCGACGCTTTGAGCCAGTCTTCAAACATCCAGCGCCCGTCCGTCGCACGCGTGACATCCAAGGCGGGTCGCGTGATCTTGATCATTCCCAAGTTGCCTGATTGAGCGCCCAAATCCAGCGCCACATCGCCAAGTTGCACCTGCTGGATGCTGGCCAGTGTTGTTTTTTTGTCACCCATCAGCGCCAATTTGTTCACATTCAGGCTGGCCAATTGCAGCCGGGTTTGGGCAGCCTGGGTGGGCGTGGCGGCAGTCCAGTTCACGGTGGCATCGGTGCTCAAGGTGCCTTCGAGCTTCGGAGTCAAATACTCACTGACATACGGAGCCGCCGCGGCGAGCGGCAAGTCCGTCAATTGTGCATTGACCTCGGCTTTCTGGTCGGTGGCGCTGCCCTTGAACTGCAAACTGGCCGCGGCTATCTGGCCGCCACCTTCAAACGGCATCGGCTGGGTGAAGGGCCAGGTCAGCGCGTGGGCTTGCAGGTTCAGCGCCGTCACGGCAAGCTGCGCAGGCTTGGGCAAGGTGTCGTCCAGCCAGGAAATTTCACCGCCCTGCAGCGCGATATCGTCCACGGACACACGCCAGGGTTGCGCCGCGGCAGGCGCTGAAGCTTGAGCATCTTTTTGGCCTCCAGCCCTTTCTCCACCTGCGCTTCCAGCTATATTTGTTGGAGCTTTTTCAGCGGATGGCGGCGGCGACAACGCGAGCACATTGAGCACACCGGCACGATTGCGGTGCAGCGTCAGGTGCGGCTGAATCAACTGGATGCTGCCAAGTTTCACCTGTTGAGCCAGCGGCTGCACATCCTTGAGCTGCACGCGCAAAGCATCAAACGCCAGCAGTTCCCCGCCCGTGACGGCAGCGTCCACTTGCACGCGGCTGGCCGAGACCACACCGGTGAGCTTGACCGCCGTTTTGTCGGTTTGCTCAAACGCCAGTTTGAGGTCTGCATCCAGCACCGCGGAGCCCAGGCGCACCGGCAAGCTGGCAGGCAGGTAGCCCAGATAGGGCGCCAGGTCCAGGTCTTTGATGACCAACTGCGCATCGGTCTTGTGGGTCTGGGCAAACGGCGTGGTATTGGCGGACGAGTCGAACCGGCTGCCATTCAGATCAAACACCAGCTTGGGGCTCACCAACACGTCGCGCTTGGAGTCGAAACTGCTGAGAAAAGGCAGGTTCAACTGCACATGGCTCAGGTGGTGAACCTTGTCTTTGGGGGTGTCGGTGAACTCGATCGCGCCATCTGACAGCACCAGGTTGTACAGTGCAAAACGCAAGGGTTCAGACGGCGACTTGGGTGGTTCGTCAGGCTTGGCGGCCAGTTTGGCCAGCACGTCATCCACGTCGTAATGCCCATCGCTGGTACGAGTCAGGCTCAAGTGCGGCGACTCCACCGCCACCGCATCCACCACCGGGGCCAGCCGCAGCAGCGACTGCAGCTCCATATCTATATAGAGCCGCCCAATCGTCAATTGCGCTCCCGAGGCTGCATCGGCGCGCGCCACGGCCACATCGGACACGCTGAGCTCCAACGACCATGGCTTGAAGTCCACCTGACCCAGCGTGACCTGCCGACCGAGCAGTTCACTTAAACGTGATTGGGCTTGCGATTTGAGCAAGGGCGGCACGGCCAGCCAGGTCACCAGCCAAAGCGCCATCAAGCCGCCCAGCGCCCACAACAAACGCCGCAGCCACAACTTGCCGGAAAAAGTGGTGCTGGCGGCCAAAGGGATAAGCTGTTCTGAATTCATAGCCCGGATTTTGAGGGCTGAAACCTGTCAAAAGGTGTAGCAAATTGCACGGAATTTCATTTTTTTATGCATAACAAATCAATTTGATATGGTTGACTTGACATATTAAACCCACCTAGAATCCGCCAAAACCGGCAACCCCGGGAATACCCTAGGCTGCCGACCCCGGCAACATCAAATCTCTGCACACACAGGAAGCACAACAACCGCAGGATATTGATAGCGTAACAACCCAGGCGGGCGTTCAGTTCAGCAGCATACAGTGCCAGGCGACGAACCCCGCGCAAGAAGGAGAAGCTATGTCAGCATCTAAAAATTCACTCTGGAGCCTGCGACGTGTCACCGCCACCGTCGCCAAAGGCTTTTTCGACGTCACGCACAACAGCATCGCCCTGATCGGCCTGACTGTTCTCTTCATCGCCATTGCCCTGTTTGCCCGCCCTGAGTTGCGGACATTGGGCGAGAACCAACTTTACAGCTGGCTGCAAGAACGCCAAGTGCAATTGACCGGCATCATCAGCAACCCGGTGGCCAGTGACCGGGCCACCGCCACCGACCCCAAAGACTTGCCCAAACAGCAAGCTTCTGTGGCTACTTGGCTCAGCAAAAAATACCATGTAGCAATTGAACCGGTGAGTGCCATCGTGTCGGAAGCCTACAGCGTCGGTACCCGGTCGCGGTTGGACCCAACGCTGATCCTGGCCGTCATGGCCATCGAGTCGGGTTTCAATCCTTTTGCGCAAAGCCAGGTTGGTGCCCAAGGCCTGATGCAGGTGATGACCAGCGTGCACAGCGACAAATACCAAAGCTTTGGCGGCAAGTTTGCAGCATTTGACCCACTGGCCAACCTGCAGGTGGGCGTCAAGGTGCTGCAGGACTGCATCCGTTCAGCAGGTGGTTCGGTGGAAGGTGGCCTGAAATATTACGTCGGCGCGACCAATCTGCAAGATGACGGCGGCTACGCCGCCAAAGTGCTGGCCGAATACAGCCGACTGCAACTGGTGGCGCAGGGCCGCACGGTCCCGACGTGGCTGCCACCCATCATTGCTGCTCCTCAAGAAGCGGCCACATCCGCTTCATCTGCGCCAACCGTGCCTGTCAAATCCGGCAATGGAACCGCCACTGTGGCGATGAACTGACGTAGGTCAGTTAAAATCCTGCGCGTACGCAACTGGCGATAGGCACCCCACCCAGACAGGTTTTGGGGGTGCCGATGTGGGAACACCACGGGGGAGCGTGCCGCAAAACCCATTCGGGCCTTGCGTTCAGCCGTTCGCCTGGGCAGCCCTGGTGTCATCACTTTGATGACGCTCAGGCCCTTAGTCTTTTAGGACTGCCATGTTCAACCGCAATATTCTCATCGAGCAAACCGACCCCGAGCTGTTTGCTGCCATCCAATCCGAAAACCAGCGCCAGCAAGACCACATTGAGCTGATCGCCAGTGAAAACTATGCCTCACCCGCCGTCATGGCCGCGCAAGGCACGCAACTCACCAACAAGTACGCTGAAGGCTACCCTGGCAAGCGCTACTACGGCGGCTGCGAGTTTGTCGATATTGCCGAACAACTGGCCATTGACCGCGTCAAACAGATTTTTGGTGCTGAGGCCGCCAACGTGCAGCCGCATTGCGGTGCCAGTGCCAATGAAGCGGTGTTCCTGGCCTTTTTGAAACCCGGCGACACCATCATGGGCATGAGTCTGGCCGAAGGCGGCCACCTGACCCACGGCATGGCGCTGAACATGAGCGGCAAGTGGTTCAACGTGGTGAGCTACGGCCTGGATGCCAATGAGGCCATCGACTACGACGCGATGGAGCGCAAAGCCCACGAAAACAAGCCAAAACTGATCATAGCCGGTGCCAGTGCTTACTCTCTTGCTATTGATTTTGAACGTTTTGCCAAAGTCGCCAAAGACGTGGGCGCGATCTTCATGGTCGACATGGCGCACTACGCCGGCCTGATTGCTGCAGGTGTCTATCCCAACCCCGTGCCGCATGCAGACGTGGTCACCAGCACCACCCACAAGAGCCTGCGCGGCCCGCGCGGCGGCATCATTTTGATGAAATCCCAGCACGAAAAAGCCATCAACAGCGCCATCTTCCCCGGCCTGCAAGGCGGTCCATTGATGCACGTGATTGCCGCCAAGGCGGTGGCGTTCAAGGAAGCGCTGCAGCCTGAGTTCAAGGTGTACCAGCAACAAGTGCTGACCAACGCCCGCATCGTGGCCGAAACGCTGACCGAGCGCGGCCTGCGCATCGTCAGCGGCCGCACAGAATCGCACGTGATGCTGGTTGATTTGCGTTCCAAGGGCATCACCGGCAAGGAAGCTGAAGCCGTGCTGGGCAGTGCCCACATGACCATCAACAAAAACGCCATTCCCAACGATCCCGAAAAGCCCATGGTCACCAGCGGCGTGCGTATCGGCACCCCGGCCATGACTACCCGTGGGTTCAAGGAAGAGGAAGCCCGCATCACCGCCAACCTGATCGCCGACGTGCTCGATAACCCCCGTGACCCCGCAAACATTGAAGCTGTGCGCGCCAAGGTCAACGCGCTGACCGCCCGCTTCCCGGTCTACGGTTGATCAACCATGAAATGCCCCTTCTGCAGCCACCCCGACACCCAGGTGGTGGAAACGCGGGAGTCTGAAGACGGGGGCTTCATCCGCCGCAGACGCCGCTGCGCGTCTTGCGACAAGCGCTTTACCACCTACGAGCGCCCGGACGTCACCTTTCCGGCAGTGGTCAAAAAGGACGGCAGGCGCATCGACTACGAGCGCGCCAAACTCATCGGCTCGATGAAACTGGCGCTGCGCAAGCGCCCAGTCAGCACCGAACAAGTGGACGGCGCCGTGGAGCGCATTGAAGAAAAGCTGCTGAATCTGGGCCTGCGCGAGGTGTTGTCCACCCGCATTGGTGAACTGGTGATGGCCGAGCTGAAAAAGCTAGACAAAGTCGCTTACGTGCGCTTTGCCAGCGTGTACCGCAGTTTTGAGGATATTGATGACTTCAGGACGCTGGTGGATGAGGTGGGGCGGTAACTCTCTTGCCCCAGACTGCGGCGATTTCAGCCAACGTAGATTTCTCCCAGGGCACAGAATATATATTTTTCATTTATTTGGCTATGGCCAAACACTTTCACCCAATCAATCAAGATAATCGTTCACGGAGAGATGACGTCCGACAAAATGTGCGGATGACCTCAATAAAGTCGTAGCAATATCTAGAAATTTTCGAGTGATTAATCATGCATCGCCTCACTTCTATCCGAAATTGCGGACAATTGCATGCTTCGAACTTGAACAATTTAAATACCCGAAGTGGCACTACATAATGTATCGGGACTGGATGTTGGTGTGCAAATTCGCACTCGGCCCGTAAATGCAATTTTTATTCTTCGTGTCTGTTTCAATTGCTCAGTTCCAGTTGCATCGTTGCGTTTGACTTCAAAGGTCAGTTCTTTAAAAACCATAGACTTATCTACTGGATAGCCCGAAGCGTTAAACATTATGTAGGGTGGGGACTCTGCAGCAATTGATCCAACCTCAGGGGTTATAGTTAAATACGCTGGTGGTGCTGGTTGGGTTAGAACTGTGAAGTCGTTGGCAGATTCGTACTGCTGTGAACGATCTTTGTCTACAAACACAACCCAGCCACTGCTCCAACTGCTCCCATCTGACGGCACCATCATCGCGTTCATGCCGCGCTTCATGGCCTCGCCGCGAGCCGCATTGATCGATGCCAACATCGTGTTTGAAAAGGAAGTCAGTTGCGCGTTGCGCTGGAATGTTGTCAGGCTCGGTACGGCAACAGCCATCAAGATGACGACCAAGGCCAGCGTGACCATCAACTCGATCAACGTAAAACCCCTGGCGCGGATGCATCTATTCGTCATCACCAGCACACCGTGGTTTTGGTGCCCGTACAAGTTTTTGTGCCTGTGCTGAGCATTTGCAGCGTGCCTGCGTCGGGGTCGCTTCGAATCGGCACGGCCGATACACGCACACACTCTTTGATGGTTGAAGAAGGACAAGCATCTGCGCTCAAGTAATAAGCCGACTTGGCCTGACTGTCGCCTGAAAATGTCTTGAATGGCACGCTCGTACAACCGTCAACAGCAGCCGTTGTGCCGCCGGTATTGCTGAAGGCACAATATGAATTGGTTTGTGTCATGAAACGCTCTTGCTGCTGCATGAGCTCGGCCAAAGCAGTTCGGGCCTCAGCGCGCTTGCCTTTGAGCACAGAGTCGGTATAGGCCGGGTAAGCAACGCTGGCGAGGATACCGATGATGGCCACCACGATCATCAACTCCATCAGCGCAAATCCGCCGTTAGTAGATTTATTCATGATCAGTGCTTCAGATCTTGGTAGTTATGAACTTGCCGCCAACTCAATCGTCGTGCCTTGGCAGCCAACCTTGACTCGCCGATTTTGACCCAACCTTTCGATCCCAATTGAAAGACGTCCTTGACCCTGGCCGTTACAAGCCCCCCTGTGCTGTCGGAGGTACTGTCGGTTGTCATTTTGCCGGTCAAATCAGGCCTTTCAATGACCATCACTTCGCCCAAAAGCCCCACCTTTGACTCTATTGACATACCACTGCCCATTGCGACATCAATCATATAAGTGCGCCCAGAGTCATTGCCAGCGCTGCAACCGCTGGCGCTAGCGGAGCCAGGGATCAAGCTATTGACATAGGCCAGTGAACTTAATCGATCGAGTGTCGCATCGCTGATTTGGCGCTCGCCTGAAGTTGGCAAATCAGCGTACCAACCTGAGCGAATAATTTTTGCAAACGGCGTGACATCAGTATCAGTGTCGGCCCGACCTGGAATGAACGCCGCAGTCGTTACTAACTGAGTCGATGCATCGGCCGTACCTTGCCGGAGCCGCAAACGACCACTGATTGCGCTGGCTCGTGTGTCGCCACTGTTTAACGTATCACCCGTGGTAGAACCATTGTCATATACCGAGTAGAGGGTCTGTATTCCCGTTGATGACTTGTCAGATGCCTCGTAATATTTGCCAGTACCAAAAAAAATGAAGCGGGTATCGGTATCAGGACCTGCAGCAATCAGTGGTGCTGCCACGATTGATTGTACATTCGCGGTTGTGGTGGAGCCATCTTTGGCGATGAACATGGGATAGGGAGATGTGCCATTATTGAACGAAGAAAGCTTGTCTATGTTCCACGCTGAGGTACCAGCGGAAAGTGAAAAGTCAAGTTTCCACAGATTGCCATGTAAGTCGCCCATGTACATCAAAGCAACTTCGCCAGAAGGGCCTAACTCCACCGTAAAGTTGATCAGACCGGTGGCTTTGATGGCACTCAAGGTGCTATCAATTGGCAACTGAACCTTGTAATAGTTGCTCCCCAACGTCCACGCGGTACCCACCGGCTTGCTCAGATCGAGCAAAAATAAGGTTGGTTTGCCCGTGGTGCTGTATCGGCCCACACCATCATTCTGATAGTTGTTGACTCCACTGCCGACAACAGCAAACCATTTGTAAGTAAGAGTAGGTGCGTTGTAGGCACTGGTGCGCAGTTTCAATATTTGTGGCTTACCTGTGACATTGCCCAAATCCGGATCATCAGCGTCGGTAAATTCCCACATCACTTTATCGGCAGAAAAAGTGGTGGGGTCAGTGACGTCCAAGGCAAAGACACCTTGTCCACCAGCTCCGGTGCCACCAACCAGCACAGTTTTCCAATCGGCGGCAGTGCCAGCAGAACCAACCTGTGCCTCAGCCACTGCAGGCATAGCATCTACATAACTTTGGTGCGGCATGGTGCTGGTGCCGTAGTCAGCATTGGTCAACGCTGACAGGTTGGGGGCAACCCAACTTGGGATGTAAGCCAGCAACTCGTCGCCCGTGGTGGCATTGAACCCATGCAACATGCCATCATTGGCGCCCACAAAAACAGCCGGTGTTCGCGCCGCGTTTGCACTGACAAAGCTTGCATAGCTGCTGGAGCTAATTTGTGACGATGGTTGGCCTGAGTACACAACACCAGAATTGACAATGTCACCAAGCAATTTGGTGCGAGCGCGGAAAGGACTGCCTTCTTTTGATTTGTCGCCTCTCAAATAACTGACACGATCTTGCCCAAGGCCATCTGCAGTGGCACTGGGGCTAGGCTTGTCAAGAGCTTTCTGCAGGCTAGACTCTAGATCAGCCCATTGGAATGCTGTGGCAACCGGGCTGGCCGTTGCGCCGCTCTTGCCAACAAAAATTTTGCGCGAGCCTACTGGCGAAGTCATGGCACCGAGGCGACTGGATGCAGACCAGACCAGTGCATGCGTCGTTGTCAAACTGGCTTCCAGATCCCCACTCCAGTCGGATGTGTCAAATTTGCCTTGAAAGATCGTGCTGTTGGTGGAGTAAGTATTTTTGTTGTTGTTGGCACCACCACCAATGTTGTAGGCAGAAGTTGAGGCGCGGCTAAAGATGTCGTCAAAGGCACTCAAAACACCACGCGCGTCACTTTGCAGAAAATAGGTATTGGCTTCACCGACACGCGAAGGACGGGTGTCAGTGTCTTCCCAGACATACTTGTTGGGTTGACCGTCTTTCTCGTTGACAAAGGGGTTGCCATACGTGTTGTAGGGATTCTTGGCCGAGTTTGACGGGTCCGACTCAAAGCCGCCGTATTTTGCAGCTCTGAACAACTGGTTGGAAGATCGGCGCGTGCTTGCATTGTTGGAGCCGCCGTACTCATTCACGTCAAATGTGAATGTCTTGACGCGCAGTCCGGGGCGCCGCAAGGTATCGCCAGCGGTACCTGCAGGCGTAGCGTTAGTCCAACTGTCACCACGAATATCATGCGTATGCGCCCAATAGGCTGACCCGACAATGGAGACGTTGCCTGATGCACTGGTCATGTCTGAGGTGGTTGTAGTAAAAGGATTAGCAATGTTCCGCGAATGGCCCTGACCATCTACATAACTACCTGACGTGCCACTTTCAAACTTCGATGCTATACCTTGCCAATACGCAATGTCAGGAATATTGTTGGCTGCATCTGCCGCTGGCAACCGGCTGTTGTAATCCCAGGCGTTGATGTCACCAATGACAACAATATTGCTTTTCAGGCACGCATAGGCATTTGGATCACTGCTTGTCGTGCGTCCGTCACCGTAGGGGTCAGTCCATGTGGTGTAGGCAGGAAACCCGTCATACAGGCCTGTTGTACCGGGCAACCCGCTGATGGCCGCAGAACTTGGCTGCAACCCTTGTAGGTACCTGAGTGCCTGGTAATGCAACTCACCAATAGGGTCGTACTTCTTGTACCGACCCGCAACCGAACCCGTTCGGCCAAACTGATTGACGTAATTGATCACGCCGCTCAGGTATGCACCACGCCCATCCGTAGTAGCAACGGTAGCGTTGCTATCAGGGTTTGCATTAAATACACCGGTCGTGGTATTCCATTCTTTGTTGGGATTGCCGCCGCTCACCTCGTTGCCGTCTTTGTCATATTTTTTAGGCCCCACAAACTTCATGGGTGCGCGCAAGACACCACCATAGCGATCGGTGGTCTGGTCCATCAGGTAACCAAATGCCGACAGTCGAAGCTGATTGCTGTATTTTTGAACGACGCCAGTCGGCTTGTAGGCAGCATGTGGCGTGGATGCGCCGTCTGAATACTGGGTACAAAGGTTCCAATAACGCTTATCTTTGAGCGCATAGGTACTTGCATCCCGGTCGCAGACTTGTACACGTGCAAAAAAATAGCCATCACTGTTAAGACTACCGGTTGAGGGGAGTGCGCCGGGTGTGCGGTAGTAGCACTTTTTTGCGGTGCCAACAATGGGATCCGTGAAGGTTGCGTTGTTGCAAGAAATGGAACCAGATGAGGAATTAATAATTTTCCAACTGCTGTTTGCGCCGTACCAGATATCCATTGTTCCTGTAAAGGTGCATGTTTGATTTTCATTAGCGCACGCTGTAGCGTCGCTGGGCAGAGACGATGCGCTACCGCCGCCAAGCTGGTAAGCACTGAAACCACTAGAGTTGTTGCCCGACTTACTAGTTCCAAAGTAAATGCGATTTAGAGTATTGGCCACAAAGATGTCATTTGTACCTGCTGCAGTTGCCATGGAAGACGGCACTGCGCCAAAGTAAGGTACCCCTGAAGCATAGGAGGGAGACGCAAAATTAGCGGAAGTGATGGCACGTGAGGTGCCGTTTTTGTAAAGTTGTTTTGAGGGAAAGTTTGAGCTGTTTCCCATGCTTATTGGATCACCATCAGGAATAATGGCTCGCTGCAGGATGGTTAGGTTTGGCTCGTCGATCACCCGGTCACCACCGGTCAAAGAGAGGCGCAACATATCGATCGCAGAACTGGATGCCCAATTCAAAAAATTACCACTAAAAGCATCATTTGATGTCGTGCTGGAAGTTGGCGTGGTGCCATCGTCCTTGCTGTAACTTGTGGACCCATTCCAGCACATGCGCGATGTCCAGGTGGGATTAGTGGTATCAGGGGTAGTCAAGGGGATTGCAGGACCACGGCGGACAAACCGTTTGTAGTTGCTGGCCTGGCCTGTGGGGGCACCAGTTCCAGCATCATCATAGGTATAACAACTCTCAGCGTCGTAATAGCCGAGGTACTCAATGGTGGGGGAGTACGTCACATCGTCACTGTTACCGCTGTTGTTATTGTCCGGGTCAACATACTGTGCACCGACGGTTGGAAATTCTACGGACAGAGCCAGTGCCAAGGCCGGTTTATCACCCGTTGTGGCGGCATATAGCGGGTCGGACGACAAGTTGATGGCTGGAATGCTGGGTGGCGTACTTTGACTCAGAGCCAAAAACGAAACTCCCGCAACCAGCGGCACGGTAACCAGCAACAGCGCGTTTTGACGGCACAAGCGCACCGCAGCATGACTAAGCACCCGCGATAACAAAGACTGAACTTGTGTCGACAATCGGTTGGATGGCAGCACTGAATGAAGTGTCGTGTTCATGGCATCAGTCCCTTACTAAATTCTGTAAATCATTTGCAAAACAGCTTGTATGTCTGCTCTCGGACCGAAACCCATTGCGGTGACGCGGTAAATTTTTGATTTCCCGCTTGCGTCAAGGGGGTCTTTCAGGGCTTCGATGATGTAACGCGGTGCCTGCACGGACTGGACGCCTATATTGCCAGTCGCAAAGGTCCTGCCTGTGAAGGTACCCAAAGCCGTTGTAGGCGCATCTGAGGCCGTGCTGGTGAAATCTACCGCCATCCAAGCTGGTTTTCCAGCAACTAAATTGTCAGTACATAAACCACGTGAGTT
Source organism: uncultured beta proteobacterium (assembly GCA_903905735.1). Taxonomy (GTDB): domain Bacteria; phylum Pseudomonadota; class Gammaproteobacteria; order Burkholderiales; family Burkholderiaceae_C; genus Rhodoferax. The sequence continues at coordinate 29,017 of CAIVHU010000132.1, forward strand.
GCCCGTGGTGCCGCATCCATCCACAAAGCCTGTCAGGCTCATGCCATCAAACAGCACGTGGCGCGTCGAACCAACATCGCTCAGGTCAGACTCGGCGTCTATCAAAGCGGCCTCGGCAGCCTGCCAGGCCACCTGCATATCACGGTCATTGCGCGCACCGCGTTCGCCCATCAATGCAATCTGAGCACCACCAACCCCCAGCAGCGACACGATGATCAAAATCATCATGACCATGATCAGAGATGCACCGTGTTGCCGACATGTGTGCCGACGAATCATGTGTAAGTTTGGATTCATGGATTTATCCGACGTCTCAAAGACATTGTTATAGACCCTGGCGATTGCGCAAATGCACGGTAAAGGTCACAACTTGACGCAAGCGGCCATCGGCAGGTGCCGAAAAAATAGTACCAATGTCATCAGCAGACGACAACGCTGCGCCTGCAACACCGGCGGAAGACTCACCCAGGCCAAAGGGATATAAGGTTTGTGCAACAGCGTTTTGCGCAGAATGGGGGGGGCCACGAAGAACCATGCCAATGCGCAGGCTACGGATGCGACGCCAATTGGCATTGGTGCTGGCCGCATCCCCCGCCACAGTTAATTCGTCGGCCCGAAAATACCGATCGGGGGCTTGGTTGATACTAGCCGCCCAGGCCGCCCAAGCTGCCTTCCAGTTGTCCAATGCCGTTAGGTCGGCTGTTGTCGGTGGGGTCGGTGTAAACAATGTCAAAGCGGCCGGTGGTGGTGCTCCGGCGGTTATCCCATAGGTTATCGGAGGTGCAGCCCCAGCCGTAACGCCCTCGGTGCCATATAGCACTTGAAAGGTCTCGACGCCTTGCACGATAGGCTGTCTGTTGGTCACGCTGCCATCAGATTTCCTTGTACCGCACATCAGCGCCAGTTCTCCTGAACCTTGCGGGCTTTCAGCGATGGAAAGCACGCTGGTCATACGATCATCAACTGCTGTAGGGGCTGCGCCAGTTGTCAGGGTATTGCCCATGCAGTCAATCATTGAACCATCGGCAGTCGTATCATTCCGTTGCCGTTGAACCAGTTGACTACGCAAAGTCAAGATGTCGCTGCCATCACCCAGCGAACCTGAAGCCCTTGCGGTGAAAGCAGTCAAAGGGTCACTATTGCTGGTGCTCAATGTGCTCTCTGCATTATTGAAACCTGTGATGGACGGCACAATATCGGTGCTGCTAACAGGCCCAGCGGCGTATGTGACATCCTGAAAGCCGCTTTGTACGCCAAGGCGTTGGATCAGATCTGCGGCAAAACGCCCGTTGTCACGAAGTTGAGACGCCGCATCAACGGTGGTGATCCCGCGTCGTGCTACCGTCAGTGCAGCAATGGCAGCTAGGGCTATCAACAAACTAATGGTCAGAGCAACCAGCAGTTCGACCATCGTTAGGCCGCGCTGGTGATTGGCTGATATTTCCACACATTGAAACCGGTGCCGCTCACCAAGCCATTTTCTGTGGTTTTTGATCATACTGAGCTCCCTGCTGTCACGGGTAAAACAACCGATGGTGTCGCCGCGCGAACAAGAGCGTCGTTGCCAGTTTTTGACTTGTCTGTTGATCCCTGCGTCCAACCGATTTTGATCACCAAGCTGTCACCAGTGTTGTCACAAGCCCAGCGCGGGAGTCCATGGGAGTCAAAGGGCGCAGAGTCAAAGCAGATTTCCACCCTCGCGCCCGGTAACTCACTATCCACCCTAGCCAGCCATTCAGTCATTTGAGCTTGTGCAATCTCAGCGGCATTTGCGCATGCAGTTGTGACGTTCAGGCAGTACATCGGCGTTGTCGCCACCAGTGGCGAGCTAAACGACCCGACGTATGGGTTGTTTGTCGTTTTGATTCCCTCAGCTTTGTTGCCGCGTATGGACTCACCTAATTCGCGAGCCATCACAACGGCTGAAGATTGAAATCGCGCCTCGCGATTCGATTGCAACGCCGCTGCTTGCATACCCACCATACCCAACAAACCAAATGACAAGACAACAATTGAAACCAAAACTTCCACAAGTGAAAAACCACCAACGGCCTTTTGGTGCCGTGTGAGACGGATCCCGGATAAGAAACCGAAATGGAGTGGCATGATGATTGGAGGGTGTGCCATAGTAAGTACAAGCATAAACCCAAAGTTTGTAAAAATGTTGTTTTGAATTTGCCGAACGTCTGCCCTAGATGACCGACCATCGAATCGTAGCTGTCAAAGGGTGCCATTGGCAGTTCGGATAACGTTGGGGCACTGATCAACACTCATGTACAAGCGAGCCTAATGTGACGCCGACTATGGCTCACAGGAAACAAAACACCTTAAACCAATGAACAGCGTCCTTATTGACCAAGCTTTACCGTCTGCCGAGCAGTGCCTTTATTTAACCTCCCCCAATCCCCGAGTAGGCTGTGTCATCACCAGCCCTGACGGCAACCTCCTCGGCCAAGGCCACACCCAGCGCGCAGGTGGCCCGCACGCCGAAATCATGGCGCTGCTTGATGCGGCGGCTCAAGGTCATTCTGTAATAGGTGCCACCGCCTACGTTACGCTGGAGCCCTGCGCGCACCAGGGCCGCACCGGCCCGTGTTGCGACGCAATCATTGCCGCTGGCATCAAAAAGGTGGTCGCCACCAACACCGACCCCAACCCGCTGGTGGCTGGCCAGGGCTTCGCGCGCATGCGAGCGGCGGGCATTGACGTGGAGGTGCTGCCGCCGGACGACCCGCTGGCCATTCAATCGCGCGAGCTCAACATCGGCTTTTTCAGCCGCATGATCCGCAAGCGGCCCTGGGTGCGCATGAAGATTGCGGCTTCGCTTGACGGCAAGACAGCACTGCCTAATGGTGTCAGCCAGTGGATCACCTCGCCCGAAGCGCGTGCGGACGGCCACGCCTGGCGCGCCCGTGCCTGCATGGTGCTTACCGGCATGGGCACGGTGTTGGCGGACAACCCCAGACTGGACGTGCGGCTGGTGGACACGCCGCGCCAGCCGTCTGTGGCGGTGGTGGACAGCCAGTTGGCACTGCCACTGGATGCTAGCCTCTTTGTAGCTGGTCGCGCTTTATATATATGGGCTGCAGGCCAGGACTTGGGGTTTTGCCAAAATGGGCATCAACAATCAGCACTTGAGGCACAGGGTGCCAAAGTGTTTTACCGGCCCGACGACGACGGTAAGGTGGATCTGGCGGCCATGTTGCAAGACATGGGCAAGCTGGAGATCAATGAACTGCATGTGGAGGCCGGTCACACGCTGAACGGCGCGCTGATTCGCGCGGGGCTGGTGGACGAGTTCCTGATTTATCTGGCACCCAAGCTGCTGGGTCAGGGGCGCGATATGGCCAGTTTTGGCCCCTTGGCCGAGCTGTCGCAAGCCGTGCCGCTGGTGTTTAAGTCCACCGAGATGATCGGCCCGGACCTGCGGGTGCTGGCCAGAGTGCAGGGGCGCGACCAGTTTTAGTCAGGGTTTGCCACCGCAGCGCGCGGGCATGGGCGCAATTCCCTGCGAAAATACGCCGATGTTTACAGGAATCATCACCGGCCTAGGCCGTATCACCGCCGTTCAACCCTTGGGCGACTCTGCCAGCCATGGCAAACGGCTCACCATTCAATGCCCCCGTGCCTACCTTGACGATGTAATGCTCGGCGACAGCATTGCAATCAACGGTGCGTGCATGACCGTCACCTCGCTGGATGCTGCGGCACAGCAGTACACCATTGATATTTCAGCCGAATCGCTGGCCAGAACCGCCGGGCTGGGTGCCTTGGGGCCCATCAACCTCGAAAAAGCCATGCGCGCCAATGACCGCTTGGGCGGACACATGGTGTCTGGCCATGTGGATGGCATCGGTCAGGTCACCCGCTTCGAGCAGGTGGGCGAAAGCTGGCTGCTGGCCATCATGGCACCGGCGGAGCTGGGCAAATACCTGGCCTTCAAGGGTTCGATCACCGTCAACGGTGTCAGCCTGACGGTCAATAGCGTGCAGGATGTGCCCGCTGGCTGCCAGGTCACCATCAACCTGATTCCCCACACGATAGAAAACACCACGCTTGGCACTTTGCAAGCTGGCTCTATGGTCAACCTTGAGATTGACCTGATCGCACGCTATTGCGAAAGGATGTTGAGCTATCAGGCCATCGCCTGAATTGGGCATCGCCCAGAGCATTGAGCGAGCTGAAATAGAGGTCAGCAATCGGGCGCACAGCTTCCACGTGAATGCGTTGAACAGTGAGTATGAGCACATAATTATGTGCAATACTTGTCTATGTGTTCAACCCCTCCAAGGAACGAAGATGACAACCACTGTGAATTTCACGGGTTCCGTTGACCGGGAACTACTCAAGCGAGCCAAGGTCATCGCTGCCAAGTCAGATACCTCCATCAACGCCTTGTTCAATGCCGAGTTGCGTTATTTGGTGGAAACTTTTGAAGCAGCCGAGGGCACGGGCAATCAAAATTTCAGGACGTTGCTGGATTTCTCGCTGGGACGCGTGGGCGATGCGGATGCACTTACCGCGCTGGGCATCGACAGTCAGGAAGATCTGTTCTTGCTGATGGCACAGGCGCATTTGCCCATGCCGCGAATTCCCGAAAGGCAAACGCAGCAGATGGTGGCTAGCCTAAACGCGCTGATGGTCTGAGTGGGCTGCTAGATGGCTTCACCTGCTGATGTTGTTCTGTTGCCAGATGCCGGGCCATTGATTACGCTGGCCTATGCTGATTCGCTTGATCTGCTGTTCAAGCCAGGTTGGTCTGTCTCACTGGTGGATATGGTGCTGTTTGAGGTCACGCGCAACCAGACACCGACCAGCGAAAAACTGGCGCAATGGGTTCAAGCACACCAGCTTCCTGTGATCACGACCAACATTCACGTACACCATCAACTTGCCTTGGCCTCCGGTGCAGTTGCGCCGCGGAAATCGAATCTCGGCGAACTGGCGATTCAGGAGACGATGAACAACTTCGCCCTGGCATTGCCCCCAAAAACTGGCATTTTCCTGTTTGAAGACCACAAAATTGCCCGTACCAGTTTTGTCTTGCCAGACAATTGCCGCAAGGTCAGCACCCGTGCATTTCTATTTTTTTTGGAACAAAAAGGCTGGCTCGCATCTGCAACAGACATTGAGCGCCGGGCCATCCAAGCGGGAAGAGCCTTTTCAAACTTGCGCTTTCCCGCTTGACATGGCAACCAGACCCAATCTGGGACAATGCCACACATACCGACAAGCAACCCTGAACCATTGACATGACAACTCTGCAACCCGTCGCCATTTCCCCCGTTGAAGACATCATTGCCGACATCAAGGCGGGCCGCATGGTGATTCTGGTCGACGAAGAAGACCGGGAAAACGAAGGCGACCTGATCATGGCCGCCGACCATGTCACAGCCGAGGCCGTCAACTTCATGGCCCGTTTTGGCCGTGGCCTGATCTGCCTGACCCTGACCAAAGAGCGCTGCGAACGCCTGCAACTGCCACCCATGACGGCGCGCAATGGCGACAAAAAAGGTACGGCGTTCACCGTATCGATTGAAGCCGGCGAAGGCGTGACCACCGGCATTTCTGCCGCCGACCGTGCCCGCACCGTGCAGGCCGCCGTCGCCAAAAATGCCAAGGCCGAAGACCTGGTGCAACCCGGCCACATCTTCCCGCTGCAGGCGGTAGAGGGCGGCGTGCTGATCCGTGCTGGCCACACTGAGGCCGGTTGCGACCTGGCCGCCATGGCCGGGTGCGAGCCTGCGGCCATGATCTGCGAGATCATGAAAGACGACGGCACCATGGCGCGCCTGCCTGATCTGCAGCTGTTTGCCGCAGAACACGGCCTGAAGATCGGCACCATTGCCGACATGATCCACCACCGCAGCCGCATGGAGTCGCTGGTGGAGCACATCGGCCTGCGCCCGCTCAACACCGCTTTCGGGCAGTTCACCGCGCATGCCTTCAAGGACAAAACTGCCCACGGCGTGCACCTGGCACTGGTGATGGGCGAGTGGACGGCTGACGAAGCCGTGCTGGCCCGCGTGCATGAGCCGCTGTCGGTGTTCGACGCCCTTGAAAAAGGCCGTGTGATGCATTCCTGGAGCCTGGAAGCCGCCCTGACCCGCGTGGCGGCCGAGGGCAAAGGCGTGGTGGTGTTCCTGAACTGTGGCGAAACCGGCGCGCAGCTCATGGCGCAGTTTGACGGCACGGCCAAGGCCAGCCACGGCCCCGAGCGCGGCCGCCTGGACCTGCGCACCTATGGCGTGGGCGCACAGATACTGCGCGAATGCGGCATCCACAAAATGAAGCTCCTGGGCACCCCCCGGCGCATGCCCAGCATGACGGGCTACGGTCTTGAAATCGTCGGCTACGTCGCCCCCTGAACCTAACACCAGATCCAAACCATGCTGATCGCAGAACAAGGCGCACTTGACGCCACCGACCCCCGTCTCAACGGCAAAGACCTCACCATCGGCATCGTGCAGGCGCGCTTCAATACCGACATCACCAACGCCCTGGCGGAGGCTTGCCGCGCCGAACTTCTGGCCCTGGGCGTGGCGGAAAAAAACATCACCCTGGTGCAGGTTCCCGGTGCGCTGGAAGTTCCCATCGCGCTGCTGGGACTGGCCGAACACCTGAAATATGACGCGCTGATTGCACTGGGCTGCATCATTCGCGGTGAAACCTACCATTTTGAGCTGGTGGCCAACGAGTCGGGCGCGGGTGTCAGCCGCGTTGCCCTGGACTACAAGCTGCCGATTGCCAACGCCATCCTGACCGTGGAAAACATGGCACAAGCCGTGGCCCGCCAGACCGACAAGGGCCGTGACGCTGCCCGCGCGGCGGTTGAAATGGCTAACCTGCTGGAAAGTATTTAATGAGTGAATCAAGCCACCCCAGCCCCTCCAAACGCCCTCCCCGCCAGCCCCGCAAGGGACTGACAAGCACCGGCGTGCGCAAGGCGGCCAGCAAGTCTGACCGCTCCCGCTCACGTGAATTTGCCCTGCAAGGGCTCTATCAGGTGCTGGTGGGCAAAAACGCCCTGGACGACGTGGATGCCTTTACCCGCGACCTGGCTGGCTTTTCCAAAGCCGATGCAGTGCACTTTGATGCGCTGCTACACGGCTGCGCCGAGCATGCGGCCGCTCTGGATGCACAAATTCAGCCGGTGCTGGACCGCCCGTTGAGCGAGATTTCGCCGGTGGAGCACGCCTGCATGTGGATTGGGGTGTACGAGTTTGCCCATTGCCCGGATGTACCGTGGCGCGTGGTGCTCAATGAATGCATTGAACTGGCCAAGGAATTTGGCGGTACCGACGGCCACAAGTATGTGAACGCGGTGCTCAACGCCCTCGCTCGCCAGTTGCGCGAAGCCGAAGTCAACGCCGACCGCAGCTCAGGCCGCGCCTCTGCCTGACCATGAAGGTATCTGAACGCGCTCAGCGCATTGAACCTTTTTACGTGATGGAAATCGCCAAGGCCGCGCAGGCCCTGGCGGCCAGCACGGCAGATTCGGCCCAGCCGATGATTTTTTTGAACATGGGGGAGCCCGATTTCACCGCGCCACCCCTGGTGCAAGAGGCTGCTGCCAAAGCCATCCGAGACGGTTTGACGCAGTACACCCCGGCCACCGGTCTGCCTGAACTGCGCGAGCGCATCAGCCAGTGGTATGCACAGCGCTTTGGCGTGGCGGTGCCTGCCAACCGCATCGTGATGACCGCCGGGGCCTCGGCAGCACTGCAATTGGCCTGCCTGGCGCTGATCAACCCGGGCGACGAAATGCTGATGCCCGACCCCAGCTACCCGTGCAACCGGCATTTTGTGTCGGCCGCAGACGGCACGCCGGTGCTGATCCCGACCACCGCAGGTGAGCGTTTTCAGCTCAGCGGGCAAAAAGTGGCTTCCGCCTGGAACAGTCAGACACGCGGCGTGCTGCTGGCCTCACCGTCCAACCCCACCGGCACCTCTATCGCACTATCAGAAATGAAGCGTATTCATGAGGTGGTGCAAGGGCATGGCGGCATTTCCATCATTGATGAAATTTATCTGGGCCTGAGCTTTGATGCCGAGTTTGGCCAGACCGCGCTGGCGCTGGGTGACGACATCATCAGCGTCAACAGCTTTTCCAAATACTTCAACATGACCGGCTGGCGACTCGGTTGGCTGGTGGTGCCTGAGGCTCTGGTGCCGGTGATGGAGCGGCTGGCGCAAAACCTGTTCATTTGCCCGAGCACGATTGCCCAGCACGCTGCGCTGGCATGTTTTGAGGCCGACAGCCTGGCTGAATACGAGCGCCGTCGTGCCGAGTTCAAGGCCCGTCGCGACTATTTCATCCCCGCGCTCAATGCCTTGGGCTTGACCGTGCCGGTCATGCCAGACGGCGCGTTTTACGCCTGGGCCGACTGCACGGCGGCTTGCGAGAAGCTGGGGGTCACCGGTAGTTGGGATCTGTCGTTTGAATTGATGAACCGCGCGCGGGTGGGCGTGACACCCGGGCGCGACTTTGGCCAGGTCGACACCGGGCATTTCATCCGCTTCTCAACCGCCAGCTCGATGGCGCATTTGCACGAAGCCATGGCCCGACTGCGCTCCGTGCTGGCATGACATACAGTACGCAAACTGCATCGGACGCTGTTGCCACACCGTTTGCCTGGTCGGTGCGTGTGTATTGGGAAGACACCGATGCCGGTGGCATCGTTTATTACGCCAACTACCTGAAATTTTTTGAGCGCGCCCGCACCGAGTGGTTGCGCGCCTGCGGCATCCATCAGCAAGCCCTGAAGCTGGAGACAGGCGGCATGTTTGTGGTGAGCCAGGCGCAGATCAATTACCTCAAGAGCGCCCGCCTGGATGATGAACTTTTGTTGACAACATCACTCACAGAGTCGGGACGCGCTTCGATGACCATCCATCAGCAGGCCAGGCTCAAGCATCCTGACACCCCGGTGTTGCTGTGCGAAGCCACCATTCGGGCCAGCTGGGTCAATGCGGCGGGCAAACCAACCCGAATTCCCCAAGTTATCCTGGACAAATTGTTATGAACCAAGACCTTTCCATCCTCACCATGGTGCTCAATGCCAGCCTGGTGGTGCAACTTGTGATGCTGTTGCTCATGGGTATCTCGATTGCCAGCTGGGCGGCCATTTTCCGCAAGCTGTTTTCGCTGGGCAAGGTCAAAGCGCTCAACGACAGTTTCGAGCGCGAGTTCTGGTCCGGCAGCAGCCTGAACGACCTCTACGCCGCAGCGGCCCAAAACGCCAAGACCTCAGGCCCAATGGAGCGTATTTTTGCCAGTGGCATGCGCGAATACCAGAAACTGCGCGAAAAACGCATTGCCGACCCCGGCACCCTGATGGACGGCGCACGGCGCGCCATGCGGGCCAGCTTTCAGCGCGAGATGGACGTGATCGAAACCCATCTGTCGTTTCTGGCCTCGGTGGGTTCGGTCTCGCCTTATGTGGGGCTGTTTGGCACCGTCTGGGGCATCATGCACTCATTCACCGGGCTGGCCGCGCTGACGCAGGTGACCCTGGCCACGGTGGCACCCGGCATTGCCGAAGCGTTGGTGGCCACCGCCATCGGCCTGTTCGCTGCCATTCCGGCGGTGGTGGCCTACAACCGCTTTGCGCGCGACATTGACCGCATCTCCATCCGTCTGGAAACCTTCATCGAAGAGTTCACCAACATCCTGCAGCGCAATGTGGGCGCGCAATCTGCCTCCGGGCATTGACCAGGAGCGAGCAAGATGCCAGCAACAGTGAGCCGTGGCCGGGGACGGCGTGCCATCAACGACATCAACATGGTGCCTTTCATCGACGTGATGCTGGTGCTGCTGATCATCTTCATGGTGACCGCGCCGCTGATTGCGCCGAGCATGATCAACCTGCCCAGCGTGGGCAAAGCGGCCAAACAGCCCGATCAGGTGCTGCAGATCATCATTGGCAAAGACGAGTCGCTGGAGCTCAAAAACAAGGACAAAACCAGCTCCGTCACCCTCAAGGATGTGGCAGGCGTGGTCAAGCAGGCGCAAGAAGGTGTTGACAACCCGGCGGTGGTCATCAGTGCCGACAAAAACGTCAAATACGAAGCGGTGGTCAAAGTCATGGACAAGCTGCAACGCGAGGGCGTGGCCCGCGTGGGCCTGTCGGTGCAACTGGCCAACTGATCAACAGGACATGCACGCCCATACCGACCGCCTTGACTTTGCACCGCCAGACACCCCTGGCCGGGCGCGCGCGGTGATTCTGGCGCTGCTGGTGCACGGGCTGCTACTGGCGGCCCTGGCCTGGGGCGTGCGCTGGACCCGCGACACCCAGATCTTGAGCGCCGAGGCAGAGCTCTGGTCGGCGGTGCCACAGGAAGCCGCGCCCCGACTGGCCGAGCCACCGCCGGAGCCGACGCCCGAGCCTGTGAAACCCCTGCCGCCCGCGCCACCGCCGCCACCCGCACCGCCGCCGCCTCAGCCCGTGGTGACACCGCCTGCCCCACCACCACCCCAAGTCGATATTGCGCTGGAGCAGGAGAAGCTGCGCAAGCAAAAGGAACTGGCCCGGCTGGAAGACATCAAACAGCAAAAACTCCAACAAAAGCTGGAGAAAGAACGTCTGGACAAGCTGAAGCGGGAAAAAGACAAGCTGGAAAAAGCCCGGCTTGACAAGCTGAAGCAGGACAAACTCAAGCAAGACAAGCTCAAGGCCGAGCAGGACAAGCTGAAACAGGACAAGCAGAAGGCCCAACAGGAAAAGCTTAAAGCAGAGGAAGCCAGCAAAGCCCAGCAAGCGGCGCTGGACAAGAAGCAGACTGCGCTGGAGGCCAAGCAGCTCCAGGCCCTTCGCGACAAGAACATGCAGCGCATGCTGGGTATGGCCGGTGCCACGGGCGCGGCCAACGCCACTGGCAGCGCCTTGAAATCGTCCGGGCCATCGGCCAGCTACGCCGGTCGCATCCGGGCACGCATCAAGCCCAACATCGTCTTCACTGAAGAAATTGTGGGTAACCCGACCACCGAGGTCGAGGTACGCACAGCCCCCGACGGCACCATTGTGGGTCGCAAAGTCACCAAGAGCAGCGGCGACAAGTCCTGGGACGACGCGGTGATCAAAGCCATCGACAAGACGCAAGTGCTGCCGCGCGACATTGACGGTACCGTGCCGTCGAGCTTGTTGCTGGTGTTCCGGCCCAAGGATTAGCAGCTATTTTTGATAGCTGCCGGCCCCTTATTCGTAAGGGCTAGAGCCACTTTTTCCATATATATTTCAGGGTAGGTGTCGGCCGAGATGTCTGCGCGACGCGCGCTCGGCCAGCGCACTTTAGCTCTCAGGAATAGATTTCCTGACCTCCTTCACGGAACTCCCTGGCCTTGTCGTCCAACGCGCTCTGCACTTGCTGGAACGGAATGATCCTCGTAGCCATTGGCAGACTCGTGCTCGCCGGGTTGAGCCGGGCAAACTCGCGCACCTCCTGTGAGATGCTCATGGAGCAGAACTTGGGCCCGCACATCGAGCAGAAATGCGCCAGCTTGGCGTTGTCCTTGGGCAGGGTTTCGTCGTGAAAGGCCATGGCCGTGTCGGGGTCGATGGCCAGGCGGAACTGGTCCTCCCAGCGGAATTCAAAACGCGCCTTGCTCATGGCGTTGTCCCACATCTGCGCACCGGGGTAACCTTTGGCCACGTCGGCAGCGTGCGCGGCGATTTTGTAGGCGATCAGCCCCTGTTTCACATCGTCGCGATTGGGCAGGCCCAGGTGTTCCTTGGGGGTCACGTAGCACAGCATCGCGGTGCCGTACCAGCCGATATTGGCCGCGCCCATGGCGGACGAGATGTGGTCGTAGCCGGGGGAGATGTCGGTGATCAGCGGCCCCAAGGTGTAAAACGGTGCCTCAAAGCAGGCGGTCAGTTGCTTGCCCACATTCTCTTTGACCATCTGCAGCGGCACATGGCCGGGGCCTTCGATCATGACCTGCACATCATGCTGCCAGGCGATGTGCGTCAGCTCGCCCAGTGTGTGTAATTCGGCAAACTGGGCTTCGTCGTTGGCATCGGCGATCGAGCCCGGGCGTAGCCCGTCGCCCAGCGAGAAGCTCACGTCATAGGCTTTCATGATGGCGCAGATGTCGTCAAAGTGCTCATAGAGAAAGCTCTCGCGGTGGTGCGCCAGACACCACTTGGCCATGATCGAGCCGCCGCGCGAGACGATGCCGATCAGGCGGTTGGCCGTCAGCGGCACATAAGCCAGGCGCACGCCCGCGTGGATGGTGAAATAGTCCACGCCCTGCTCGGCCTGTTCGATCAGCGTGTCTCTGAACAGCTCCCAGCTCAGTTCTTCGGCTTTGCCGTTGACTTTTTCCAGCGCCTGGTACAGCGGCACGGTGCCAATCGGCACCGGCGAGTTGCGCAAGATCCACTCGCGGGTTTCGTGGATGTTGTCGCCGGTGGAGAGGTCCATCACCGTGTCGGCGCCCCAGCGAATGGCCCAGACCAGCTTGTCCACCTCTTCTTCCAACCCCGAAGTGGTGGTCGAGTTTCCAATGTTGGCGTTGACCTTGACCAGAAAATTCCGGCCAATGATCATCGGCTCGCTCTCGGGGTGGTTGATGTTGCACGGACTCACGGCGCGGCCACGGGCCAGCTCATCACGCACAAATTCCGGCGTGACCGGCTGCGCCATCAGCGCGCCAAAGGCCTGGCCGGGCCGGGGCAGGCGCTCGGTGGCCAGGCGCTCAGCGAGTTGCGCGCGCACCAGGTTTTCGCGGATGGCGACAAATTCCATCTCGGGGGTGATCAGGCCGGCGCGGGCGTAATGCATCTGCGTCACGTTAGCACCGGTCATGGCGCGCCGTGGCGTGGGCGGGCGGGCCATGCGCAAGGCGCTCAGGCGGGGCTCGGTCAGGCGTTGCTGGCCGTATGCGCTGCTGAGGCCGGGTAGCGCCTCGGTGTCATGACGCCCGGCAATCCAGAGCGCGCGCAAAGGTGCCAGGCCCCGGGTGACATCCACCGCGACCGCCGGGTCGGTGTACACGCCCGAGGCATCGTACAGGCGCAGGGGCGGGTTGGGCACCAGGGTGGGTTCGGCTTGCGCGGGGCCGGTTTTGATGCGCGTGTCGCTCAAGGCCACTTCGCGAAACGGCACCCGGATGTCGGGGCGCGAGCCGGTCAGGTAAATTTTGACCGAGCCGGGAAACGGCGGGCGCGTGATGCGCCGGGTGATCTGGGTGGTGTCAATCGTCAGTGGGTTAGGTGTCAAGGCAAGCTCCAAAAAGGTGGGTCAAGCCTGCCTGGAGTGCCGGGGAGTCGCTGAAAAGGTCTTGTGCAGAGCTTTCAGAGCCGGTGCCAATTGCGTTGTTCCCTACGCAGGCATGACCCCGATCAGGTTCAGCGGGTTCCACAGGAGTGGTCTCAGCCTCGACTTACGTCTTTGGCGCCCCGACAAGCGCATGAAGTGTAGATCAACTGAACCGCCGCCGAAACGATTACCAAAAATAATAGCAACCACCGCTTGCTGAATAAGGGCTACAGGCCAATTTCATTCATAAACAATGTCGGCAGTGCCGGGCGCTGCCTGAGCCCACCAGCTGGCCAGAGCGGCGTTGCTGGG
>CAIVHU010000133.1 GCA_903905735.1 uncultured beta proteobacterium
CTTAATCCTGCTACTAAAGGTGCGGACGGGGACGCTTAACGAGCTACCCGCCGGCCAGGACACCGTTCCTTGGCCGTCAACCCTATCGACATGCCTGCTCGAGTCAAATGAGCAGATTTGTACGGGTTTAAATAGAACGGTTTGTTTCTTGAGCGCGCCGGTGAAAAACGCGCCTTCCAACGCATACAACTCGCGCGCCACGTTGTTGTGCTGGTGAAAGTCGGCGTCGTCAAACACCTTGGCGAAGATTTCTTCGGTCAGGATGTGCTGGATGAGCATCTCGCGCACGTCGGCATCACCCAGCGCGGGGTTGATGGCTTCTTGCGCGTGGAGCAGGAACTTGTCTTCTGCCGCGCGAAAACTTGGGTTTTTGAGGTGTTCGCGCTCGATCATCTCGCGCAGCGCCAGCAGCACGGCGGGCAGGTCGGCCTTGAACTGCTCCACGGCGGCGCGGAAACCGGCGATCTCGGGGCGCTCAAAGCTGAAGAACAGTTTGAGCAGTTTCTCCAGCGCCTGCGGGTCGGTCATGTCGCAGCGCAGCACCTCGGCGCGGTTTTGCCACAACACGGCGACCGCATCGTCGCTGAAGATGATGTTGTCTTGCGGGTAGCCTTTTTTCAATTTTTTAACGACTTCGGCGTCCAGGTCGTCGTGGGCGTCTTTGGCCTCCCAGTAGCCCAGCGGCATGCGCAGCTCGTGCAACAACGCGCCATCGACGTTAATGTTGGTTTTGGTGGCGGTTTTGAGCGGGTATTCGGCCAGAAAGATCAGGTCATGCTGCTTGCCCCAGTGTTTGAGCAAGTCTTTGAAGGCCTCGCGAACGATGGTTTCGCGGCTGGAGCCGCTGATCTTCTTGATGAGGTCAAGCTGGCGGAGGTAGTCGTTGATGAGGATTTGACTCATGGCATCCCTGCTGTTGTGCGCCCATTCTAGGGGCGCGGGGCAGGTGTTTTTGCTGGTGCGCGGCGGCGTTGAAGGTGCCGGTCAAATTTTGGTGAATTTATGCCAAATCAGCCTCTAGCCCAATAAGAACGTGCGCAGGAAGCTATCAAAAACATATCAAATACAAGCTCAATCGCCCCGCGTGATGACGCTCAGGGCTTCAAAATAATGGCTGAAAACCCGGCATCGCTGGTGATCAGTCCATCGGCCTGGCACATGGCATGGGCACCGATCAAAAAGTCGGGGGCCACGCGCTCGCACGGGCCTTTGTTCGGGGCGTAACCACATCAAAAATACGTCGCCACCGCATCCACCACGTTGTAGTCCGCATCCACCAGCGGCATCCAGCGCCATTTGTCAAAGGTGGTGCAGGGGTGCGAGATGCCCAGGCAGACCTTGTCACCCACTTGCAAGGCGGCGTGCTCCGGTCCGCTGCCTTGCAAATAGGCATGCTGGTCATTGAGTTGGGTGATGCGCCAGTCTGGCGGCACCGCTTGCAGCGCGCGTGTGCCGCGTGGGCACAGCAGCAGCGGCGTGGGCAGGTCCAGGTCGTGCGAGATGTCGCGCTTGCCGACCGCCAGAATCGCCAGCCCAGGCTCGGGGCAGGACTGCACGTGGGCCCAGACTTCCAGCGCTGCCTCCAGCCCGGCACCACAACCGGTGCGATCTGCCACGGCGCGCACCATGCGTTTGTAATTGCCCTGATCATGCGTGACGTAGCAGCCGGAGCGCAGCAGACCGACAACCGGGCGGCTCAGTTGTAGCTTCAAACCCGGCACCACCAAATCAAAAATAGCGGAACCACCGGCGGTGAGCAGCACCTCGTCCGCGTCAAACAGGTTTTGCGCGTCGCAGGCGAGGGCCACGCTTTGCACCAGGTCCATCAAGGCGCTGACATAAGGTTTGCCCTGGCTGGATTCACCGGAAGCGCCCAGGCCCTCGTAGCACTCCACGCCCACCAGATGCACGGCAGCGCTGTCGTGCAGCCATTCCGCCAGGTTCATCGCCTGCGCCAATGTGCGGCAACCGGTGCGCCCGCCGGGCACGCCGATTTCCAGCAGCACTTCAAAGGCCAGGGGTGCAGGGTGGCGCTGGTGCCAGTCCTCGATCAGCAGCAGTTGTGCCACCGAGTCCACCAGAAACATCACGCGCAGACCTGGGTGGCTACGTTTGAGGCCATCCATCGCTGTCAGATCACCGTCGGCAAACACCTGGTTGGCGATCAGGCAGGCACGGGTACCCGCTGCCACGCCGATACGCGCCTGCGTGACCGTAGCAAAAGACAGACCCCAGGCACCGGCATCGAGTTGTCGGCGAAACAGTTGCGGCGACATGCTGGTTTTGCCATGCGGAGCCAGGCCCAGACCGCGGCTGCTGGCAAAGTCCTGCATCCAGGCCAGGTTGTGCTGCAAGCGGTCCTGGTGAATCACCGCCAGCGGCAGCGGCAAATCGCCGTTCAACGCGTTCCAGCCCTGCGCGCCGATCTGGGACAGCGGCATCGGCGGGCTGGCGTGCGGAAAGCCTTTGAAGCTGCTGTCGATGAGCGGGTCAAGCATCGGGAACATGGGCTTGTTTGCTTCCAATTAAATAGCTGTAAGCGCTTGATGAATAAGGGCTACAGGCCAATTTTTCCTGCAACTTTGGCCGCGCCAGGCCGGGGCCTGCTGGCGCTCACACGGGCCAAACGACCCCGTGGTCGTTCAGGATGGCATCCAGCGGCACATCGTGCGGCTCGGGCTCGAAGTCGGGCAAAAAGTCGGTGCCAAACCCGAGACCCACGGTGAACGGCCGGGGGTTCAGGTCGGCCAGCATGCGGTCATAAAAACCGCCACCGTAGCCCAGCCTGTAGCCACCCGCCGCGTAGCCCACGCAAGCCATAAACAGCAGCGTCGGATAAATCACTTCGGTGTCTTTGGGTTTGGGGATGCCGTAGGCATCGTCTTCCATCGGGCAGCCGGGGTACCAGGCGTGAAAGGTCATGGTTTTATGAACTTTATCCACCACCGGCAGTCCAATCTTGCGCAACTTGGGTCGTTCGACCAGTTCACCGTCTTCTTTCCAGCGGTGCAGGGCGGGTAGCGGGTCGAATTCACCTTTGATGGGCCAGTAGGCACCGATCACCGTCTCAGGGCGGCCCACCAGCCAGATGCGCATGACGCGTTGCAGTAAATCGATGCGCTGCTCACGATCCGGCAGTTGCAGACGCTTTTCAATCAATTGCTGGCGCCAGGCTTTTTTGGCTTGCGCACGGTTTTCATCAGAGGTATTCATAATCTCCACATGCAGTTCAAGATGATTTTGACATTGATTGGCTTGGCCGGGGTGCTTTTGGTACCTCTGGCTGACGCACAGTCGCCCGTGGATGACGTTTTGCTGCAAATGCAAAAAGCCTACAAAAAGGGCGATACGGCACTCCTGACCGCTTTGCTGCCGCAGGCCCAGGGCAGCCTGCTGGAGCCGTGGGCCGCGTACTGGGCGTTGAGCGCGCGGCTGGAGACGGCCACCCCTGAAGAAGTGAATGCTTTCCTGCGCCGCTACGCCGGCACTTACCAGGAAGACCGCCTGCGCAACGACTGGCTGCTGCTGCTGGGCAAGCGTCAGGACTGGAACCAGTTTGCTGTGGTGGCACCCGAATTCCGCATGAACGATGACCGCGAGGTGCGTTGCTACACCTTGGCCATGGAAAACATCCTGACCAAAGTGAACATGGCTGACGAGGTCAAAACCCAGTGGTACGGGGCCAAGGACGCGGGCGAAGGCTGCACCCTGGCCGCACAAAGCCACTATGCCGCCGGGCAGATGACTGCGGACGACATCTGGCGCAAAGCCCGTCTGACCACCGAGGCGCGCATGCTGGAGTCCACCCGCCAAGTGGTGGCTATCGTGGCCCCCGATGCCGGTGCCGCGCTGACCGAGGCCCTGAAGAAGCCCGAACTCTTTCTGCTCAAACGCCCGCCGTCGAGCCATCGTCTGACCCAGGAACTGGCAGTGCTGGCCCTGATTCGCTGGGCCGACAACGACCCCGATGGTGCAGCCCAGGCGCTCGATGAGCGCTGGAGCAAGCAGCTCAGCAGCGCCCAGCGGGCCTGGGCCTGGGGCGCCATTGGCAAGCAGGCGGCACAGAAGCTCTCGGACAACGCGCTGGGTTATTTTCAAAATGCCAGCCCCACCGCCATGACCGATGACCAGCTGGCCTGGCGCGTGCGCGCCGCGCTGCGACAAAGCCAGTGGTCTGATGTGTTGAGTGCCGTCGAGGCCATGAGCCCGGATGTGGCCAACGACAGCACCTGGATGTATTGGCACGCACGCGCCCTGATGCAGCCAGGCCGCAGTGAAGCCGATCGCGCACAGGCCCGCCAACTGCTGCAGGATATGGCCAGTGTGCGCGGGTTTTACCCCCTGCTGGCTGAGGAAGAGCTGGGCCAGCCCATCACGCCCCCGCCCGCGCCCGCGCCCCTGACGGCGCAGGAAAAACAACGCGCCCAGTCCAACCCCGGCCTGCAACGCGCGCTGGCCGCCATTGACCTGGGCTTGCGGTCGGAAGGCGTGCGCGAGTGGAACTACACCACCAACATGCACATGCCCGGCGGCATGAACGACCGCGATTTGCTGGCCGCTGCCGACCTGGCCTGCCAGCACAGCGTCTGGGACCGCTGTATCAACACCAGCGAGCGCACCCGCAGCTTTATCGACATGACACAGCGCTTTCCCATGCCATACCGCCAGGCAGTGGTGGAGCGCAGCCGCGAGATCAATCTGGACCCGGCCTATGTGTATGGACTGATTCGCCAGGAAAGCCGTTTTGTCACTGATGCGCGCTCCGGTGTCGGGGCTTCCGGCCTGATGCAGTTGATGCCTGCCACCGCCCGCTGGACTGCCCGCAAGATCGGTCTGACCGACTTCAAGACCCACCAGCTGAGCGATCAGGACACCAACATCGTGCTGGGCACCGGCTACCTCAAGCTGATTCTGGATGACTTTGCGGGCTCCATGCCGATGGCCGCCGCCGCCTACAACGCAGGGCCCCGGCGGCCTCGCATCTGGCGCGGCGAAGCCGGCAGCCCGACACTTGAAGCCGCCATCTGGGCCGAGAACATTCCGTTCAACGAGACGCGCGACTATGTCAAGAAAGTGCTGGCCAACACCACCTTGTACGCCGCCATGATCACCGGCCAGACGCAGTCACTCAAGGCCCGGCTGGGGATGATCGGCCCGCGCGATACCTCACAAGCTGACAACCCTGACCTGCCATGATGCAACTCTATATCGGCAACAAAAACTACTCATCCTGGTCGATGCGACCGTGGGTGCTGCTGCAACAGGCTGGCATTGTGTTTGAAGAAGTCATGGTGCGGTTTGATGCCTTCACACCTGACTCGCAGTTCAAGGCAGCGCTCAAGCCCATCTCCCCGACCGGCAAGGTACCGGCGCTGGTCGATGGCGACCTGATCGTGTGGGACACGCTGGCAATTGCCGAGTATTTGGCCGAGCAGTTCCCTGACAAACACCTCTGGCCCAGCGACAAGGCGGCCCGAGCCCGCGCGCGCAGCATCTGCGCGGAAATGCACAGCGGCTTCACCGGTCTGCGCACCCATTGCCCGATGAACATTGAAGCCAGCCTGCCCGAGGCTGGCGCGCTGATCTGGCGCGACCAGCCCGGCGTGCGCGCCGATGTGGCGCGGCTGGTGGCCATGTGGCAGCCGCTGCTCAAAGCGCACGGTGGCCCGATGTTATTTGGCGACTTCACGGTAGCCGATGCCTACTTTGCCCCCGTCTGCACCCGGCTGGTGACCTATGGGCTGCCCGTGCCTGAGGACATCGCCGCCTATGTGCAACGCGTCTGCGACCTGCCCGGCGTGCAGGCCTGGATCACGCAGGCCTGGGCCGAGCGCGATTTTTTGGACTTTGAGGAGCCGTACCGCCTGCATCGCTAGATGCGCTTGATGGTGCGCGTTGCCCCATGCCAAACCAATCGCTCGCCAATCTGCAGACTTATCTGGTCGGTGGAGCGGTGCGCGACGCGCTCTTGGGGCTACCTGTGCAGGATCGCGACTGGGTGGTGGTGGGTGCCACGCCGCAGGCACTGATCGACCAGGGATTTGTGCCGGTGGGCAAAGACTTTCCGGTGTTTTTGCACCCGACCACCCACGAGGAATACGCCCTGGCCCGCACCGAGCGCAAAACCGCCCCCGGTTATCATGGCTTTGCCATCCACGCCGCGCCCAACGTGACGCTGCAAGACGATCTGGCCCGGCGCGACATCACTATCAATGCCATAGCTGCCAGCGCAGACTGGCTAGGCGCTAAAGGCCAATTTGGCATCAAATACTCGCAACAAACTAACGCCACTCTGCCGGATGCGCAGGCCTTGATCGACCCCTTTCACGGCCAACAAGACCTTGCCAACAAGGTGTTTCGGCATGTCAGCCCGACGTTCCGTGAGGACCCGGTGCGCATCCTGCGCGTGGCGCGTTTTGCTGCGCGCTTTGCCGACTTCACCGTCGCGCCCGAGACGCTGGTGCTGATGCGCGAGATGGTGGACAACGGCGAGGTCGATCATCTGGTGCCGGAGCGCGTCTGGCAAGAACTGGCGCGCGGGTTGATGGAAGCCACCCCGTCGCGCATGTTCGCGGTGCTGCGCGATTGCGGCGCGTTGAAGCGCCTGTTGCCCGAAGTGGACCGCCTGTGGGGCGTGCCACAGCGCGCCGACTACCACCCAGAAGTGGACACTGGCGTGCACCTGATGATGGTGCTGGACATGGCCGCCCGCCTGCAAGCCTCGCTGGCCGTGCGCTTTGCCTGCCTGTGCCATGACCTGGGCAAGGGCACCACACCAGCCGATATTTTGCCGCGCCACCTGGGCCACGAGGAACGCAGTGCCAAACTGCTCAAGGCTGTCAGCGAGCGCCTGCGCGTGCCGGTGGAATGCCGCGAACTGGCCGACGTGATGGCGCGCGAACACAGCAACATCCATCGCAGCACCGATTTCAGCGCCAGCGCCCTGACCCGCCTGCTGGAGCGCTGCGACGCGCTGCGCAAACCGCAACGCATGGCCGACATCCTGCTGGCCTGCGAGTGCGATGCACGCGGCAGGCTGGGTCACCTGGAATCACCCTACCCGCAGCGCCAGCGGCTACTGAAACTACTGGCCGTGATGCAGGCAGTTAATACCAAAACAATAGCTACCCAGGCAAAGGCTACGGGGGCTAATGGGCAAAATGTCGGCGAACAAATCCACCAGGCACGGGTGGCTGCAGTGCAGGCTGCGCTGGCTGCGTGAAACACCAACCAGCCAGCAGACATCTGCCCGCGCATCCGCTGCCTGACGGTCCACAGATAAGGGATGACGTGCTGAACACCGGGGGAACAGCCCGCCGCTCAGGTATGCTTACATCATGTCAAGTTTGCTCATTGTTGAAGACGACGAACTGCTGCGCGATGGCCTGAGCGCGCAGTTGTCACAGGTCGGCCATGCCGTCACGGCGGCGGCTGATGGCGAGGCCGCGCAGCGCCTGCTGGAAGCCAACCGCTATGACGGCGTGGTGCTCGATCTGGGCTTACCCAAAATCAGCGGCATGGACGTGCTGCGCTGGATACGAAGGCGCCTGCCTGCGCTGCCCGTGCTGATTCTGACCGCGCGCGACGGTGTCGATGACCGTGTGCACGGCCTGAACGCCGGGGCGGATGATTACCTCACCAAACCCTTTGACATGGCCGAGTTGCAGGCCCGCCTCGGTGCCATGTTGCGCCGCGCGCGCCTGCCCGCTTTTGGAGGCAGCCTGGAAGTACCCAGCAACACCACCCGGCGCCTGCGTGTGGATGCCACCTTGCCGCAAGCCTGGCTAGGCGACGAGGCGCTCGAACTCACCCAGCGTGAATGGGCACTGCTGTCCTTGCTGGTGACCCACGCCGGACGCGTGGTCAGCCGGGAAGACGTGCTGGAGACCTGGCAAATCGGTGACCCCGGCGACAGTGCTGGCAGTGGCGCTGCGGGCGTGGCCTCCAATGCGCTGGAGGTGTACATCCACCGCCTGCGCCGCAAGCTGGCTGACTCTGGCCTGAACATCCGCAACGTGCGCGGCCTGGGCTACATGCTGGAAACCACCCAGCCATGACGGACACCGCCAGCCCGGCGCAAGCTGCGCCTGGTGGCCTGCCGGGCAAACAGGGCCTGTCCCTCAAGCGCCAGCTTCTGCTGTGGCTGCTGCTGCCACAACTGGTGCTGCTTCTGGTGGGTGGCGCGCTGGCGTACCGCGTGGCGCTGAAATATGCCGAAAAAGCCATTGACCAGTCGCTCACACAATCGGTGCGATCGCTCTCGCGTCAGATCAAGCCGATCGGCTCGGGGCTGCTGATCGACTTTCCGCGCGCCGCGCAGGACATCATCGAACAGGACCCCGACGACCGCGTGAGCTACATGGTGTCGAGCCCACCCGGCAGCTTTTTGCTGGGCAATGCCAAGCTGCCGGGCCCGACTGTCCCCGTGAACACGGGCAACGGCGAAACCATGTTGTACAACACCCGGATCGATGGCAAATCGATGCGGGTGGCCCTGCTGGAAGTGGATTACGGCGAGCCCAACACCCCGCAGAAACTACGGGTGCAACTGGCCAAGAGTCTGACGGTGCAGCAGCGCCTGACCGCCCAACTGATTGCCGACATGCTCGCCCCCTTGCTGCTGCTGGGCGCGCTGCTGAGCGTGCTGGTCTATGGTGGCATTTCGCGTGGTCTCAAACCACTGACCCGATTACAGGCGCAGCTGGGCAACCGGCGCGCGCCCACCTTGGCGGCGTTGTCACCCATTGAGCTGACGCAAGCTCCGCAAGAGGTATACGCCCTGGCCATGGCCGTGAACCAGTTGCTGTCTGCCGTGCGGCGCAGCCTGGGGCAGGAAAAGCGTTTTTTGAACGACGCGGCCCACCAGTTGCGCACCCCCCTGGCCGGGCTCATCAGCCAGACCGAACTGGCGCTCACCGAGACTGACCCGCAGGCGCTGCGCTCACGGCTGGGCAAGGTGTTGTCTGGCGCGCAGCGCAGCGCGCACCTGGTGCACCAACTGCTGTCGCTGGCGCGCAACGAGGTCGAGGTCAAGCTGCAGCTGCTCGACGTGGCGGCGCTGGCCCGCGACGTGGCGCGCGAGTGGACACCGCGCGCTGTCAAACAGCACATCGACCTCGGTTTTGAAGGTGCCGATCATCTGCTGGTGGCGGGTGAAGCCGTGCTGCTGCGCGAAGCCCTGAACAACCTGATTGACAACGCGCTGACCTACGCTGGGGCAGGCAGCGAGGTGACGCTGAGTGCGCACACCCAGGCAGACCAGGTGGTGCTGGAGGTGCGAGACAACGGCCCCGGCTTGTCAGCGCAGGACCTGCCCCACGCTTTTGAGCGCTTCTGGCGCGCCAGCGACTTGCCCGGCGGCTGCGGGCTGGGCCTGGCCATCGTGAAAGAGATTGCCCAGCGCCACGGTGGCAGCGCCATCGTGCTGGCCGCGGTGCCACAGGGTTTGCGGGTGCAACTGCTCTTGCCGCGTATCGACACTCACCCGGTGCGCCAGGGGGAAACCCTTGACAAAAGCACCGTTAACACCCGATCTTTGTGGGAGTCATGAGATACTGACTCAGCGTGAAGCACACGGTGCCTTCACCCCCAATTGGATTGCCGCACCAACTCTCAAAAGTGAAAAACGCTGCCCCCGCGCCCCACCCGACAAATCCCGCCGACACCCCCCAAGTGCGGGTGAGCGAGCGCGCTCCTGACGGCGCGACAGCGGCCAGCGCGGGTGGGGTCGAAAACCCCTGGCGACTGGCACTGGAAGGTTCGGGTGCGGGCATTTGGGACTGGGACCTGGTCACCGGGGCACAGACGCACTCGGCCCGCTGGGAAGAAATCATCGGTTTTGCGGCCGGTGAATTTCACAAGGGCTACGCAGAATTCCTGTCGCGCGTGTACCCTGACGATATCGCTCCAATGCAAGCCGCCATAGCGGCTTACCGGGAAGGCCGCGCGGGCACCTACGCGATTGAATTTCGCATGCTGTGCAAGGACAACACCTGGAAGTGGATTTTGGCCACCGGCATCATCGTCAGTCGCGACGCACAGGGTCAACCGACGCGAATGATCGGCACCCACACCGACATCTCCGAGCGCAAGTTGGCTGAGCAGGAGCTTGTCAAGCTGAATGCGGCGCTACAGGAAAAATCCAGCCTGCTGCAGACCACGCTGACCAACATCAGCCAGGGCATCCTGCTGCTCGACCCGGCCAAGCACATCATTGGCTTCAACCCCCGGGTGTGCGAGTTGCTGGACGTGCCTGTCGATTTTTTGGCTGGCCGCCCCACGCTGGGTCAGCTCGCCGATCTTCAGAAAAGCAGGGGCGACTTCGGGCTCCATGCCAGTCGGGTCGACGAGGACGCACGCGACTACGTCATTGGCGACGGTATGGGTGACCCACCGACGCACTACGTGCGTGAAACCCCGCAGGGTCGCATGCTGGAGGTCAAGAGCAAGCTGCTCGACGACGGCAGCATGGTGCGCACCTTTGCCGATGTCACCGACTACATCCAGGCGAAAAAGGCCCTGGAGACGAACGAAGAGCGCTGGAAGCTGGCGCTGGAGTGCACCGGTGATGGCGTGTGGGACCTCACGGTGCCAAGCGGCCATGAGTACCTGTCGCCCAGCCTGTTGCGCATGTACGGTTTCGACGAAGGCGACCTCAGCCCCAGCATCGACGACCGTGACCTACATACCCATCCCGACGATATTGAGCGGGTGCGTCGTGACCGTCAGGCACATCTGGACGGACTCACGCCCACGTACAGCAATGAGCACCGCGTGTTGTGCAAGGACGGCAGCTGGAAGTGGATTCTGTCGCGCGGCATGGTGATCAGCCGGGATGCACAGGGCAAGCCGCTGCGCATGATCGGGACCCACACCGACATCAGTGAACGCAAAGCGGCTGAAGCCACCATCTGGCAGCAAGCCCACTTTGACACCCTCACCGGTTTGCCCAATCGCCGTCTGATGCGCGAGCGCCTGGCGCAGGAGCTCAAAAGATGCCGCCGGGAGAAGCTGCAACTGGCGTTGCTGTTCATCGACCTGGATCGGTTCAAGGAAGTCAACGACACGCTGGGCCATGACCGCGGCGACATCCTGCTGACCGAAGCCGCCCGGCGCATCAGCGCCTGCCTGCGCGAGGTCGATACCGTGGCACGCATGGGTGGTGACGAGTTCATGGTCATCGTCACCGAGATGGCGGAGGTGGGCCACTTGGAAGTGGTGCTGCACAAACTGCTGGCCTCCCTGGGTGGGGTGTACCAACTCGGGCTGGACCAGGTGTTCATTTCAGCCAGCATCGGGGTCACTATTTACCCAGGAGACGCCAACGAGATCGAAGACCTGCTGAAAAATGCCGACCAGGCGCTGTATGTGGCCAAAAGTGCCGGGCGCAACCGCTACAGCTTTTTTACCCCGGCGCTGCAGGAAGCAGCGCAGTGGCGCGCCCAGCTCACCCGCGACTTGCGCGTCGCGCTGGTTGAGCACCAGTTCCGGGTGGTTTACCAGCCCATCGTCGAACTGGCCACCGGGGCCATCCACAAGGCCGAGGCGTTGGTGCGCTGGCAGCACCCCACTCGCGGGCTGATCAGCCCCGGCGAGTTCATTCCGGTGGCTGAAAGCAGCGGCCTCATCGTGCCGCTGGGGGAATGGGTGTTCCAGCAGGCGGCTGACCAAGTAAAAGCCTGGCGCAAGACGCTGCACCCAGAGTTCCAGATCAGCATCAACAAGTCACCGGTGCAGTTTGAAAACCCCAACCCACTGAATGTGCCCTGGATCGAGCAACTGCGCGACCGCGGTCTGTGTGGCGAAAGCATCGTGGTGGAAATCACCGAGGGCCTGTTACTGTCCACCAGCGAGGGCGTGGTGGAGCAACTGCTGGCCATGAGCGATGACGGCATCGGCGTGTCGCTGGACGACTTTGGCACCGGCTACTCGTCACTGGCCTATTTGCAGAAATTTGACATCGACTTCATCAAGATCGACCAGTCGTTTGTGCGTCAGCTGGTACCCCAATCCACGGACTTGGCGCTGTGCCAGGCCATCATCGTGATGGCGCATGCGCTAGGCATGAAGGTGATAGCAGAAGGCATCGAGACCGAGTTGCAGCGCGCTCTGCTGGCCGCAGCGTGTTGCGACTATGGTCAGGGCTACCTATTCTCACGCCCGGTGCCTGCCGCAGATTTTGAATGGACCTACCAGCAGCTGACTGAAACGGCGGCTCAACCCGACTGGTCGATCTGAGCCCCTGCCAACCTCGTCTCAGGCCAGCCGCAGTCCACTTGTGGCGTCAAACCAGTTGTTGTGGTTGCCACTGACCGTCATGCCCACGTTGTCGCCCACCTTCACTATCGTGCTGGGTGGTGTGCGCACGGTCACCAGGCCGGCACCGGTTTTGATCACCACGTAGGTGTCGGCTCCGGTCGGCTCGACCAGCGTGACCTCGCCACGCCAGGTGGCATCGTCAGCCAGGTGAATGTGCTCCGGGCGCTGCCCCAGCGTGACCTTGCCCGCCTTGGGAGCGGGGATCTGCAGGCTCCCGCCTTCAAAGGAAAAAAGGCTTGTAGCCCCCGTCCCGCTTGCGGTTCCAGTTATGAAATTCATAGTAGGTGAACCAATGAAACCGGCGACGTAGGTGTTGGCTGGCAGGCGGTAAATCTCGTCTGGCGTGCCGATCTGCTGCAGGATGCCGTCTTTCATCACGGCGATGCGGCTGCCCAGCGTCATGGCCTCAATCTGGTCGTGCGTCACATACACCGTGGTGATGCCGGAGAGCAGGTGCAGGCGCTTGATCTCGGCGCGCATTTCCACCCGCAGTTTGGCGTCCAGGTTGGACAGCGGCTCGTCAAACAGGAACAGTTTCGGGTCACGCGCCAAGGCGCGCCCCATCGCCACACGCTGGCGCTGACCGCCTGAGAGCTGCGCCGGGCGGCGGTCCAGCAGTTGCTCAATCTGCAGCATGGCAGCCACTTCGTGGATGCGCTTGGTGCGCACCTCCAGCGGCACCTTGCGCATTTCCAGCGCAAAGCCGATGTTGTCGGCCACGGTCATGGTCGGGTACAGCGCGTAGCTCTGGAACACCATGGCGATGTCACGCTGCGCTGGTGCCACGCCAATGACATTTTTGCCGTCAATCTTGAGTTCGCCTTCAGTGGGTTCTTCCAGACCGGCAATGATGTTGAGCAGCGTGGATTTACCGCAACCCGAGGGGCCGACCAGGATCAGGAATTCACCGGGCGGGACATCGATTTCAATTTTTTTGAGAACCTCGACGGCCTTGTCGCCCTTGCCGAAAACCTTGCGAATGCCTGCAATGTGGAGTGATGCTGCCATGATGGAGTTGTCCCTTTTTATCCTTTGACCGCACCGGCAGTCAGACCTTTGACGAAATATTGACCTGCCAGCACATACACCAGCATGGTCGGCAAGCCCGCAATGATGGCTGCGGCCATGTCCACGTTGTAGTTTTTGACGCTGCTGGTGGTGTTGGCCATGTTGTTCAGGCCCACGGTGATGGGTTTGCTATCGGCACCGCTGAAAGCCACACCAAACAGGAAGTCGTTCCAGATGTTGGTGAATTGCCAGATCAACGTCACCATCAGGATCGGCGTTGACATCGGCAACACAATACGCACAAAAATGCGCCAGAAGCCCGCGCCGTCGATTCGCGCGGCATTCACCAGCTCTCGCGGAATGGCGGTGTAATAGTTTCTGAAAAACAGCGTGGTGCTGGCCATGCCTGCCAGGCAGTGCACCAGAATCAGTCCGCCAATGGTGCTGGACATCCCCAAAAAGCCCAGCACCTGGCTCATTGGCAACAGCACCACCTGGTAGGGCATGAACACACCAAACAGGATGAAGCCGAACAACAGGTCACTGCCTTTGAACTTCCACATGGATAAGACATAACCATTGAGCGCACCCCAGGTGGTAGAGATCAGCACTGCAGGCACCGCCATCATCACCGAGTTCATGAAGTAGGGCTTCAGGCCCCGGCAATCGACCCCGGTGCAGGCGGTGGACCAGGCCAGCTGCCATGAATCCAGGTTAAACGAGGTCGGCAAACTCATCAGGTTGCCCGCGCGAATCTGCGCGCCATCCTTGAGCGAGGTCACCAACATCACATACAGCGGCACCAGAAAGAAAAAAGCCGCCACCAGCAACACGCCGTACACCGCCACGCGGCTCAAAGTTTTTGCAGTCATGACTCTTACCTCTCGTGCGGCTTGGCGCGCAATTCGCTGTACAGATACGGCACCACAATGGCCGCCACGGTGGCCAGCATCATGGTGGCGCTGGCGGCACCCAGGCCGATCTCGCCACGGGTGAAACTCATGGTGTACATGAAGGTGGCCGGCACGTCAGTGGCGTAACCCGGCCCGCCGGCTGTCAAGGCCATCACCAGGTCAAACGCCTTGATGGACAGGTGCGAGAGCACCAGAATGGTCGAAAAGACCACCGGGCGAAGCACCGGCAAAATGATGCGCCAGTAAATGCGTGGCAGTGACGCACCATCCATCTGCGCCGCCTTGATGATGCTGTCGTCAATGCCGCGCAGGCCCGCCAGAAACAGGGCCATGGCAAAGCCGGCCGACTGCCAGACACCGGCGATCACGATGCAGTAGATGGCGGTGTCGGACTGCACCAGCCAGTCAAAACTGAAGCTGGCCCAACCCAGGTCATGCATGAGCTTTTCCAGGCCCAGGCTGGGGTTCAAAATCCATTTCCAGGCGGTGCCGGTGACGATGAACGACAGCGCCATGGGGTACAGGTAAATGGTACGGATCACGCCCTCAAAGCGGATTTTCTGGTCCAGAAAAATCGCCAGCAGCATGCCCACCAGCATCGATCCACCGACATACAAGACGCTGAAAATGCCCAGATTCTTGAGCGCCACGTACCAACGGTCCATTTGCCACAGGCGCTTGTACTGGTCCAGCCCGACAAACTCGCTGTAGTTGGGCAACATGTGCGAATTGGACACGGACAAAATGCCGTTCCAGATCATGAAGCCATAGATGAAGGCAAAACCAAGCACAAAGCCAGGTGCGATCACGATTTTGGGTAGCACGTTTTCAAAGGATTTCATAAACGCTGTGCCTTTGGGTTAAACCCTGAGTTAGTCCCTTGCTGGAACGCCTTGCGCCTGCGCCAAGACCTGACGAGCCGGGTATTTCCCTTCGTTCGTGTCCCCCGACAGAAAGCCTCCCGGCTTTCTGTCTCCTCCTTGACCTCACTGTGGGAAACACCCGGCCCATCTGGTCCCGATACGATTTGAAAATTCAAGCAAGAAATCAAAAATCGTTCAGCAACAGGGCTGGGGTGTGAACCAAAGCGAAGTCAAGGAGGAGCCCGCAGGGCGGGGGACATGAGCGGCGGTTCGCACCCCAGCCCTGCTGCGGGTACGCACCACAAACGCCTCTCATGCCCCCAACACAACTTACTGGTTCGACGTGGCCTTCACCATGTTGGTCATGGCTGTTTCAGGTGTCATCTTGTCGTCGTTCCAGAACTGGCTGACCACGTCTTTCAAGGCACCGGTCATTGAAGGTTTGAGGGCCATGTCCTGCGACACGGAAGGCACCAGACCACCCGATTTGGCGGTTTCCACAAACTCCTTGGCCGACAGCTTGGCACAGTCGTCAAACTTGGACATGTCCATGTTCAGGCGGACCGGGATCGAACCCTTGTTCAGGTTGAAGATTTCCTGGAATTCGGGGCTCATGATGGCCACAGCCAGATCAGCCTGGGCTTTCTGGGCTGCCGGGTCTTTCAGCTTGAACATGGCAAACGAGTCCACGTTGAAGGTGTAGCTTCCGGCATTACCGGGCGCGGCTGCGCACAGGAAGTCTTTGCCCGGCACCTTGCCTGCGGCCACAAACTCACCCTTGGCCCAGTCACCCATGAACTGGAAGCCGGCTTTGCCCTGGATCACCATGGCAGTGGCCAGGTTCCAGTCACGTCCCACAGCACCCGGATCGATATAGCCTTTCAATTTGCGGAAGGTCTCCAGAGACTTCTTCATGGTGGGGCTGTTGAGCACCTTGGGGTCCAGCTTGACGAAAGCATCGTTGTAGAACTTGACCCCGCCAACACCCAATGCCACGGGCTCAAACGTGGTGAAGTCATTCCAGGCGTTGCCGCCGGTGGCTACCGGAATAAAGCCAGCCTTCTTGATCTTGTCAGCGTCAGCAAAGAACTGATCCCAGGTTGTAGGCATGCTCTTCACACCGGATTTTTTCAGCACATCGGCGTTGGCCCACATCCAGTTGACGCGGTGCACGTTGACCGGAACGGCCACATAGCTGCCTTTGTATTTCATGCCATCGGCCACGGCCTTGGGCAGCAGGCTGTCCCATTTTTCGGCCTTGGCGATCGGGTCCAGATTGGCCAGGACACCTTCGGCAGCCCATTCCTGAATGGCCGGGCCCTTGATTTGCGCTGCTGCAGGCGGGTTGCCAGCCACCACACGGCTCTTCAGGACCGTCATGGCGTTGTCACCGCCACCACCAGCCACCGCAAAATCTTTCCAGGTATCACCCTTGGCTTGCATGATTTTTTTCAGCTCACCGACCGACTTGGCCTCGCCGCCGGATGTCCACCAATGCAACACCTCCACCTCGCCGGCCATTGCGGCAGAGCCTGCCACCACCAATGCCACGGCTGTCGCCATATGAGAAAGTTTCAACATGTGATCTCCTAAAGTGTCCGCCCCACAGACGAATAACCGGGGGCAAGGTTGATTCGTGCAGACACCATGTCGCCCGAATTAATTAATTGTTAATTAATTTGCAGTACAAAGCAATGCGGACTTACCCTTAGAGACGCTGAAAACTTCAAAATGCCGCCCAAAGTCTCACAGGCTGGCGCGAACGTCCCTGAAAACCTGCCAAAACGCCGCATCCTGCGTGGTGCAGAAGTTGATGCGCATCAGCGTGCCGGGTGCGCGGCTGGCATGAAACAGCGAACCCGGGGCCAGCAAATAACCCGCATCGAGCATGCGCTGGGCCAGGGCATCGGTGTCCACACCAGTATCCACCCAGCCAAATAACCCCGATGGCGGCGCGGCAAAGCTGCAGCCCGCCGCCAGCGCCAGTGTCACGCTGCGGCCACGCGCCTGGTCCAGCCGGGAGCGCACCTGCTGCGCGTGGCGGCGCAACTGGCCTTGGTCGATGCACCAGGCCAGCGCTTTTTCCAGCAGCGCGGGTGTGGTCAGGGTGGCCAGCAGTTTGGTATCGAGCAAGCGCTCATACAAATACGTAGGTGCCGCCAAAAAGCCGATGCGCCAGCCAGGTGCCAGGATTTTGGAAAACCCGCTGACATAGATGGTGCGCTGCAAGCCGTCCAGCGCACTCAGGCGAGTGGCGTGTTCGGGCGCGAGGTGGCTGTAGGTGTCGTCCTCGACGATGACAATGTTGTGGGTATTAGCCAGTTGTAACAGCCGGTGCGCGCTGCCGGGGCTCAAACAGTAGCCGGTGGGATTGTGCAGCACACTCACACTCACAAACAGCTTGGGCTGGTGCAGCTCGCAGTAACGCGCCATCACCGCCAGGTCCGGCCCGTCCGGGCCGCGCGGCACGGGCAGGATGCGCATGCCCAAAGCGTCGAGCCGGGCAAATTCGATGGCCCAGCCGGGCTCCTCCACCATCACGCAGTCGCCCGCGCGCAGCAGCGTGCGACTGACGATGTCCAGCGCGTGGGTGGCACCGACCGTGGTGATGATTTGCCGGGCCGTAGCCGGAATGGCCAGCGTGTTGAGTCGGGCGGAAAGTGCCTGGCGCAAGCCCGAGTCGCCAGCGGGTTCGCCATATTGCAGCGAGAACGACTTGAGCTGCGGGCCGCTTGTGACGCGGCGGATGGCGGCGGCCAGATAGCTGTTCTCCAGCCAGTCGGGCGGGAAAGCGCCCAGGCCGGGCTGCGCCGTGGCGCTACCGCCATGGAACATGCCGCGAATCAGCGCCGTGGCGTTCACCGGCACATGCTGCGCCGCAAAGCCGGGACCCAGGATGTTGTTCAAGGCCGAGTTCTCTACTTTTTCAGGAGCTGTCTGCCCTTGATCCATCAGGGCTGGCGACCGATTTCTTATATAAAAACCACGATGGCGATGGGCCTCCACCAAGCCTTGCGCCAGCAACTGGTCATACGCGGCAACCACGGTGCTGGGGCTCACGCCCTGTTGCTGGGCACATTGCCGCACCGACGGCAGACGCGCACCCGGTGCCAGCAGCCCGGTGGCGATGCGTTCGGCAAAACGCGCCGCCAGTTGTGCAGACAAGGACTGGGTGGGTGTTTTAACTAACATGTGCGCCTTTCCATTGACCTTGTGCTGTGTGGTCATCACGAGCAATACACTTTGATTCAATGTCTTTTAAAGTGTACTGCAGGTGTATTGTTTTCAACGCTACATTTATGACCATGCTCTACCCATCAACGCGCCATGACATCCACTGAGCTCACCGCCTTGCTGGTGCTGTGCGCGGCGACCAGCTTCACGCCGCGGCCCAACACCACGCTGTCGGCCGCGCTGGGGGCCAACCTGGGTTGGCGGCGCGCGCTGCGTTTTGTGCTGTCGGTGCCGGTGGGTTGGGGCTTGTTGTTCAGCCTGTGCGCGGCAGGTGTGGGCGCGCTGGTGATGGCGGTGCCCGCGCTGCGCATCGGCGTGCAAGTGCTGGGGGTCGGGTATTTGCTGTGGCTGGCGACCAAGCTGTTCAGAGCCACCGCGCTGACCCAAGCCGACACCGGGCGACTCAACGTGACCTTCTGGCAGGGTGTGATGCTGCAATTCTTGAACATCAAGGCCTGGATGCTGGCGCTGAGCGTGGTGGCTGGCTGGTTGGCCGGGCGCGACGACATGGTCAGCCGCTTTGCGGTAGTGCTGCCGATCCTGCTGCTGTTTGGCCTGGCCAGCAACCTCACCTACGCGCTGATGGGAACGCTGCTGCGCGGCTGGCTGGCAGACGCTGAACATGGCGGACGGCGGCTGCGCTGGTTTAACCGCAGCATGGGCGTGGTGCTGTTGGTGACGGCGGCGTGGATGGCGACCTTTTAAGGCCTTGCGTGACAGACCAACATTTGCGGAGCAAATTTGCTCTGTTACCAACTGATGGCCAGAAGTCCGGCTGTCGGCCATGTGTGACAGAACAAAATTTGCAAAGATAATCGGCCTTCAGCCCTTATCCAGAAAGCGAAGGAAGCTATTTATACAGGAGCAAATCATGAAAACATTGGGCTTGATCGGCGGCATGAGTTGGGAGTCCACCGTGCCGTATTACCAGCAGATCAACCAGACGGTGCGCGAGCAACTCGGGGGCTTGCACTCGGCCAAAATCGTCCTGTACAGCGTGGACTTTGCCGAAGTTGAACATCTGCAAACCACCGGCCAGTGGGACGAGGCAGGCGCGCTGCTGGCCGCCATCGCCTGCCAACTCGAAGCTGCCGGGGCCGATGCGCTGGTGATCTGTACCAACACCATGCACAAGGTGGCCGAAGCGGTGCAAAGCGCCGTCAGAATCCCGCTGCTGCACATTGCCGACCCGACCGCGCTGGCCATACAGCAAGCAGGACTCACAAGGGTTGGCCTGCTCGGCACGCGCTTCACCATGGAGCAGGACTTTTACCGCAGCCGCCTGGAGCAGCAGCACGGTCTGACGGTGCTGACCCCACCTCAAGCCGATCGTGACCGGGTGCACCAGATCATTTATGACGAGCTGTGTCTGGGCGAGGTGAAAAACGCCTCACGCCAGACCTACCAGCGCATCATCAGCGACCTGCAGGCGCAAGGGGCGCAGGCGATCATCCTGGGCTGCACCGAAATCGCCATGCTGATCCAGCCGCAGCACTGCGCGCTACCGCTGTTTGACACCACCGCCTTGCACACCCAGAGCGCCGCCCGGTGGGCGCTGTCGGAAGAGTTGGCACAAGGCACGGCCAGCCCATGAGCAGCGCCCTATTTCTGCCAAGCCGTCGAAAGTCTGCGCCGTGAAAACCATGCACCACGAAACGCTCGGCATGTGGCTGGGCGTGCTCGGGGTCGCCATTTTTGCGGTAACGCTGCCGATGACGCGGCTGGCCACCGGCACCTTTGAAGCGCCGCAACTCTCGCCGTGGTTTGTGACCTTTGGCCGCGCGGCGTTGGCCGGGGGCTTGTCGCTGATCTTTCTAATGGTCACCCGCTCTGCGCTGCCAACGCCCGCGCAGCGCAAGCCGCTGGCCATGGCCTTGCTGGGCAACGCCATCGGCTACCCACTGCTGCTGGGGTTTGCGTTGCGCCAAGTCACCTCCGGCCATGCGGCGGTGATCACCGCGCTGCTGCCACTCACCACCGCCGCCATCGCCGCGTGGGTACTGCACCAGCGGGCCAAGCTGGGCTTCTGGGTGTTTGCGGCGTTAGGCAGCGCGCTGGTGGTGGTGTATTCGCTGTTGCGCGCTTACCAGCAAGGTCATGGTTTTGGCCTGGAATGGGCAGACTTGCTGCTGGTGGGCGCTGTTTTTGCCGCGTCGGTTGGCTATGTCTATGGCGCGCAGGTGACCCAAGCGCTCGGTGCCGAGCGGGTAATTTGCTGGGTCTGCGTGATGGCGCTGCCGCTGAGTCTGCCCGGCGCGCTGCTGACCTGGCCAGACCATAGCGTCAACACCTCGGCCTGGCTGGGGTTGTTGTATGTCGGTGTGTTTTCCATGTGGGCGGGCTTTTTTGCCTGGTACCGTGGCATGGCCATGGGCGGCGCGCTGCGCGTGAGCCAGACGCAATTGCTGCAACCTTTTCTGAGCATCCTGGCCGCCGTGCCGCTGCTGGGCGAGCCGCTGGAAGTGGTCACGCTGGGCTTTGCCCTGGCCGTGATCGTTACCGTTTTTCTGGGCAAGCGTTTTTCGCGGCCTGCCCCTGTTTTTTTGCTTGACTCGAAGGAACCTGTATGAACGCGCCCTTACCCCCGGCTTCCCTGAATTCCCCCTGGCAGCTCGCTCACCGCGCTGCACGCATGAACCCGTCGGTGATCCGCGAGATTTTGAAGGTCACCGAACGCCCAGGCATCATCAGCTTCGCCGGTGGTCTGCCGTCCGCCAAGACCTTTCCGGTGGCGGCGTTTGAAGCCGCCTGCGCCAAAGTCCTCAAAAACGACCCGACCGGTGCACTGCAATATGCCGCCAGCGAGGGCTACGGCCCGCTGCGCGAGATGGTGGCTGCGCAGCTGCGCACGCAAGCCGCCGCTGCCGGACTGACCTGGAACGTGGATCCGGCGCAGGTGCTGATCACCACCGGCAGCCAGCAGGGATTGGACCTGGTGGCCAAGGTCCTGGTGGACGCAGGCAGCAGGATTCTGGTTGAGTCGCCGACCTATCTGGGTGCGGTGATGGCCTTCATCCCGATGGAGCCCGAGGTGGTGAGTGTGGTCAGCGATGCTGAGGGTGTGGACATTAACGCCCTACGGCAAGCTGCGCATACCGGGGCAAAAAGGGGTCAGAGTCCAAATTCTGCTTGGCAGATATTGGAATCCGACCCCAATTTGCCCCGCTTTCTCTACGTGCTGCCCAACTTCCAGAACCCCACCGGCAACACCATGAGCGAGGCACGCCGGGCGGCTTTGAGCACCACGGCCGCCGAGCTGAACCTGCCGCTGATCGAAGACAATCCCTATGGCGACCTGTGGTTTGACACCCCGCCGCCCGCCGCCTTGACCGCCCGCAACCCCGAGGGCTGCATTTATCTGGGTTCGTTCTCCAAGGTGCTGGCACCAGGGCTGCGCCTGGGCTTTCTGGTCGCGCCCAAAGCGGTGTTCCCCAAACTATTGCAAGCCAAGCAGGCCGCCGACCTCCACAGCCCCGGTTTCAACCAGCGCATGATTGCCGAGGTGATGAAAGACGGCTTTCTGGACCGCCACGTGCCGACGATCCGCGCGCTTTACAAAGCGCAGCGCGACGCCATGCTGGATGCCTTGACGCAGCACTTTGGTGCCATGCCCGTGGACGCCACGGCGGCAGAACTCGATAACCGCCTGACCTGGAACACCCCCGCCGGTGGCATGTTTTTGTGGGCACGCTTGCCCAAGGGCATGAAAGCGGTGGACTTGCTGCCCCTGGCGGTGGACAAAGGTGTGGCTTTTGTGCCCGGAGCGCCTTTTTACGCCGACCATGGCGACGAACGCACCTTGCGGCTATCCTTCGTCACCCCCAGCGCCCTAGACATCCACCGAGGGGTGGCGGCACTGGCCAGTGCCATCCGGCAACAACAAGGAGTCTGACATGATGCACATCTGGGGGCGGCTGAGCTCGCTCAATGTTCGCAAGGTGGTTTGGGCGGCGCAGGAAACTGGCGCGCCCTTCACCCGTACCGATGCCGGCATGGCTTTTGGTGTAGTCAAAACGCCCGAGTACCAGCAACTCAACCCGAACGCGTTGGTACCCACGCTGCAGGACGGTGAGCTGGTGCTGTGGGAGTCGAACGTGATCGTGCGTTACCTGTGCGCCAAGTACGCGCCGGCGCTCTACCCGCTAGACCTGGCACAGCGCTTTGATGCCGAGCGCTGGATGGACTGGCAGCAGACCACCCTCAACCCGGCAGGCGTGGGTGCCTTTATCCAGCTGATCCGCACACCCGAGGACAAACGCGACCCGACCATCGTGGCCAAATCGGTGGCAGCGATGGCCCCATTGCTGACGATGCTGGACCAGCACCTCTCCCGTCAGGCTTATCTGGGCGGCGCGACGTTCACCATGGCCGACATCCCGGTGGCCTGCGACATGCACCGCTGGTTTGGCTTGCCGCAAGAACGCCCGGCGCTGCCACATCTGGCGCGCTGGTATGCCAGCATTCTGGCCCGTCCTGCCGCCAAAGGTGTGCTGGACCAAGCCCTGTCCTGACATGTGTCGCACGTTGAGCTGCCCATGAAACGCCGCCCGTTCAGGCAAGTGGATGTCTTCACCGACACCGCCTACCTCGGCAACCCGCTGGCGGTGGTGCTGGATGGCTCGGAGCTGGACGGCGACGACATGCAGCACTTTGCCCGCTGGATCAATCTGTCTGAGACCACTTTCCTGCTGCCGCCCACCGAAGCGGGCCAGGCCCAGGGCGCGGACTACCGCGTGCGCATCTTCACGCCCGGTGGCGAGCTGCCGTTTGCCGGACACCCCACGCTGGGCAGTTGCCATGCCTGGCTGCAGGCGGGTGGCGCGCCCCAATCACCAACACAGATCGTGCAGGAATGCGACAAAGGCCTGATCACCATCCGCCAAAACGCGGGCCGACCGGCGTTCGCCGCACCCGCGTTGCAGCGCAGCCAGCCTGACCAGGCGCTGGTGGCCGACGTGGCGGCTGCATTGGGACTCGACACCCGGCACATCTTTGCCAGCCAGTTGATGGACAACGGTCCCGTCTGGCTCGGTCTGCTAATCGACAGCCAGGAGGTTTTGCTGGGGCTGGAACCCGACCACTTGCGTCTCAAAAACTTAGGCTTAAAAGTGGGTCTAGCCCATATAGAACAAGCGCAGGCAGATACAACTTTGGTAGCACGCTCCAACCGTGAAGCGCGTGCCTTCGGTCAGCGCGGCGGCATCGTCGCCAGCGACCAGAACGCACCCGGACTCACTGTGCGCGCCTTCGCCGCCGCTATCGGCGTGAATGAAGACCCGGTCACTGGCAGCCTGAACGCCAGTCTGGCG
Source organism: uncultured beta proteobacterium (assembly GCA_903905735.1). Classification (GTDB taxonomy): domain Bacteria; phylum Pseudomonadota; class Gammaproteobacteria; order Burkholderiales; family Burkholderiaceae_C; genus Rhodoferax. The sequence continues at coordinate 23,647 of CAIVHU010000133.1, forward strand.
CAATGGCTGATCGCCGAGCGCCTGGCACCCCTAAGCTACCTTGCCACCCAAGGCACCTGTCTGGGTCGGCACGGGCAAGTGCACATCACCCAAGACTACAGCGGCCAGGTCTGGGTGGGTGGCGACTCGGTCACCTGCGTGGACGGTGTGGTCATGTTGTGAGGAGGTCAGCCCGACTTTGAAGGACGTTTCGGCGAGGTCAGGCGGTTTGTCGGCACTTCGCTTAAATTAGGCCAATGGCCATCCTTTATCTCGTTCGGCACGCGCAAGCTTCGTTTGGGGCGGCCGATTACGACCAGTTAAGCCCGCTGGGACAGCGCCAAAGTCTGCAACTGGGCCGCTACTTTGCGCGCAGAGGTGTGAAGTTTGACACCACCGCGAGCGGCACACTCCAGCGCCATGCACAAACACTGAGCGGCATCAGCGAGGGACTTGGTATGCCGCTGATTGCCACGCCCTGTCCGGGTTTGAACGAGTACGACGGTGCAGCGGTGATCGCCGCGATCCACTCCACACCGCTGTCGGATACCAGCGCGACAGATCCCTATCGTCATCACTTTCGCCTGCTGCGACAGGGCTTGCTGCAATGGATGATGGGCAAAACACAGCCCGTGGGGCTGCCGCCGTGGCCTGAATTCCGCCAGGGCGTGGTCGATGTGCTGGACGACATTCAGGCCAGCGGTGCGCAAAGCGTGCTGCTGGTGTCCAGTGGCGGCCCCATTGCCTGCGCCATCAGCCATGTGCTGGCCACACCGCCCGAGTCCACACTGGAACTCAACATGCGCCTGCGCAACACCGCTGTGACCGAACTCGCCTTCACCCACAAACACCTGGCGCTGCAAACCTACAACACGCTGCCACACCTCGACAGCATCGAATTTGATAGCTGGATCACCCACGCCTGAAAGGGCTGCGGGTGTTTTTGGTTCAAATGAGGGTGTCCCGGATGTCGTGTGCCAGGGCGTGATGTTGAAGGTTGGGCATCCGTTCGCCGCGTCATCGCAGTCGCCGCCTCGTCACGCCCTCTTGCCCAGAAGATGTTAATCTGGACGAAATTCAGGAGCCCCGCACCACCGTGACCCAAATTCGGATCAGTCATACAACGGTTTATCACTACCGCACCCCGGTCAGCCTGAATCCGCATCGGCTGATGTTGCGCCCCCGGGAAAGTCGCGAGCTGCAACTTTTGTCGCATACCTTGAAGGTGTTTCCCGACGCGTCGATCGCGTGGGCGAATGATGTCTGGGGCAATGCGATTGCGACGGCATCGTTTGGCGGCAAGACCGATGTTTTGCGGATTGAGAGTAGCGTCGAACTGACCCTCACCGGCAACCCCTGGCCGATCTTCAATATGGCGGCGACTGCCCTCAACTACCCCTTCTTTTATTCAAACGATGACCGCGCTGATCTGGGGGCGCTGGCGATCCAGCAGTACCTTGACCCGATGGGGCGCCTGCAGAAGTGGGCCCGATCATTCGTGCGGGGCATCGCACCGGACACGCTGGAATTGCTGAAGGCGATCAGTCACGGCGTGTCCGAAGCCTTGCAGTACGAAGTGCGCGAAAGCGAAGGTACCCAGACGCCGATCGAATCGCTTGACCGCGGGCGCGGTTCATGCCGCGACTTCGCCATCCTGTTTGCCGAGGCGGTACGCAGCCTGGACATGGGCGCCCGGATTGTGTCGGGCTACCTGTACGACCCGCAAGGCACGGCGACGGGTTCCTCAGGGTCAGGATCCACCCATGCGTGGGCAGAGGTCTATGTGCCCGGGGCTGGCTGGATCAACTTCGATCCGACCAATCGCAGCATCGGTGGATTCAATCTGGTTCCGGTCGCTGTTGCCCGCGACATCACGCTGTTGATGCCGGTGTCGGGCAGCTACCTTGGTGCGACTGACACGTTCGCGGGCATGGAGGTCGAGGTCCGGGTGACCTGACTGATCAGGGTTGTCGGGCTGCTTGAACAATCCCTTTTCCAAAAACAAAAAAGCACCCGAAGGTGCTTTTTTTGTGGGGCGCTGCACAGGGCAGCGTTGCGAGAAGGCTTAGGCCTTCTTGCTGACCGCAGCAGCGGCGCTCAGAGCTTGCTCGGTCACGGCAGCCACATTGCTTTCAGCCATGGCCAGCGCCTTCTTGGCGGTGTTTTGAGCCGATTCGATGGCGCTTTGGCTGGAAGCCAGGGCGCTCTTGAGCACAGCCACAGCGGACTCCGTACCGGCCGGTACGTTCTTGGTCATGGTGTCCATCACTTGGGTGAAGGCTTTCTGGTTTTCAGCCGCTTTGCCTTCCATGGCCTTGGTGAACTCGGCGCTGGTCTCGATCGCGATGCCATACACGTGGCGGCCATAAGCGGCAGCCTTTTCAGCCATGGGAGCGAACAGGCCGGTTTGCAGGGCCATGACTTGTTGCACGTCTTTGGCAGCCATCAAGGTTTGAGCGTGTTCAAACGACTCGGTCATGATCGCTTTGGCAGCGGCCATGTTCAGCTCAACCATCTTTTCAAAACCGGCGAAGGTCTTGGTGGACAGGCCGCGAGCGGTGTCCATGTTGGCTTTGGTGAAGGCGGTGATTTGGTCTACGGTCATCATCATGGTGGTACTCTCAGAGGTTGATTTCGGGTTGGGCATCTGCTTCACTCACTTATGTTGCAGTGCAGCATGCATCGAATTATAGGGATGCAAAACCGCGATGCAAGTCTTTTTTGCTGCAGTGCAACAAAATAGCTAGATGGACACCTCTAAATCGGATTCAGCGCCACAAAATCAGCCCGGTGCCCACCACCGTCATCACCGCGCCCAGCCACGCCGCCGGTGCCGGCGCGCGCTTGAGCTGGAACCACAGCAGCGGCAACACCAGAATCGGCGACACCGATGACAGGATGGCAACCAACCCCACTTTGCCTTTCTCCAGCGCCAGCAACACCAGCGTCATGCCCACGCCCATGGCGATAAAACCATTGAGCCCGGTTTGCAGCAGCACCCGCGCGGTAGGTGCCTGCTGCGCACGCGCGGCCTGAAAACCCGTCAGCAGCAACACGCCATGTGCCGCCGTGGCGACAGTGACACGTACCGCAGAGGCCATGATGGGGTCCACCTGCATCGTCATGACGGGCTTGGCGATGAGGGAGCCCACCGCCTGGCACAACGCCGCCAGCAGGGCCAGCGCCACGCCCATGCCGACATGGCCCTGGTCAGCCTCCCAGGCATGGGTTTCGTCCTTGTGCCGACCCAGCAGGATGGCAGTCATCACACCGGCCATGGTCAGTGCAGCACCGGCTGATGCCTGCAGACTCATGCGCTCACCCAGGAGCAGGAAACCCAGCCCCGCGCTGAAAGCCGCGTGGGTGGCAAACAGCACCCCGGCCCGGCGCGGACCCAACCGGTTCATGGCGGCAAACAAAGCGGTGTCACCCACAAAAATGCCGATGAGGCCGCTCAGCGCCATGACGGCCCAGTAGCTGCTCTCAAAGCCGCGCCAGCCGCCAGTCACGGCCACCACCGTCCAGAGCATCACCGCCACCATGGCCATGCGCCAGCGGGTGAAAGCAAAGGCACCCAGATGCCGCGACGGTGTCACCGACATCACGCTGCCCACCGCCCAGCAAGCGGCGGCACCCAGCGCAAACAGGTCTTGCACCGCCATCACGCGGGTCCGGTCATGCGGGCACCCACTTCAGCGCAGCGCGGGCTGCGCGTTGAGTATGTCGGGCGGTAGCCGGTCAAACTCAGCCAGCAGCTGCGCCAGCGCGCGGCCAGCGGCTTCGACCATCGCACGGCCCTTGTCTGCCGTGGCAGCCGATGCGTTGCCCACGGCACCGGCCGGGTTGTAGTCCTGCATCTGCCAGCCCAGCTTGGCGCTTTTTCCGTTGCCCAGAATCTCGAACTGCTTGGCGCGGGTTTGCGAGGTGGAGGTAAAGTTTTGCGCCTGGCTCATGTCCACGTGCGCGGGGGCCAACGCCAGCATCATCGAGGTCTCGATATCGCCCGCGTGGATGCCAAAGCGGTGCTCGTCGGCGCTGAACAACGCATTCACATCGTGGCCCTGCGAGTCTTTGAGGGGCAGATTGAACCAGCTCACGCTGTACACGAGCATGTTCAGGCGCGCGCGCAGGTCACGCGCCACCAAATCCATCACACTGACATTGCCGCCGTGCGCGTTGAAGATCACCAGCTTGGTGATGCCGCTGGCAGCCACCGATTCGCCAATGTCTGTCCACAGCCGAACAATCGTTTCATTCTTGAGCGTCAGTGTGCCCGGAAAGCGCGTGTGCTCGGGGCTCAGACCCACCGTCTGCGCGGGCAAAAAGAGTACTTTCAGGTCAGCAGCCAGGTGCGGCAACGCGGCTTGGATGATGCCGTCCACCAGCACCGAATCGACACTCATTGGCAAATGCGGGCCATGCTGTTCGGTCGCCGCCACCGGCAACACCGCGATGGTGCGCGATGCGTCGCCGCTGGCCTGCAGCGCTGCAAAGTAACGGGTACTCAGATCGGCCCAAAAGCGTGATGAGGGAGTCATGGTGCAATTTGAGTGAGTAGGCGCTTGCGCCTCAAGCCTTCTTCATGAATTCGGCCTTGAGCATGAAGGCGCCCTGATCGGTTTTGCAATCGACCTCGTGGTCGCCCGCGCCTTCGGGCAGGCGGATACCTTTGATTTTGGTGCCCTTTTTCAACACGATGGACGAGCCCTTGACCTTCAGGTCCTTGATCAGGATCACCGTGTCGCCACTTGCCAGCGGATTGCCGTTGGCATCGACCACCGGGCCGCTGGCCTCTTCACCGTCACCAGCGGCAGCCGTTTGCGGCCACTCAAACCCGCAGTCCGGGCAAATGTAGTTGTCTCCATCCGGGTAGGTGTTTTCTAAAGTGCATTGGGGGCAGCCGGGCAAATTGGACATGATGAAAGGGTGAAACACATCGAAAATTTTCAGGCCGTAAGTGTACGAGCGCAACGCGCAGCGTAGATGTGGGCCCCGGCTTGACGCACGCAAACCTGCCAAGTGGCCGTTGCAGAGGCAAAATAGGCGGCATGACCCAAGACCTCTTCCGCCAAAACGCTTACCTCACAGAATGCACCGCCACGGTGACCGCCATCAAGCCCCAGGGCATCGTGCTGGATCGCACCGTGTTTTACTCGCTGGGCGGCGGACAGGCAGGGGATACTGGCGTGCTGGTGCTGGCCGATGGCTCTGAACTCGCCATTGTGGACACCCGCAAGGGCAAAGCGGACGACGGCAGTTTTACACAAGAAATATGCCACCAGCCCCTGTCGAAACAGCTTGAGCAGCTATTGAATCAGGATCAACACGATGCCCACAAACTCAAGGTGGGCGACAGCGTCACCGCGCGCATCGACTGGGTGCGCCGCCATCGGATGATGCGTTTTCACACCGCCAGCCACCTGCTGTGCCACATCGTGCCCAAGCTGGTCAACGGCTGCTCGATCACGCCGGACTACGCTCGCATCGACTTCAACATGACCGAGGCGCTGGACAAAGAGACGTTGAGCGCAGCAATTGCAAAACTGGTGGCAGCAAAGCACCCGGTAACGGTCGGTGCCATCACCGATGACGAACTCGACGCCAACCCGGCGTTGATCAAAAGCATGTCGGTGCAACCACCTCGCGGCAGCGGGCAGATTCGCACCATCGGCGTTGGCACTGACAACCTGATCGACCTGCAACCCTGCGGCGGCACGCATGTGGCCAACACCGCCGAGATTGGCGCGGTCATCGTCACCAAGATCGAGAAAAAATCCGCCATGACGCGCCGCGTGGTGCTCGGTTTTGCGCCATGAGCCGTGGCCAGGTGAAGAACATCACCGGCGACAGCTTCTTCGCCTGGGACGGTGACGTGCTGGTGGTCAACATTCTGGGCAAACCCAGCTCCGCCAAAGACGCCATCGGCAAACCCAAGGGCACGCAACTCAAGATCAGCGTCACCGCCAAACCGTTAAACGGCAAGGCCACCGACCACATGGTCCGTTTTCTGGCCCCGCTGTTTGGGGTGAACGTGTCGGCGATCGAAGTGGTATTTGGCCAGGAAAACGTCAACAAACAGTTGCGCATCACCGCGCCCACCAAGTTGCCAACGGTGTTTACCGAGCAGGGCTAACGCTCCTCGCCCCTTCAAACTCCGCTTTTGGGGCGCACCGCGCCGTTGATCCAGCCTACTTCAGCTTGCCCAACGACACCCGGAACGCTTCCAGCCGCGCCTCGTAGTCGGTCGCGTCACCATAGGCAAGAAACTGGTTGTAGCGGGCGTGGGTGCCGATGACCTTTTTGGCGTGTTTGATGGGGCAAAAATAGGCTTCGGTGCGCGCCAGAATCTCGCGCATGTAGGCCATCAGGCCGTTGCCGTACTCGCAATAGGTGCAGTGAAATTTTTCGATGAAATTGAGGTATTGCAGCTGACCACGGTCATACACCAGATAGTCGGAACGTCGCACTTTGGTGATGCCGTAGATCGGGAAACAGCTCCACTGGTAAAAGCTGATACACACATCCAGCAGCATCAGCGGAAAAATCATGCCGTAAATGATGGGGCCGGTGAGCAGGTTTTGCGGGCGATAACCAACCACCCAGCGGAAAAAATTCATCTTGAGCTTGCGGTGCGCGGCCTTCACCGAGGACTCAAACTCGACCTTCTTGCCCTTGATCTCAAAGGCCATTTTGCTTTCCTGCGCATGCACGGCGGTGATCAGATCGGCCTCCAAAGTGGCCATTTGTGCCAGGATCTGACTGATGCGTTCGCTCATGGTGTTCCCCTTTTGATTCTTGTATCACGTCTGCTCATGCTGCCTGGCAATATACGCGTATGCGGATTCTGAACTTCTGTCATCTGCATCGGCGGTAAGGCAGGGTGATTGGGTGAGGCGACCGGGCTTTGGGGCGAAAGGCGCGCGCCCCATGGGACAATCCGGCGCATGCACTTATTATTTGAAGAAACTGGTAAATTTCTCGCTGGCCGGGCTCTCTCGGAGACAGACACCTCGGCGCAGGTCGAGTTGGACAGCGGCAAACGCGTCAAGGTCAAAGCGGCCAATATCCTGCTCAAGTTTGACAAGCCCGAACCGGCCCAACTGATGGCCGCCGCGCAGGCGGTGGCCAGCGGCATCGAGCTGGACATGGCCTGGGAATTCGCCCCCGAAGAAGAGTTTGGCTTTGCCGAACTAGCACGCGACTATTTTTCGGAACAAGCCACCTTGAGTGAACAGGCTGGCATGCTGCTGGCGCTGTTTGAGGCCCCGCACTACTTTCGCCGCGCGGGCAAAGGACGATTCCGCAAGGCCTCCAAAGACATCCTGGCCCAGGCGCTGGCCGCTATCGAGAAGAAAAAGCAGATTGCCCTGCAAATTGAAGACTGGGTGAAAGAGCTGAGCGCTGGCACCTGCCCGCAAGCCATTCGCGACCAGTTGTACAAAATCCTCTTCAAGCCCGACAAAAACGCGCCGGAGTACAAGGCAGTGGTGGAGGCTTCGCGGGCCACGCATCTGGGCCCGCTGGAGTTGCTGATCAAGGCCGGCGCGATTGACTCGCCCTACCAGTTCCACTGGCGGCGCTTTTTGCTGGAAAACTTCCCCAAAGGCACCGGTTTCCCCACGCTGGAGGCCCCGCGCATCACCGAAGACCTGCCGCTGGCCAGCGCGCAGGCGTTTTCGATCGACGATTCAGCCACCACCGAGATTGACGACGCGCTCTCGGTGCAGGGTCTGGGCACCGGCACGGTGCTGCTGGGCATCCACATCGCCGCACCGGGCCTGGCCATCACGCCCGGTAGCGCCATCGACCATTTGGGCCGCGCACGCCTGTCCACCGTGTACATGCCGGGCTACAAAATCACCATGCTGCCCGACGAGGTGGTGCAGGCCTACACACTGATGGAGGGCAAAGACTGCCCAGCAGTGTCGCTGTACGTCACGCTAGATGAAGCCACGCTGGAGATCAAAACGACTGAAACGAAGCTGGAGCGGGTCCATATCAGCGCCAACCTGCGCCACGACCAACTCGACGATGTGGTCACCACCGACTGGCTGGAAGACCCAGCTTTTACACATCAAATCGACCCCCAGACCTTATTGGATAAGCGCGAGCAGCTCTCATTTTTATATCGCCTGGCAAAAGACTTGAAAGCCAAGCGCGAGCTGGTGCGCGGCAAACCCGAGACCTTTAACCGGCCAGATTACAACTACCGGCTGGTCGGCAATAACGGTGCCGTGCCCGATGGCTCCGAGCAGGTGCACATCAGCGTGCGCCAGCGCGGCGCGCCGCTGGACCTGATCGTCTCCGAGGCGATGATCCTGGCCAACAGCACCTGGGGCGGCTGGATGGCCGAGCTGGGTGTGCCCGGCATTTACCGCAGCCAAGCCAGCATGGCACCCGGCGTGAAGGTGCGCATGGGCACCAAGGCGCTGCCACATGCCGGCATGGGCGTGAAAAGTTACGCCTGGAGCAGCTCACCGCTGCGTCGTTACACCGATTTGGTCAACCAGTGGCAGATCATTGCCTGCGCGCGCCACGGCAAAACTGCAGCGCTGGCGGCCCCTTTTAAGCCCAAGGACGTGGAACTGTTTGCCATCATCTCCAGCTTTGACGCCGCCTACGCCGCCTACAACGGCTTTCAGAATGCCATGGAGCGTTTCTGGGTGCTCAAATACGTGCAGCAGCAGGGCATCACCGAGGTGGAAGCGACCCTATTCAAGGACAACCTGGTGCGCGCCGACCACCTGCCGCTGGTACTGCCGGTCGCCGGTGCCCAGGGCCTGCCGCGCTGGGCGCAGGTGATGGTGCGCCTGGGTGACATCGACGAAGTCTCGCTCGACATCCACGGCACGGTGACCGCGCACCTGGACGGTGGCGCTGATGACAAATCTGCGGCCGATGCCGACAGCGGCGAGGACGACGAAGACACCTTGGCCGGCCCGATTGCCATCGCCGTGGACCTTGACGAGGGTGAAAAATCCTCTGTCGTATCAGCACCCGGCGATAATCCCGCCCCGTGAACCTGCGGTCTTTCAGCACCCTTCAAATTGCGCTTGGCGTGTCCATTGCCGTGCACGCGGCGCTGCTGACGGTGCGTTTTGTGAACCCCGAAGCCTTCAACCGGGTGTTTGAAGACACCCCGCTCGAAGTCATTCTCGTCAACGCCAAAACCTCTGACAAACCCACCAAGGCCCGCGCCATTGCCCAAACCAACATGGCCGGCGGCGGCGACAAGGACAAAGGCCGCGCCACCAGCCCGCTGCCGCATGCGCTGATGTCAACGCAGGGCGAAGTCAGCGAACGGGACAGCGAGCGCCAGGTGCGCGAGATGCAGGAGCAGCAAAAGGTGCTGCTCTCCAGGGTCAAAAACGCGTTGGCAGCCATGCCACCCACTGACCCGCAGCAACAAAAAGTCAGCCCGGATGTGGTTCAGCGCGAGGAAAAACGCCGCCAGTTGATTGAATTGCTGGCCGAAATCGAGCGGCGCATCCATATGGAGAACGAGCGCCCCAAAAAGCGCTACATCAGCCCGGCCACGCGTGAAGCCGTTTACGCCATCTACTACGATCGCCTGCGCCGCGCCATTGAAGACAAGGGCACCGAGAACTTTCCCGAGCAGGGTGGCCACAAGCTTTATGGCGAGCTGACCATGATCGTCACGGTCAATCACGACGGCCGGGTCCTTGCCACTGAAGTGGTACAAAGCTCAGGCAACCCGCTGCTGGACCGGCGCGCCCAGGCGATTGCGAAAGCAGCCGGGCCGTTTGGGGCCTTCAATCGCGAGATGCGCCGCCAGGCGGACCAGATTGCAGTGGTGTCGCGCTTCAAATTCACCCGCGACGACACGCTGCAAACCAGCCTCAACGCGCCGTGAGTCCGTTGACTGCCCTCGCCCCCCCAAGAAAGACACCATTGACATGAGCACAGACCTCTACTGCGTCATGGGCCACCCGGTGGCGCACAGCCAGTCGCCCTGGATCCACGCGCGTTTTGCCGAACTCACCGGGCAAGACATCAGCTACACCAAGCGCGAGATCCCGCTGGACCACTTTGCCGGCAGCGTGCAGACTTTCATTGACGAGGGTGGCCACGGCTGCAACATCACCGTGCCCTTCAAGTTTGAAGCCGCCGCCCTGGCCACCCACACCAGCGAGCGCGGTCTGCTGGCGCAGGCCTGTAACATCCTGACGTTTTCTGCCGGAAAAATCGAAGCCGACAACACCGACGGCCTGGGGCTGGTGGACGACATCGAACAAAACGCTGGCGTGTCGCTGCACGGCCAACGCGTGCTGCTGATGGGCGCTGGCGGTGCGGCGGCGGGCGTGCTGGGCCCGCTGATCAACGCGCAGCCCGCGCACATCAGCGTGGCCAACCGCACGCGGCACAAGGCCGAACTGCTGGTAGCGCGCCATCAGCCATTGGCGGTACTACAAAATGTAGAGCTGCAAGCGCATGATTTGAAAGGGCTGGAGGGCAATTTCGACCTCATCATCAACGGCACAGCCAGCAGCCTGGGTGGGCATGGCGTGCCGGTCGATGCGCGCGTTCTGAAGCCCGGCGCGCTGGCTTACGACATGATGTATGGCGCGGGTGCCAAACCGTTCATGGACTGGGCGCGCGCCCACGGTGCCGTACCGCGTGACGGCCTGGGCATGCTGGTCGGGCAGGCGGCAGAGGCGTTTTACATCTGGCGCGGCGTGAGGCCACTGGCCGGACAGGTGCTGGCCGAGTTGCGCGCCAGGCTAGCCGATTGACATCATGAAAGCGGTCTGGCGCTGGGTGGGTTTGGTGCTGCTGGCAGGGCTGCTGCTGCAACTGTTTTTTGTCGCCCGCATCGCGGCCATGCTGGTCATCGACCCGCAATCCACCGCGTTTGAGCGCTCAGAAGTCTGGCGCGTGACAACTGAAAAGGGTGAATTGCACTGGCGACAGCAGTGGACCCCCTACGACAAGATTTCCAACAACCTCAAGCGCGCGGTGATTGCCAGTGAGGACGATGACTTTGTCAACCACGACGGTGTCGATTGGGACGCGCTGGAGAAAGCCTGGCAAAAAAACGCCATCGCCGAAGAGCGGGCCGCGAAAGCGCAAGAGTTGGCGGCCAAGGCGCAAGCCAGAATCGCCGCCAAAAACCCCGCCAAGGCTGCCGCTGCGCCAGTCCCCAAGCCGGTCAAAGCCCCCAAGGTGGTGGGTGGTTCCACCATTACCCAGCAGCTGGCCAAAAACCTGTTTTTGTCTGGCGAGCGCACGCTGCTACGCAAGGGGCAGGAATTCATGCTGGCCATGATGCTCGAAGCTATTCTCAACAAACAGCGCATTCTGGAGATTTACCTCAACAGTGTGGAGTGGGGCGAAGGTATTTTTGGTGCCGAAGCCGCTGCCCAACATTACTTTCACAAACCGGCCGCTCAACTCAGCGCCTATGAGTCGGCGCGGCTGGCGGTGATGCTGCCGCGCCCGAAATACTTCGAGAAGTTGCCCAATTCAAGCTATGTCGCCGGGCGTGCCCGGATCATTGCCAACCGGCTGGAAAGTGCCGAGCTGCCCTGAGGCCAAGCTGCCCATGTCTGATACTGCAACCCGGCTAAAAAGACTGTTGCTTGACTGGGCCGCGGTGCTGGTGAGCTACTTCCTGCTCGGGCTGATCCGCATCCTGACCGGCTCGCAGGCGCGCTGGTGGGGCTGCCCGCCCAAGGCGTTGCAGCGCATTTACTTTGCCAACCACCAGAGTCACGCCGACCTTGTGATGATCTGGGCCGCCCTGCCCAAAGAGCTGCGCCACAACACCCGCGCCGTAGCGGCGCGCGACTACTGGACCAAAACGCCATTCCGGCAATGGATCACCACCGCCGTGTTCAACGTGATCTATGTCTCGCGCTCACGCCACGCCGATGAAGACCCGCTGGAGCCCCTGGTCGAAGCGCTGGAGGCAGGCAACTCGCTGATCCTGTTCCCTGAGGGCACGCGTGGCTTTGCCGACGAGCCGCAGGCCTTCAAGGCCGGGCTGTACAACCTGGCCTTGAAATTCCCCGAGGTCGAACTGGTGCCCGCCTGGATCAACAACGTGCAGCGCGTCATGCCCAAGGGCGAAGTGGTGCCGGTGCCGGTGCTGTGCTCGGTGACGTTTGGCGTGCCGATGCAGGTGCTGCCCGGCGAAGAATGTCACGCCTTTTCGCATCGCGCACGTGCCGCCGTGATCGCCCTGCGCGACGTGTAACGGGGCTGACAACATGTATCAGAGCCTGAAGAACCTCACCCCCACACAGCAGATTGGCGCGCTGTTTGTCATCGTGTTTGGCTTGCTGATGCTTGGTGGGCTGGTGATTTTTTTGCGCTCGATGCGCGAATTTGAAGACCCACAGCAGGCCGCGCATCACCAAAGCGAGATCGACAACCTGAACCAGCTGCTCAAAACCAGCTGGCTTCTGATCTTTGTCTTCTGGGTGGCCTGGCTGGCGGGCGACATCTCGCGGCTGGTGCTTTTTGGCGCCGGTTCTTTTTTCGCCTTGCGTGAGTTTTTGACGCTGTCACCGACCCGGCACGGCGACCATCGCAGCCTGGTGCTGGCATTTTTTGTCATCCTTCCGGTGCAGTACTGGCTGGTGGGCACGGCACAGTTCAACCTGTTTGTGGTTTTCATCCCGGTGTATGTTTTTCTGGCGCTGCCGGTGGCCAGCGCTCTGGCCAACGACCCCAAGCAGTTTCTGGAGCGCAATGCCAAGCTGCAATGGGGCATCATGGTTTGCATCTACGGCATGAGCCATGTGCCAGCGCTATTGCTGCTCAAGTTCCCGCGCTACGACCACCAAAACGCGTTTCTCGTGCTGTTCCTGGTGCTGGTGGTGCAGACCTGCATGCTGACCCAGCATCTGGTGGCGCGGCGACTGATGCAACTGGGCAAGCCGCCCACCCTGCCTGCCATCAGCCAGAGTTTCAGCTGGCGTGCCTGGTGGGCGGGGATGATCTCGGGCAGCTTGCTGGGTGCCTTGCTGGCGGGCATCACGCCGTTTGTGCCGGGGCAGGGTTTTGCGCTCTCGTTCATTGCCTGCGCGGCCGGGTCGATGGGGCATCTGGTGATGAAGGCGCTCAAGCGTGACCGAGGCATTCCGATGTGGCGCGGTGAGGGGCGGGCCATCACCGGTGCCGGCGGTATGCTTGACCGCATTGACGCACTGTGTTTTGCAGCCCCCGTGTTCTTTTATTCGGTCAGATGGTATTTTGGCCTCTAGCCCCCGTGTAGCAAGCGCTTACAGCTATTTATTTGGAAGCGAATGAGAATCCTCGGCATTGACCCGGGCCTGCGCACCACCGGCTTTGGCGTGGTGGATGTGGATGGCTCCAACCTGAGCTATGTGGCCAGTGGCACCATCAGCACCATCCACATCGAAAAAGACCAGTTGCCCGCACGCCTGAAGGTGCTGTTTGACGGCATCCGTGAAGTGGTGGCGCGTTATGAGCCCGACGCGGCTTCGGTCGAAATCGTGTTTGTCAACGTCAACCCGCAGTCCACCTTGCTTTTGGGCCAGGCTCGCGGCGCGGTGGTGACGGCGCTGGTGTCGGCCGACCTGCCGGTGGCGGAATACACCGCCTTGCAGATGAAGCAGGCGGTGGTGGGCTACGGCCGCGCCGACAAGACGCAAATTCAGGAGATGGTGCGCCGCTTGCTGACGCTGCCCGGCCTGCCCGGGCCGGATGCCGCCGACGCGCTGGGCTTGGCCATCACCCACGCCCATGCAGCCAATTCAATCGCCCGACTGGCCCAAGCCAAGGGGCTGGGCGGTGCGCAAAACCAGACGCAAAAAGCGGCCTACAAGGGCGGGCGCAGCCGCTGAGATGCAGGAGCTCGCTGCCACGCCGCCCGATCCCTGCATGAATTCAGGCCAGCCGCTCCAGAATCAGCACCGCAAAAAAACCGAAAGCTGCGATCATGGTCCACTTGATCACCTTCAGGCCCCAGGTCCTGTAGCGAGCCTGGCCGGTTCCAATGTAAAACACAAAGCAGGCCACGGCTGCCAGCAGCAGCATGAGGATGGCCCAGCGAAACAGCAGCATGGCAGATCAATCAGCTCGCAGTGTGCTCACCAGGCCCGCGCCAATTGGGCAAAGCCTTGCGGGGCTTTTTTCTCGTCATCAAAGGTCACCACGTCCCAGGCCTCGGGATGGTCGAGCAGCTCGCGCAGCAGCAGGTTGTTGAGCGCATGGCCGGAGCGAAACGCGCTGTAGGCCGCCAGCAATGGTTTACCCAGCAGATACAGGTCGCCCATGGCGTCAAGGATTTTGTGTTTGACAAACTCGTCGTCATAACGCAGGCCGCCGGCGTTGAGCACTTTGTAGTCGTCCATGACGATGGCGTTGTCCATGCCACCACCCAGCGCCAGCCCATTGGCGCGCATCATTTCCACGTCTTTGGTGAAGCCAAAGGTTCGGGCGCGGGCGATGTCCCGCGAATACGAACCCGTGCTCATGTCAAACACCACACGCTGACCAGTGGAATCGACCGCCGGGTGGCTGAACTCGATCTCGAAACTGAGCTTGTAACCGTGATAGGGTTCCAGCCGCGCCCACTTGACATTGGCACCCTCGCCCTGGCGTACTTCCACCGGCTTGTTCACCCGGACGAATCGGCGCGGCGCGTTCTGCAGCTCAATGCCCGCGTTTTGCAGCAGGAACACGAAAGAAGCCGCCGAGCCGTCCAGGATCGGCACTTCTTCGGCGGTGATATCGACATACAAGTTGTCCACGCTCAGACCGGCGCAGGCCGACATCAGGTGTTCCACCGTATGCACCTTGGCCTGACCATGCGAGATGGTTGATGCCATGCGTGTGTCAGTCACCGCCAGTGCAGACACCGGGATGTCCACCGGCTGAGGCAGATCAACCCTTCGGAACACGATGCCGGTGTCGGGCTGCGCCGGGCGCAAGGTGATTTCCACCCGCTGCCCGCTGTGCAAGCCCACGCCGACGGCGCGGGTCAGGGTTTTGAGAGTTCGTTGTTTAAGCACACAGCGATTTTACTTTTTTGAGCTCAATCGGCTTGTTTACGCAAAAACGCCGGAATCTCGAAGTCGTCCATGCCACCGCTGGACAGGGCATCGACCTTGGCCGCTGCCGTGGTGCGGTCACGCGTGCGCCAGACGCTGGGGGTTGCCATGGCACCGTAGTCGGGCTGGGTCCGACCCAGCGTGGTACCCGTCAGCATGCCCGTGACCTGGTTGGCGTTGACCGGCGTGTCGAGCGTAGGCACATTGAACGGCACGTCATGGGTCCCGGTGCGCAGTTGCACTTGCTGCTGCGGAGGGGCCACCACCAGTTTTGGGCGCGCACCCTGGCGGCTCAGACCGGTGGCCACCACGGTGACCCGAATCTGGTCGCCCAGGTTGTCGTCATAAGCGGTGCCGTAGATCACATGCGCGTCGGGCGAGGCATAGGCGCGAATGGTGTTCATGGCCAGCTTGGATTCGCTCAGTTTGAGGGAGCCTTTTGCGGCGGTGATCAGTACCAGTACACCCTTGGCGCCTGAGAGGTCAATGCCTTCGAGCAGCGGGCAGGCCACGGCCTGCTCGGCGGCGATGCGGGCGCGGTCCGGGCCGGCAGACACCGCCGTGCCCATCATGGCCTTGCCGGGTTCACCCATCACCGTGCGCACGTCTTCAAAGTCCACGTTCACGTGGCCGGGCACGTTGATGATTTCGGCAATGCCGCCCACCGCGTTTTTCAATACATCGTTGGCATGGGCAAAGGCTTCGTCCTGCGTGGCATCGTCACCCAGCACCTCCAGCAGCTTGTCGTTGAGCACCACGATCAGGCTGTCCACATTGGCTTCGAGCTCGGTCAAGCCCTGGTCAGCATTGTCCATGCGCTTCTTGCCTTCAAACTCGAACGGCTTGGTTACCACGCCGACGGTCAGGATGCCCATCTCGCGCGCCACGCGGGCAATCACCGGAGCAGCACCGGTGCCGGTGCCACCACCCATGCCAGCGGTGATGAAGAGCATATGCGCGCCATCGATGGCTTCGCGAATGTGCTCAATGGCCAGTTCGGCCGCGTCGCGCGCCTTGTCAGGCTTGCTGCCTGCGCCCAGGCCGGTGCTGCCGAGCTGGATGACGCGGTGGGCGTCGCTGGTGGACAGGGCCTGCGCGTCGGTGTTGGCGCAGATGAACTCCACACCCTGCACCGCGCTGGCAATCATGTGGGCCACGGCGTTGCCGCCGCCACCGCCTACGCCGATGACCTTGATCTGGGTGCCCAGGTTAAAGGCTTCTTCGTCAATTAGTTCAATGCTCATGGTGTGCTCCTTGGGTGTGAATGGGTAAAAAATTAGTAAAAGGGTTGCGACTGAAAAGGGATTCGGGGTCCGGTGGAGGATCAACGCATCGCCATCGTCCAGGTGAGCAGGCTCGTTGGGGCCAGATGGGGTGTTTCATGGTTAAAAGTTCCCTACAAACCAGTCTTTGATGCCACTGAAGGCGGTTTTCATCGATCCGTTTTTCTGCGACACCTTGAAACCGCGCAGGCGGGCCAGGCGGGCTTCTTCGAGCAGACCCATGACCGTGGCAGCGCGCGGCTGGGCCACCATGTCGGACAGGGCTCCGGTGTACTTGGGAATGCCGCGGCGCACCGGTTTCAAAAAGATGTCTTCGCCCAGCTCGACCATGCCGGGCATGATGCAGCTGCCGCCGGTGAGCACGATGCCGCTGGAGAGCATTTCTTCAAAGCCCGATTCGCGCATCACCTGGTGCACCAGACTGAAAATTTCTTCCACCCGCGGCTCGATCACGCCAGCGAGCGCCTGGCGGCTGAGCATGCGCGGGCCGCGGTCGCCCAGGCCGGGCACTTCCACCTGCGCTTCGGGGTCGGCGAGCAACTGCTTGGCATAGCCGTTCTCGACCTTGATCTCTTCCGCGTCCTTGGTCGGTGTGCGCAGCGCCATGGCGATGTCGCTGGTGATCAGGTCACCGGCAATCGGAATGACGGCGGTATGGCGGATGGCTCCATTGGTGAAGATGGCTAGGTCGGTCGTGCCCGCGCCAATGTCCACCAGCGCCACGCCGAGTTCGCGCTCGTCCTCGGTCAGCACGGACTGGCTGCTGGCCAGTGGGTTGAGCATGAGCTGCTCCACCTCCAAGCCGCAGCGGCGCACGCATTTGATGATGTTCTCGGCCGCACTTTGCGCACCGGTCACGATGTGCACCTTGGCTTCCAGCCGGATACCGCTCATACCGATGGGCTCTTTCACATCCTGACCGTCAATGATGAATTCCTGCGGCTCCACCAGCAGCAGGCGCTGGTCGGTCGAGATGTTGATGGCCTTGGCGGTTTCCACCACCCGGGCCACGTCTGCGGCGCTCACTTCGCGGTCCTTGATGGCGACCATGCCGTGCGAGTTGATACCCCGGATGTGACTGCCGGTGATGCCGGTATAGACGCGCGTGATCTTGCAGTCGGCCATCAGCTCGGCTTCTTTCAAGGCCTGCTGGATGCTTTGCACCGTGGCATCGATGTTGACCACCACACCCCGCTTGAGGCCATTGCTCGGGGCCACGCCCAGGCCGGCCAGCTTGAGGCTGCCGTCGGGTAAAACCTCGGCCACCACCACCATCACCTTGGCGGTGCCGATGTCCAGTCCGACGACCAAATCCTTGTACTCTTTTGCCATGATGTCACCTGTTGTCTTGCATTACTGTTTCTTGGTGTCTGCGCTGTCCAGCGTGGACACACCCTCAAGCCGGATCGCGTAACCGTCGGTGTGGCGCAAATCCACCGAAGCCAACTGCTCCGGCGTGCGCTGGTAGCGTGCCGTCACTTGCGTCACGGTCTTCAGAAATCGTTCGGCGCGGGCCACCAGCACCGGGGCATCGCCACTGCCGAGTTCGATCTCTGTGCCGCTGTCCAACTGGGCGCGCCAACCGCCACGCGGCGTGAGCTCGAGCTGATCAATCGTCAAATCCAGGGAGGCAAACAGCGGCTGCAGGGTCTGATGCATGGCCAGAACCTGGGCTGACTGACCGTCCGGGCCACTCAGGCGGGGCAGGGTGTCCTGGTCAAGTTCTCCCGCGTTGGCTTCAAACACTTCGCCATAGCTGTTGACCATGCGCGAATCGCCATCCTCACCCCAGAAAGCGACGGCCTGATGCTCCTGCAACTGCACCTTGAGCCGGTTTGGAAAATCGCGCTTCACAATGGCCTGGCGCACCCAGGGCATGGTCTCAAACACCTTGCGCGCGGCGTTGATGTCGAGCGTGAAAAACGTGCCCTGCAGGTGCGGCATGACGTTGGCTCGCAGGGTGATGGCGTTGTAGTGCTTGACATCCCCCGTGACACTGACACCTTTGATGGCAAACGCAGGCAAACGTGCGCCCCAACCCAAAAGCGCGCCCACGCACAGGACCGCCACCACCACCAGCAGCAGATTCGCTGTGGCATGCATCAGGCGCACATCCATGGGCAGGGACTCGGGCGTTTTCATGCGGCGGCGTAATCCAGGGTGGCCGATTGCAGGATCTGCAGGCACAACTCGGCATAAGAGATGCCTGCTGCCTTGGCGGACATGGGCACCAGCGAATGGCTGGTCATGCCCGGGCTGGTGTTGATCTCCAGCAGGTAGGGCTTGCGTGTGGTGGCATCAATCATCACGTCGGCGCGCGCCCAGCCACGGCATTGCAGGCTCTTGAAGGCGCGCAACACCAGTGCCTGGATGGCGGCTTCTTCGCCTTCTGGCAGGCCGCAGGGCACCAGATACTGGGTGGTGTCGGTGAAATATTTGTTCTGGTAGTCGTAATTGCCGTCGGGTGCGACGATGCGGATCACCGGCAGGGCCCGCGCCTGCGCGCCGCTGCCCAGCACCGGAATGGTGACTTCGTCGCCCGCCACAAACTGCTCGCACAGCACCTCATCATCCATCCCGGCGGCCAGCGCATAGGCGCCAGCGCATTGGTCAGCGGCGGTGACTTTCGTCAGGCCCAGGGTGGAACCTTCCCGGGCTGGCTTGACGATCATCGGCTGGCCGGGGGAGGCCAGTTCGGCGTAAGCGGCTTGGGTAGCCTCGGCGCTGGTGACCGTTCGCCAGGCTGGCGTGGGCAGACCATCGGCCAGCCACAGGCGCTTGGTCATGATCTTGTCGATGGCGATTGCAGACGCCATCACACCCGGGCCGGTGTAGGGAATGCCGAGCAATTCCAGCGCGCCCTGCACCGTGCCGTCTTCACCAAAGCGACCATGCAGCGCGATGAAGCAGCGGGTGAAACCCTCCACCTTCAACTCACCCAGATCGCGCTGCGCCGGGTCAAACGCGTGGGCGTTCACGCCCAGCGACTGCAAGGCCTGCAACACGCCGGTGCCCGACATCAGCGACACCTCGCGCTCGCCAGACTGGCCGCCCATGAGAACGGCCACCTTGTCATTTTGTAGGTCAAATCGGCTCATAGCCTTTATAAATCCTTCCCAGGTAGCTCTTTTTTTGAGAGCAAATCAACCACCTTGGCACTGACCGCGCCAATTGAGCCCGCACCCATGCACAACACCACGTCGCCGCCGCGGGCGTTGTCAGCGATGGCTTGTGGCAAGTCGGCCACCGCATCGACAAACACCGGTTCGATCTTGCCGGCCACGCGCAGCGCGCGCGCCAGACTGCGGCCATCGGCGGCCACGATGGGCGCTTCACCTGCGGCATAGACCTCGGTCAGCAGCACCGCATCGGCCTGGGCGATGACCTTGACGAAATCGTCAAAGCAGTCCCGTGTGCGGGTAAAACGGTGCGGCTGAAACGCCAGCAGCAAGCGCCTGCCGGGGAAAGCGCCGCGTGCGGCGGCCAGGGTGGCAGCCATCTCGATCGGGTGGTGGCCGTAGTCGTCCACCAGCGTGAACGTGCCGCCATCAGCCGTCGGCAGTTCTCCGTAACGCTGAAATCGCCGCCCCACGCCCTTGAACCCGGCCAGCGCGCGCTGCACCGCCTCGTCAGAAATGCCCAGCTCGACCGCCACCGCGATGGCCGACAGTGCATTGAGCACGTTGTGCTTTCCCGGCAGGTTCAACACCACCTCCAGATCGGGCAGCACCAGGCCGTTGCGCCGCTGCACGGTGAAAAACATCTGGCCATCGACGGCACGCACATCCACCGCGCGCACTTCAGCGCCTTCCTCCAGACCGTAACTGGTGATCGGGCAGGTGACTTGCGGGAGGATGGCGCGCACGGCGGCATCGTCGGTGCACAGGATGGCCGTGCCGTAAAACGGCATCTTGTGCAGAAAATCGACAAACGCCTTTTTGAGGCGCTCGAAGTCGTGGCCGTAGGTCTCCATGTGGTCGGCATCGATGTTGGTGACCACCGCCATCACCGGCAACAGGTTCAGGAACGACGCATCCGACTCGTCGGCCTCGACCACGATGTACTCACCTTGCCCCAGGCGGGCATTGGCACCGGCGCTGTTGAGCCGCCCGCCGATCACAAAGGTTGGGTCCAGCCCGCCTTCGGCCAGCACGCTGGCGACCAGGCTGGTGGTGGTGGTTTTGCCGTGGGTGCCGGCGATGGCAATGCCGCGTTTCAGGCGCATCAGTTCGGCCAGCATCAGCGCCCGTGGTACCACCGGAATATGTTTGCTGCGCGCTGCCAGCACTTCCGGGTTGTCGGCATGAACGGCGGTGGAGGTCACCACCGCGTCTGCCGTGCTCACGTTGCTCGCCGCGTGGCCGATGAACGTCAGAATGCCCAAGCTGCTCAGGCGCTGCAAAGTGGCGCTGTCAGACTGGTCCGAACCCGAGATGGTGTAACCCAGGTTGAACAAAATCTCGGCAATGCCGGACATGCCGACACCGCCAATGCCGACAAAGTGGATGTGTTGGATCGCGTGTTTCATTGTTTGGCTGTCCCAGTCATGTCGTCGCCTCCTCACAGGCGGCGACCATCTGTTCGGTTGCCTCCAGTTTTTGCATCTTTTTGGCCTCCAGCCCTTTATTCATAAGCGCAGTACGCTCCATTTTTAGCAGCAAATCTGCCAGACGACGGGCGCTCAGATCACGCTGCTGCACCAGCCAACCTCCACCGTGTTCCACCAGAAAACGCGCGTTGTGCGTCTGGTGGTCGTCCACCGCCGAGGGAAATGGCACAAACAGCGCCGCCGCCCCCACGGCGGCAATTTCGGTCACGGTGCTGGCACCGGCGCGGCAGATCACCAGGTCGGCGTCGGCAAAGGCCTGAGCGGTGTTGTCGATGAACGGGGTCAGCTCAGCCGCCACACCCGCCTGGGCGTAGTTGGCACGCAAGGCATCGATTTGCTTGGCACCGCTTTGATGCAGCACGGTGGGTCGCTGCGTCTCAGGCAGCAGCCCCAGCGCCTGCGGCACGATCTCATTGAGAGCTCTGGCGCCCAGGCTGCCGCCGAGCACCAACAGCTTGAGCGGGCCGCTGCGTCCAGCAAAACGCTGATCAGGGGTCGGCAGGTTCAAAAACGCCGCGCGCAGCGGGTTGCCGACCCACCGGGCACCCTTGAGGACATTCGGGAAAGCCGTGAACACCCGCACCGCCACCCCCGCCAGCACCTTGTTGGCCAGACCTGCCACCGAATTTTGTTCGTGCAGGATGAGTGGCTTGCCCAGCAACACGGCCATCATGCCCGCCGGGAAGGTGATATAGCCACCCAAGCCCACCACCACATCGGGTTTGACGCGGCGCAGCACAATGATGCTTTGCCAGAAAGCGGTGAGCAGGCGCAGCGGCAGCAGCGCCATCGTGACCGGACCCTTGCCTCGCAAACCGCCAAAGTCAATCGACTCGAAGGCAAAACCTTGCGGTGGCACCAGCTGGCTTTCCATGCTGGGCTGGGTCGCGCTGCCACGGCCACCGAGCCAATGCACGCTCCAGCCCTTGTCACGCAGCGCGTGCGCCACCGCCAGACCCGGGAAGATGTGGCCCCCTGTGCCGCCAGCCATGATCAGGGCGCATTTGCTCATACACGGCCTCCGTGCATTAACCAGGCCGCTGGCGCGCCCTGCTGCGCTACGCGCAGAGTTCGATTTTGGTGAAACAGAACCCTCATACACGGCCTCCGTGCATGAGCGTTCTGTTTTCTTGGTCGATTCTTAAAACCACGGCAATGGCCGCCAGATTGATCAGGATGGCTGAGCCGCCATAGCTCATCAGCGGCAGGGTCAGGCCCTTGGTGGGGAGCGCGCCCAGGTTCACGCCCATGTTGATGAAGGCCTGAAAACCCATCCACACTGCCACGCCCTGCGCCACCAGACCTGCAAAGACACGCTCCAGCGCGATGGCCTGGCGGCCGATGTACATCATGCGCCGCACGATCCACAAGAACAGGCCAATCACGATGACCACGCCGACCAGACCAAATTCCTCGCCGATCACCGCCATCAGGAAGTCGGTGTGGGCTTCGGGTAGCCAGTTGAGTTTCTCGACACTGCCACCAAGCCCGACACCAAAAATCTCGCCACGCCCGATGGCGATCAGCGAGTGCGTCAACTGGTAGCCCTTGGCCAGCGCGTTCTTTTCACTCCACGGGTCCAGGTAAGCAAAGATGCGGTCGCGCCGCCATGGGCTGGACGCGATGATCAGGCTGAATGCCACCGTCAGCACGGCGGCAATCAGAAAGAACATGCGCGCGTTGACCCCGCCCAGAAACAGGATGCCCATGGCGATCACCGCAATCACCATGAACGCGCCCATGTCGGGCTCGGCCAGCAGCAGCACGCCCATCACCGCCACCGCCGCGCCCATGGGCAGCACGGCGCGAAAGAAGCGCTCTTTCACATCCATCTTGCGCACCATGTAATCGGCGGCGTACAACAGCACGGTGAACTTGGCCAGTTCGGACGGCTGAAAACTGATCGGCCCCAGGCCAATCCAGCGGCGCGCACCATACACCACCTTGCCCAGATGCGGCACCAGCACCAGCAGGACGATGGAGATCACAAACAGCGGCCGCGCCATTTTTTCCCAGACACTCACCGGGACCTGGTAGGCCAGCAACGCGCCGACAAACGCAATCAGCAGCCACATGGTGTGCCGCACCAGAAAGTAAGTCGAGGTGTACAGCGCAAAACGCGGGTTTTCCGGCATGGCGATGGAGGCCGAATACACCATCACGAGGCCCCACAGCAGCAGCGTCACCGTGACCCAGAACAGCGGCTGGTCAAAGCCCTGGGCGCGCATTGGCGCAGAACCCGTCGAGGCCAGCCGGGTGGCTCCCAGCCGTACCGGCAGCACATCCGCCGCAGGCGCAGTCCGCCCCCCCGGCAGCCACTGGCGCAGACGTTGACCGAGCCGCAGGCTGCTCGTGCTCATGCGCTGCCCTCCAGCATCACACCGGCCTCCAGGGCCAGGTCGGTCACGGCTTGCACAAACACGCGGGCTCGGTGCTCGTAGTTGTCAAACATGTCAAAACTGGCGCACGCCGGAGACATCAGCACTGCGTCACCCGCCTTGGCCTGGCCGCTGGCTTGCACCACGGCGTCCTGCATGGCGGTGGCCATCAGCAACGGCACACCGGTGTCTGCCAACGCGGCACCGATCAGCGCTGCGTCGCGGCCGATCAGCACCACGGCGCGAACATGGCGGCGCACCGGCTCAGCCAAGGGCGAAAAGTCCTGCCCCTTGCCCTCGCCCCCCAAAATCACCACCACCTTGCGGTCCGCACCCAGGCCCATCAGCGCGGCCACCGTGGCACCCACATTGGTGCCTTTGCTGTCGTCAAAATACTCCACGGCGTTCACCGTACCGACCGGCTGCACGCGGTGTGGCTCGCCGGTGTATTCGCGCAAGCCGTAGAGCATGGGGGCCAGGGCGCAACCAGCGCTGCTGGCCAAAGCCAGGGCTGACAGGGCGTTGATGGCGTTGTGCCGGCCACGAATGCGCAGCGCGTCAGCGGGCATCAGGCGCTGGACATACAGGTCTTCGGCAGCCTCGTTGCGCTTGCGTTTGGTTTCGTCCGCGTCCAGGGCCCGCACCAGCCAGGCTATGCCGTTGACCGTCTCGATGCCAAAGTCACCCGGGCGCTTAGGCATATCGCCGCCAAACAGGATGCAGGCGCGTTGCTGGGGTTTTTGGCCTTTGGCCCGGGCAGGCGGCGGGAGCATGCGCATGACCTCTTCGTCATCACGATTCAGCACCATCAGGCCGGTCTGGCCAAAGATATGGCGCTTGGCCTGCACATAGGCGGCCATCGAGCCATGCCAGTCCAAATGGTCCTGGGTGATGTTGAGGACAGCTGCCGCGGTCGGCTCAAAGCTGGTTTCGCCGTCCAGCTGAAAGCTGGAGAGCTCCAGCACCCACACTTCAGGCAGGCTGTCGGCATCCAGATGCTTTGCCAGCGTGTCGAGCAGCGTCGGGCCGATGTTGCCCGCCACCGCCACGCTTTTGCCTGCGCGCTCCACCAGTTGACCGGTGAGCGAAGTGACGGTGGTTTTGCCGTTGGTCCCGGTGATAGCCAGTACAGCCGGGGCGTAACCGCGCTCCTCCTTCAGCTGCGCCAGCGCCTGTGCATACAAGCCCAATTCGCCTGCAGCCCAGATACCCATTGCGCTGGCAGCTTCAAAAACAGGAGCAACTTCCAGCGGACTCAAGCCTGGGCTCTTGAACACCGCGCGCACATCGGTGCCCTGAACCAGCGCTGCATCGAAGGCACCGCCGATAAAACGGGCACCGGGCACCTCGGCTTGCAAGCGGGCCAGTTGCGGCGGCGCGCTGCGCGTGTCCGCCACCGTGACCTGCGCACCGCCGCGCGCGCACCAACGCGCCATCGCCAGGCCGGACGCACCCAGGCCGAGGATCAGAACGTGTTGGTCTTGGAGGGTTTGCATGGTCATCGCAGTTTCAAAGTGCTCAAACCCACCAGGCACAAGAGCATGGTGATGATCCAGAAACGCACCACCACCTGCGTTTCTTTCCAGCCGGTTTTCTCGAAATGGTGGTGCAGCGGGGCCATCTTCAGCAATCGTTGGCCGGTGCCGGAGCGTTTTTTGGTGTACTTGAACCAGGTCACCTGCATCATGACAGACAGCGCCTCGGCCACAAACACGCCGCCCATGATGGCCAACACAATCTCCTGGCGTACGATCACCGCGATGGTGCCCAGGGCTGCGCCGAGCGCCAGCGCGCCCACGTCGCCCATGAACACCTGCGCCGGATGGGTGTTGAACCATAAAAAGGCCAGCCCGGCACCACTCATGGCGGCACAAAAAATCATCAGTTCGCCCGCGCCCGGGATGTGCGGCAAAAACAGGTAGCGGGAAAAGACCGAGTTGCCAGTCACATAGGCAAAAATACCCAGGCAGGCCCCGACCATCACCACCGGCATGATGGCCAGGCCATCCAGACCGTCGGTCAGGTTGACGGCGTTGCTGGCGCCCACGATCACCAGATAGGTCAGGATGACAAAGCCCAGCACGCCCAGCGGGTAGCTGACTTCCTTGAAAAACGGCACCATCAACCCGGCCTTGGGTGGCAGGCTCAAGTCAAAACCTGACTGCACCCAGGTGAAAAACAGCTCCAGCACCCGGTAGTTGGAATTCTCAGAAATGGAGAACACCAGATACAGCGCGGCCACCACACCAATCAGCGACTGCCACAGGTACTTTTCGCGTGAGGGCATGCCCTCCGGGTCCTTGTTGACCACCTTGCGCCAGTCGTCCGACCAGCCGATCGCGCCAAAACCCAGCGTCACCAGCAGCACGATCCAGACGAAGCGGTTGCTCCAGTCAAACCACAGCAAGGTAGAAATCGTGATGCACAGCAAAATCAGCACACCACCCATGGTCGGCGTGCCGCTCTTGACATGGTGCGACTCCATGCCGTAGCCGCGAATCGGCTGGCCAATTTTGAGCTCGGCCAGGCGGCGGATCACCCACGGCCCGGCGGCCAGACCCATCAGTAGCGCGGTCATGGCCGCCATCACCGCGCGGAAAGTCTGGTACTGGAACACGCGCAAGAACCCGAGTTCTGGCGACAGCGATTGCAACCATTGGGCCAGCCAGATCAGCATGTGGCCCCCTGGCGCTCTTGCGTGGCGGCGACGATGGCTTCCACCACGCGCTCCATCTTCATGAAACGTGAGCCCTTGACCAGCACGCTGGCCAACTGTGGCAGCTCAGCCAGCACGGCCGTTTGTAAATCAGCCATCTCGGCAAACACCTTCACAGAATCAATTTTCATAGCTGCTTGCGCAGACGCTACGCCGGTTACAAGCACTTTTTCTATATTTTTTTCAACAGCATGCGCGAGCGCTTCGGCATGGAACTGCGGGCCCTGGTCGCCCACTTCACCCATGTCGCCCAGCACCAGCAAACGCGGGCCAGGCAGCGCAGCCAGCACGTCGATGGCGGCGCGCACCGAATCCGGGTTGGCGTTGTAGGTGTCATCGACCACGGTGATCGTGCGACCCGCCAGCACCGCCTCGAACGCGCGGCTGCGGCCTTTGACCGGCTCGAACGCGCTCAGTCCCGCGCCGATCGCCGCCAATGGCACCCCAGCCGCCAGCGCACACGCCACAGCGGCCAGCGAGTTCTTGACGTTGTGGGCACCAGCAATGTGCAGGCTGTAACGCAGTTCGCCCCCCGGGGTGCTGGCCGTGACCTGCCAGGCCGCGTTGGCCCAGCTGGCCTGCAGGGCGAACACGTCGGTCCCCGCGTGCGGTTCAGCCGCAAAACGCAGCACCCGGCGGGTGTCTGCCAGTGCAGTCCAGACGCTGCTGAAAGCCTCATCTGCCGGGAACACGGCCACCCCATCCTTTGGCAAAGCGCTGATCACCGCGCCGTTTTCCTGCGCCACGGCCTGCACGGTCTGCATGAATTCCAGATGCTCGCGCTGCGCGTTGTTGACCAATGCCACGGTCGGCTGGGCGATGGCTGCCAGCGTGGCGATTTCGCCCGGGTGATTCATGCCGAGTTCCACCACGGCGATGTGATGGTCGGGCGTGAGCCGCAACACGGTCAGCGGCACGCCAATATCGTTGTTCAGATTGCCTTGCGTGGCCAGCGCGGCATTGCCTGCATGGGCGCGCAGGATCGACGCGATCATCTGTGTGACGGTTGTCTTGCCGTTGCTGCCAGTCACGGCGATCAGTGGCAAGGCGAACTGTGCGCGGTGATGCGTGGCCAGTTGCGCCAGCGCCAGGCGGGCGTCCGCCACCACCAGGCCCGGCAAACCGGCTTGTACCAGCTGGGCGGCCGCGTTGTCACCCTGGCAAATGGCCGCTACCGCGCCTTTGGCTTTGGCCTCGGCCAGAAATGCGTTGGCATCAAAACGCTCGCCACGCAGCGCCACAAACAGATCTCCAGCTTGCAGCGTGCGGGTGTCGGTATGCACGCGGGCGATAGCCAATGGCGGCATCGCCTGAAAACCGACCTGCTGCTTCTGATCCAGCCAGGCGGCGGCTTGCTGCAAGGTCATCAACGCACTCATGCGTTCACCTCATGGCCGTCTGCCGGTCGGCGTTGCGCCAGCGCTTGCCGAACCTGGGCCATATCCGAGAAAGGCAGCCGCTGGCCAGCGATCTCCTGGTAGTCTTCGTGACCCTTGCCGGCCACCAGCACCACGTCGTTGGCAGCGGCTTGTTGCAACGCCTGCGCGATGGCCCGGGCGCGGTCCGGCTCGACCATCACCGCTGGCACACCGGCCAGACCCAGCAAAATCTGGCTGATGATGGCATCGGGCACTTCGCTGCGCGGGTTGTCGCTGGTGACCATGACCTGATCAGCGTGCCCTGCGGCTACCGCGCCCATCAGCGGGCGCTTGCTGGTGTCGCGGTCGCCACCACAGCCAAACACGCACCAGAGCTTGCCGCCGCGCTGCGCCGCCACTGGCTTGAGGGCGTCCAGCGCCTTGGCCAGCGCATCGGGCGTGTGTGCATAGTCCACCGCCACCAGCGGGTGGCCCGTCTGGCTGACACATTCCATGCGCCCGGGCACGGGGGTGAGCGCCGAGCAGGCCTGCACCGCAGCGTCCAAGGGCACACCCAGCGTACGCATGGCGGCGACCACGCCCAACAGATTGGCCACGTTGTACTCACCGATCAGACCTGTGGCCAGTGGCAGGCGTTGCGTGCCTTCGACAATGTCAAAACGCATCCCGCCCACGCTGTAGTCAATGGCCTGCGCCTGCAATCGCGCGCCGTTGCCGGAACCGGCCAGCATGGACACGGTCCAGAGATCAAGCGCTGCGGCGTCGGTCATGGCCGCTTGATCTTTCAGCAGTCTGTGGGCCAGGTCAGCGCCATACCCATCATCCACATTGATCACGGCAGCGCGCAGCCCCGGCCAGGCAAACAGCTTGGTTTTGGCTTGCCAGTAGGCCTCCATGGTGCCGTGGTAATCCAGGTGGTCCTGCGTCAGGTTGGTGAGGATCGCGGTGTGGATGTGTGTGCCGTCCAGCCGGTGCTCTTCGATGCCGATGGACGAGGCCTCAATGGCACAGGCTTGCATGCCCGTGGCGGAAAAGTTCGCAAATGCCGCCTGCAGCGCCACCGGGTCGGGCGTGGTCAGGCCGGTGCTGATCACATTGGGCGGAACGCCAATGCCCAAAGTGCCCACTACCCCGCATGGAATAAGAGCAACCTGCTGTAAATTTGAGAGCGTTTGCGCCAGCCACCAGGCAGTGGAGGTTTTGCCGTTGGTACCGGTGACTGCCAGCACCCGCAGGGCCTGGCTCGGGTCCCCAAAATAATGGCTGGCCAGCACGCCGCTGGCGGCCTTCAGCCCGCTGTAGGTAGCGACCCGCGGGTCGTCAAAAGCAAACTGATCGACACCGACCTGCTCGACCAGGCAAGCAACGGCCCCGGCAGCCAGCGCGCCCGCCACATGCTCACGCGCATCCACAGCCGCGCCGGGCCAGGCCAGAAAGCCGTCGCCAGGGCGCAGCTTGCGGCTGTCAGTGCAAAGCGTGCCGGTCACTTGCGACTGCAGCCAGAGCGCTGCCTCCAGGGGAGTGTGGAGTTGCTGCATCAGAACGACTCCTCCACCGCATCCGTCACCACCTGGGGCTTGACCGTCATGTCGGGTGGAACGCCCAGCACCCGCAGGGTCTGCTGCACCGTCTGACTGAACACCGGGGCGGCCACATCACCCCCGAAATACTGCCCGTTGGTCGGCTCGTCGATCATCACCGCCACGGCAATACGCGGCGCATCAATCGGGGCCAGCCCGGCGAACACGCCTCGGTACTTCTTGGCAGCGTAGCCATGGCCCTCCTGCTTGTTGGCGGTCCCAGTCTTGCCGCCCACCGAGTAACCCATGGTCTGGGCTTTGGGAGCGGTACCGCCCGGGCCGACAACCAGATGCAGCATGTAGCGCACCTGCTCGGCCACCTTGGGATCGAACACCTGTTGGCCCGCCACCGGACCCGACACCTTGAGCATGGACAGCGGCACAATATCACCGTTGCGTCCGAAGAGGGTGTAAGCATGGGCCAGTTGCATCAGACTCACCGACAAGCCGTAGCCGTAACTCATCGTGGCCTGCTCGATCGGGCGCCAGCTCTTGTATGGGCGCAAGCGGCCACTGACGGCACCGGGGAACGGCACCTGTGGTTTCTGACCAAAGCCGACGCTGCTGAACATTTCCCACATTTCACGCGCGGGCATCTGCAGGGCAATTTTGGCGGTGCCAATGTTGCTGGACTTCTGGATCACTTCATTGACCGTCAGCATGCCGTGGGCGTGCGAGTCGGAAATCGTCGCGCTGCCGATGGTCAGACGCCCAGGAGCCGTCTGCACTTGCGTTTCCGGTGTGACGCGTTTGGTGTTGAGGGCCAGACCGATGACAAAAGGCTTCATGGTGGAGCCGGGCTCAAAGCTGTCGGTGAGTGTGCGGTTGCGCAACTGCTCACCGTTGAGGTTGACACGCTTGTCTGGCACATAGCTGGGGTAATTGGCCAGTGCCAGCACCTCACCGGTGTGAACATCCAGCACCACGATGCCGCCAGCCTTGGCTTTATGCTTGAGTACCGCCTCCTTGATGGATTCGTAGGCAAAAAACTGCACCTTGCTGTCAATGCTGAGTTGCAGGTCACGGCCATCCACCGGGGCTACCTGCTCGCCCAGGTCTTCCACCGCACGACCCATCCGGTCCTTGATGACACGCCGGGAACCATCGCGCCCACCGAGCTCTTTGTTGAAAGCGAGCTCCATGCCTTCCTGACCCAGATCCTCAATGTTGGTGAAGCCCACGACGTGGGCTGCGGCTTCACCCTCAGGGTATTGACGCTTGTATTCCTTGCGCTGGTAAATGCCTTTGATCTTCAGCGCCTCGATCTCTTTGCCCACCGACTCGTCCACTTGCCGTTTGAGCCAGACAAAACTCTTGTCGTCTTCGAGCTTCTTGTTCAGTTCCGGCATCGACATGCCCAGCAGCTTGGCGAGCTTTTTCAGGTTCTGCGGATCACGGTCGACATCCTCCGGGATCGCCCAGATGCTGGGCACCGGAATGCTCGACGCCAGAACCACGCCATTGCGGTCCAGAATACGACCGCGGTTGGCCGGCAGTGCCAGCGTGCGGGCAAAGCGCACCTCGCCCTGGCGCTGAAAGAAGTCGTTGGCAATCACCTGGATGTACACCGCACGTCCGGCCAGACCGACAAAGGCCAGCGCGATGGCGGCCACGATGAACTTGCTGCGCCACACCGGGGTCGGGCTGGCCAGCAGCGGACTGGAGTTGTAGGCGATGCTGCGGCTCATTTCACCCGCCCGCTGGTTTGGGGGTTGACAATGGCCTGCGAGCCGTCCTGGGACTGCGCCGTGTAGGCCACATAGGTGGTGATGGCCGGGTTGGCAGGGCGCATCTGCAGGCGTGATTTGGCCAGGCTTTCAATGCGCGCCGACGTGGACTGGGCGCGCTTCTCCACCTGCAGGCGCTCGTTTTCAACTTCCAGCTTGTGGGCTTGCGCCTGTGCATGGTCGAGTTCTGAAAAAAGGTGACGCGACTGGTACTGCACGTTCACCAGAAACAGGGCGCTGAGCACCACGCCCAGCAGCAGCAGCAGGTTCAGGCGCACCATGCGGCCACCTTCAGTGCGGCTGCGGTGCGCTCGGCCACACGCATGATGGCGCTGCGGGCGCGCGGGTTGGCGGCCACTTCTGCAGTCCCGGGGCGAATGCGGCCCAGCGCCTTCAAGTGCATCACCTGAGGTGCGGCAAAGGGCGCGCGGCGGTCATAGACTTCTTTGGCGTGCTGGGCGATGAACTGCTTGACGATGCGGTCTTCCAGCGAATGAAAACTGATGACCACCAACCGGCCACCGGGTTGCAGCACCTTCAGAGCGCCCTCTAACGCCTGTTGCAGCTCTTCAAGCTCGGCGTTGATGAAAATCCGAAAAGCCTGAAATGTGCGCGTTGCAGGGTTCTGGCCCGGCTCGCGGGTTTTGACCGTGTCAGCCACGAGTTGGGCCAGTTCAGTGGTGGTTGAAAGGGGGCCCCGAGCCTGTCGGCGCGCAACAATCGCCTTTGCAATGGCGCCAGCAAACCGTTCTTCACCATATTCACGAATCACCTCCGTTATTTGATCTACTTCCGCATGGGCCAGCCACTGCGCCACCGAGGTGCCCCGCGTGGTGTCCATGCGCATATCCAGAGGACCTTCGAACCTGAAACTGAAACCCCGCGCCGGGTTGTCCACCTGCGGGGAACTGATGCCCAAATCCAGTAACAGACCCGCCACACTGGCCTGCGGCAACTCACCCAGATGCCGGAAACCCTGATGGCGGATGGCAAAACGTGGGTCGGTGATGGTGGCCGCCTCAGTCAGCGCGTCCGGGTCTTTGTCAAAGGCGATCAACCGCGCACCAGACGGCATGCGCGACAGGATCAGGCGGCTGTGGCCGCCGCGCCCAAACGTGGCATCCACATACACCGGGCTGGCTGTGCTGTCAGCGAGCGCCTCGGGGACTTGTCCGAGCAAAGCGTCAACCGCTTCGCCCAACAACACGGTGGTGTGTGTCCATGCGTTTTCCACCGCCTGCCTTCAGAACGCAAAGTCTTTGAAAACATCGGGCATGTCGCCCTGCATGGCCTGGGCTTCCTGCGCGTCGTAGGTGGCCTTGTCCCACAGCTCAAAGTAGCTGCCCATCCCCAAAAGCACTGATTCCTTGGTGATGCCAGCGCCCGCGCGCAACTCTGGCGACACCAGCACACGACCCGTGGCATCCATCTCGACATCCATCGCATTGCCCAAAAAGATGCGTTTCCACCACTGGGCCGACATGGGCAGGCTGTTGATACGCTCACGGAACTTTTCCCACTCGGGCCGGGCGAAAATCATCAAACAACCGTGCGGGTGTTTGGTGATGGTGAGTTGGCCGCTGGCGGTGGCACTCAAGACGTCACGATGCCGGGTCGGCACAGACAGCCGACCCTTCGCATCCAGACTCAATGAGGAAGCCCCTTGAAACACGTGAAATGACCTTTGTTGGGTTTGCCGACTTGACGAATATCAGTGAAAAAGCACTTTTCACCACAAAATTGCACTTTTTTGCACTGTATCAGCAAAATTGTGGAACGCAAACCCGGTTACAACAAATTTTTACAATGAAATCAAGGACTTAGACGCGATTTCGAAGGCCAAAAAGGCGACAAAATCGTTTTAAATGAAGCACTTAGCGCATGCACTCAAAGTGATGCGTGAGGATGGCAAACATCCTTGCAAAGTGTGCAAAGTTACCGCCTGTCAGCGCCCGCCGGGCGCACCATTACAAGATGTAACGGCTCAGATCTTCGTTTTTGCTGAGCTCAGCCAGGCGCGACTCGACATACACCGCATCCACCTGGACCGTCTGGCCAGCAAGGTCGCTGGCGTTGAAACTCACCTCATCGAGCAGGCGCTCCATCACCGTAGACAGCCTGCGCGCGCCAATGTTTTCGGTGCGCTCGTTCACATCAAAGGCGATCTGCGCCAGGCGCGTGATGCCTTCATCCGTGAAGTTGATGCTGACCTGCTCGGTGGCCAGCAAGGCCTGGTACTGCTTGACCAGGCAGGCGTGGGTTTGGGTCAGGATGGCCACAAAGTCCTCCACCGACAGCGAGGACAACTCGACCCGGATCGGGAAACGGCCCTGCAGCTCCGGAATCAGGTCGCTGGGTTTGCTCAGGTGAAACGCCCCCGATGCAATGAACAGAATATGGTCTGTTTTGACGATGCCGTATTTGGTGGACACCGAGGTGCCCTCCACCAGCGGCAACAAATCGCGTTGCACACCCTGGCGCGACACCTCGGCGCTGCCGCTGTCGGCACGCGAAGTCACCTTGTCAATCTCGTCGATGAAAACAATGCCGTTTTGCTCCAGCATGTGCAGCGCCTGGCTCTTGATCTCGTCTTCGTTGACCAGTTTGCCCGCTTCCTCGTCGGTCAGCAGCTTGAGTGCTTCTTCGATCTTGAGCTTGCGCGTCTGCTTCTTGTTCTGATTGAGCTGGCCAAACATGCCGCGCAACTGCTCGGTCATTTCCTCCATGCCAGCCGCGCCCATGATTTCCATGCGCGGCGACGACACAGCCAGATCAATTTCAATCTCACGGTCGTTCAACTGGCCTTCGCGCAGCTTTTTGCGGAAAGTCTGGCGTGTAGCGCTCTCGGGCTCTTTGGCCTCCAGCACACCCTGCTCCAGCCTTGGCATCGGAATCAGAATGTCGAGCACCCGGTCTTCTGCCGCGTCTTCAGCGCGCGAACGCATCTTGTGCATCTCACTCTGGCGGGTCTGCTTGACCGCCACATCGGCCAGATCACGAATGATGGCATCGACATCCTTGCCGACATAGCCGACCTCGGTGAATTTGGTGGCTTCTACCTTGATGAAAGGCGCATTCGCCAGGCGCGCCAGGCGGCGGGCAATTTCGGTTTTGCCCACGCCAGTGGGGCCGATCATCAGGATGTTCTTGGGGGTGATTTCACCGCGCAAGTCGCCATCGACCTGCTGGCGGCGCCAGCGGTTGCGCAGCGCAATGGCCACAGCGCGTTTGGCCTGGTGCTGGCCGACGATGTGCTTGTCAAGTTCGGCAACGATTTCCTGGGGGGTAAGAGATGACATGATTTCAAAATGTTGAGGACAGAGCAAAGTTCACTTCGTGTAACTCTTGGTCTGTCCCGCAAGGGTTAAAGACTCTCAATCGTGTGATTCATGTTGGTATAGATGCAGATCTCACCCGCAATTTCCAGTGACTTTTTGACCATGTCGGTCGCCGACAGTTCAGTGTTGTTGAGCATGGCGATGGCCGCGGCTTGGGCATAAGCACCGCCCGAGCCAATCGCCACGATGCCGTTCTCGGGTTCCAATACATCGCCGTTGCCGGTGATGATCAGCGAGGCTTCCAGGTCGGCTACCGCCAGCATGGCTTCCAGACGTCGCAACACGCGGTCGGTGCGCCAGTCTTTGGTCAGTTCAATGGCGGCGCGCACCAGGTGACCCTGATGCTTTTCCAGCTTGGCTTCAAATCGTTCAAACAGCGTGAAGGCATCGGCTGTGGCCCCGGCAAAACCCGCCAGCACCTTGCCGTGGTAGAGCTTGCGCACTTTGCGCGCCGTGCCCTTGACCACGATGTTGCCCAGAGTCACCTGTCCATCACCGCCAATGGCGACCTGCACACCCTGAGGCGTTTGTCGACGCACGCTGATGATGGTCGTTCCATGAAATTGTTCCATACCGTTGTCAAGTGTCCAGGTTGGCACGCGCCGTGACACGCGCGTGCTCGTTGATGCCGATCAGATTGAAAAACGCTGCCACCAGATGGGGCAAATGGCAAAACTCGATCTTTGTCCCGGCGGCTTGAGAACTGGCTACCCAGTTCAGAATGCTGCCAGCCGCCGAAAAATCAACCCTCACCAACCGCTCACAGTTGACAAGCAGGTCTGCATTGCCCTGCAAGGCAGCTTCCAACGGCAGCAAACCCTCAGCCACCGTACCCAGCACGTCGCCCACCAACTCGACTTGGCTGGCATTGGCATCCACAAAAGGCATAGCGGCAGTCACTGGACTACCCGAAGTGTTGCCATGGTCGCTTTCCTGCGCCAGGCGCTTCGCGGGCGTATCGGCAAGCTGCCCAAAAGCGCGGTGGCAGCGTGGGCTTTGCCAGGCAGGCGGCGACACCTCGTAAGTGACGCAGTAGTCCATCGACACCAGCTCAAACTCATCCTGTGAGCCCAGGACACGCAGCACATTCATCCGCAGTTGCCACCAGAAACGCGCCACCTGGCGATCACCTACCGGGGTGTTGACGCGCAGCAAGTCATCAAGCACTTCCAGGCTGTCCAATTGCAGCGTCAAAGGCTGTTCACACCAGTACCCCATCAGGGTAGCCAATGCCGCTGCAGCGTCGGGGGTGACCAGTTTCAGGGCCTGCCAATCCAGCCGGGTGTGCGAGTGACCCGTGGCCACACTGCCCTGCAGCTGATCCACCGATGGTTTGTCTAGCACCACAGGCGCACGCCAGACCGAAAAGCCGGTTGGCGAAGATGCCGAGTGCGCTGGGGGCACGATGGCCTGGGTCGCATCCGCAGGTCTTTGTGCAGAATTCTGGCTGCGCACAAGCCGATCCGGTCGCTGGGCATATTCCAGGGCCAGGCGGTCATAGCTGGCCTGCTGCCCGGTGGATCGGTACATGTCCAGCAGTGCCAGGGTCCAGGTGTTTTTGGATGCCGGTGATGCCGCGTTGGCTTTGAGTGCCAGGGTGAGCACAAATTCAGCTCCCGCATCATCACTGTTGGCAAAACGAATGGCTGCATCTTCCAGCACCGGGTCTGACAGGACCTGGCCCATGTCGATGGACACCATTTTGGAGCTGGAAAAACCACTGATGCCCAACTGGTCTGCGCCTTGGGGCGGCATTGCAGGGCGCACTTTAACGATCGGCTGGACCAGCTTCTTGTCGCCAGGGGTCTGGCCGGGAATGGTCAACGCAGACTCACCCAGATTGGTGGGCATGGTTGGCGCAAAGGTGTTGCAGGTCTCCAGCTGAGACTCAATCATACGGGGTGAGGGCACTTGCGGGCGCATGACGGGTACGCCGGGAGGAGTGGTTTCAGGGGTTTTGCCCTGCTGCCCTTTCCACCACTGCTTGGACATCTGGGCTTCGATCTCGTCGATTTTCTTCAGTGTGGACTCGCGTCCTTCGGACACTGGATAACTGGAGCTGTCCTGGAAAAACGAGGCGCGCGCCGCCATTTCCGACAGTGCCGCCGGGGATGCTGCCCGCAGCTTTCTCAGTTGACTGAATTCACGCCGGCGCACCGCATCGTTGTGCGCCTTGCGCTCGATCATGCGCTTGATGGCCTGCTTGCCGGTTTCACCCTCGTCGGGCGCATTAACCGGTGGTGCGTCGGCAGCCGGACTACGCACAAAATTAGCGACTCTGGCCAGCAGCCCGTTGGGAGTGTCTTTGGTCGCCATCGATACACTTTATCCGCAGTGACGCGTCTGGCTGGCCGCGTCAGTCTCCAAACATCTTCTGCTTGAGTTCGCGGCGCTGTTGGGCCTCCAGCGACAGGGTAGCCGTTGGACGCGCCAGCAGTCGGCCAACACCTATGGGCTCACCGGTTTCGTCGCAGTAGCCATAGTCACCCGCGTCAATGCGGTTGATGGACTGCTCGATCTTCTTGAGCAGCTTGCGCTCGCGGTCGCGAGTGCGCAACTCCAGCGCGTGTTCTTCTTCAATGGTGGCGCGGTCAGCGGGGTCGGGCACCACCACGGTGTCTTCGCGCAGATGCTCGGTCGTTTCACCGGCGTTGCTCAGGATGTCGTTCTTCAGTACCACCAGTTTCAGCCGGAAAAACGCCATCTGGGTGTCGTTCATATAGTCGTCATCCGACATGGCCATGATCTCGGCATCCGTCAACTCGTCCACCGGCTTTTTCTTCCAATTGTTGGCTAGTTTGGGGTCCTTCTTCACGGCCGAGGCCAGCGGCGAGACGATGGGTTGCACAGCGGTCATCTGCGTGAAACTGGCTTTGGCTGCCGTGGAGGCCACCGACTGCGCCATCGAGGGCACGGTCAGCTGGGCCAGCCGGGACGACGGTCGGCCCGAGCGCACCGGCACCCCCAGCGCCGTCATGGGCGGTGCCACAGGGGCGGCCTTAGCCGCAGCCACTGGCTCGGCGGATTTGAGCGTTTTGGCGGTTTTTCCAGAGGACGTCACGTTGGCAGTTGGATCAATGGTAGTCACAGGTTCAGACTTCTTTTTGGAACGGAGCGGGGTCGGTGGTGCGGCTGGCACCGCTTTGACAGGCTCAGCCTTTTTGGCCGACTCCACTTTTTTGACGACGGGTGCCTTGGCCACGGGGGCCTTGGCGGCGGGTGTTTTAACGGCTGGCTTGGCTGCGGGTTTGGCCGCGGGCTTGGCAACCGACTGACTGGCAGATATGAGGGGTACGACAGGAGGCGCCACAGTCACCTTTTTTGCCGTGACCGTTTTGACGGCTTTGGCAGCAGGAGCTGGCTTGGTGGCGGCAACCGCTTTGGCGGGTACAGCTTTCGGTTTAACGGCTGGCGCTTTCACGGGTGGTCTCCTGGCGATTTTGTGGAAATCTTTGGGTTGGAATGTGAGGGCTTCCTGCTCTGCGGCGGATTGGGTCTGCGTTTTGACGACCTTGGGAGGCGCTTCCTCTTCGGCGCGCGAGTGTACCGGCGCTGCCGTTGAAAAACCCATCAGTTGCAAAAGCGAGACAAACATCACTCTTCGGGGGCAAGGTTAAAAGACGAACTCAGACAAGGCTCTGCTCCATCCCTTGCAAAAAAATGTCCTGGGGCAGATCGATACCGATAAACACCATTTTGCTACAACGCTTTTCGTCCGGACCCCAGGCGGGGCCCAGGTCGCTGCCCATCAGCTGGTGCACCCCTTGGAAAATCACCTTGCGGTCGGTGCCTTTCATATAGAGAACACCTTTGTAGCGCAACATACGCGGGCCGTAGATGTTGACCACCGCCCCCAAAAAGTCTTCCAGTTTGGCCGGATCAAACGCGCGGTCTGAGCGGAACACAAAACTTTTCACGTCATCGTCATGCGCGTGGTGGTGGCCATGTTGGTGCGACAGGTGGTTGCAGGATTCGCCCGGTGCATGGTCGTGACCCGCATGGTCATGGTCGTGGTCGTCTTCCTTGAGGAAATCCGGGTCGATGTCGAGCTTGGTATTGAGGTTGAAACCGCGCAGGTCAAACACCTCTGACAGCGCCACCTCGCCAAAATGCACGGCTTTTTGCGGCGCACGCGGGTTCATGTGCTTGAGACGGTGCTGCAGGTCGGCCACCTCTTCGGCGCTGACCAGGTCGGTCTTGCTGATGAATATCTGGTCGGCAAAACCCACCTGACGGCGCGCTTCCTGGCGGTCATCGAGCTGCTGGTTGGCGTGTTTGGCATCCACCAGCGTCAGGATCGAGTCCAGCAAATAGCTCTCGGCAATCTCGTCGTCCATGAAAAAGGTCTGTGCCACCGGGCCCGGGTCGGCAACGCCGGTGGTCTCAATCACCACACGGTCAAAGTCCAGCAGGCCCTGGCGCTTTTTGGCGGCCAGAAGCTGCAGGGCTTCACGCAGGTCTTCGCGGATGGTGCAGCAGATGCAGCCGTTGCTCATCTGGATGATCTGCTCTTGGGAGTCGGTCACCAGAATGTCGTTGTCGATGTTTTCCTCACCAAACTCGTTTTCGATGATGGCGATTTTCTGGCCATGCGCCTCCGACAACACGCGTTTGAGGAGCGTGGTTTTGCCGGATCCGAGAAAACCGGTGAGGATGGTGGCAGGAATCAGACTCATGATGGGTACAGGTTGAAAGGCAGCCAGTGTAACGATGATCTGTTCTACACCTGCTTACGCATCACCACCAGCCCCTTGAGGTACTCGCCCTCGGGAAAATGGATGGTCATGGGATGGTCCGGCGCGCCGCCCATACGCTCATGGATATAGCCGTCGACCCCGGCATCGCAACCCGCCGATGCCACGATCTTGTGAAACAGGTCGGCGCTGATGCCACCCGAACAGCTGTAGGTGAACAACACGCCGCCCGGCTCCAGCAGTTTGAAGGCCAGCCGGTTGATGTCTTTATAGGCGCGTGCGGCGCGTTCGGCGTGCGCCACGGTCGGCGCAAACTTGGGCGGGTCAAGCACGATGGCATCAAAGGTGCGGCCCTGCTCGATGAACTCGCGCAGCGAGGCGTTGACATCGGCGTCCATGAAAGTCACCCGATCTGGCGCAAAACCATTCAGCGCCACATTGGCGGCGGCTTTTTCCAGCGCCGGACCCGATGAGTCAATCGACGTGACGTGTACCGCGCCGCCTTTCAACGCCGCCACGGTGAAGCCGCCGGTGTAGCAATAACAGTTGAGCACGCGCTCAAACTTGAGCCGTTTCGCGTAGTCAAAAAAGCGTTTGCGGCTGTCGCGCTGGTCCAGGTAGAAACCGGTTTTGTGGCCTTCGGCGATGTTCACGGCCAGTTGCCAGTCATGCTCCTGCAGCAGCATTTCAACCTCGCCCGAGTCGCG
This sequence comes from uncultured beta proteobacterium, assembly GCA_903905735.1. Classification (GTDB taxonomy): domain Bacteria; phylum Pseudomonadota; class Gammaproteobacteria; order Burkholderiales; family Burkholderiaceae_C; genus Rhodoferax. The sequence continues at coordinate 63,078 of CAIVHU010000133.1, forward strand.
CAGCCAGCCGGTGGCCTCGGGCAATCCTTCCAGCGCCCGGCTACTGGCATCAGAGCGTTCGTACAGTTTGGTCAAGCCGGTGGCGGCCAACAAGGCATCGGCAATCACGTCTTTCCAGCGCTCCACGCCCGCGCTGGTGAATTGCGCCACCAACGTGTCGCCGTAGCGGTCCACGATCAGGCCCGGCAGCCCGTCGGACTCGCCGTGCACCAGGCGCACACCATTGCTTTTTATGTCAAATCGGTCTCTAGCCCTTACTGCACCTGCGCAAGCAGCTATAAAAAAAGATGCATCTATGCGCTGGGCTTCATCGAAACTCCAGACCCGCGCGCGGATTTTGGAGCTCGGGCTGAACGCCGCCCAGGCCAGAAACTGGCCGTCAGCCGACTCCACGCGCACGGTTTCACCGACGTCACCGCTGCCTTTGGCAATGGCAGATTCAAAAATCCAGGGGTGTCGGCGAAGCAGGGAGCGCTCTTTGCCAGGTCGCAGGCGGATGGCTTTCATTCAGTAGGTGATGGCCATCGACGGCACGTCCACTTGGATCATCGGCTTGTCCAGTGCCGAACTGACGGCTGCAACGTATTCAGCCGCCCAGCTGGCATTGCCGAGCAGAAACGCACCGGCAGCCTGAGTGACCACCAGCACCTTGTCGGCGGTCAGCACCTTGCCACTGGCGCGCAAGGGCTCACATTCGAGCTCGATGAACTGCTGGTCCAGCCAGGCCCGCGCCGCATCGTGTGCCAGCGGCTCACCTTCAGGCACATGAAAGGTGAATTCCACCCCCTTGGGCAACATCACACTGATTTGTTTTTGCATAGGTCTCCTTGATTGATGGAATGTAAGCAACGCACTATTTTGAACCTGTCGGCTTGAGGTGGGCGCGCGGGTGTGCTGCGTCGTAGGCTTTGGCCAGATGGCCAAAGTCCAGCCGGGTATAGATTTGGGTGGTGCTGATATTGGCGTGGCCCAGCAACTCCTGCACGCCGCGCAGATCGCTGCTGGACTGCAGCACATGGCTGGCAAACGAGTGGCGCAGCATGTGCGGGTGCACCGGCACGGCCAGCCCGGCCTGCAGGCTGCGCGAGCGCAGACGCTTCCAGATCGACTGTGCCGACAGCCGGGTGCCGTTGCGGCCAATGAACAGGGCGGGCTGTGGCGCGGCTGCAATGTCATTGACATCCGTCGGTTTTGAGGGTCGGGGCAAACCCTGATCGCGCACGAGCAGCCAGCGCTGCAGCGCCAGCACGGCCTGCGACCCCACCGGCACGATGCGCCGCTTGCTGCCTTTGCCCAGCACATGCGCTTCACCCGCCTGCAAATCGACCCAGCCGCGCGCGCTGGTGCTGGCCAGCACATCCAGCCCGGTGACTTCGGCCAGCCGCAGGCCGCCGCCGTAAAGCAACTCGACCAGAGCCGCGTCACGCGCTTCCAGCCAGGGGTTTGTGCTCTCATCTTCGTAGCTAGCCAATTGCACGGCATCATCCACCGCCAGGGCTTTGGGCAGCGGCTTGGCTGCTTTGGGGGCACGCACGTCGGTCACCGGGTTGCAGGCGACGCCACCTTCGCGCCCCAGCCAGGTATAAAAACCACGCCAGCCCGACAGAATCAGCGCGATGCCGCGACCACCGCGTCCGTTTGAGTGCATCTGCGCCACCCAGCGGCGAATATGGCTGGGCTGCACCTGCGGCAGTTCAACACCCGCCAGCGCAGCATTTTGAGCGAGCTTGTCGAGATCCAGGGTGTACAGCGCCACAGTGCGCTCGGCCAGCCGCTTCTCGAAGCGCACATGGTCCAGGTAACGCTGAACCAAGGGGTCGGTCATGATCTGCTCAGGAGTCAGGCGTTAGCGCAGACGCGACAAGGCCGCGCTGGCCAGTTCGGCAATGCGCGCCAGAAACTCGGTGCCCATGGTGCTGTTGAAGCGCTGCGCGTCCGGCGAGGCCAGCACCAGCAAGCCAAAAGCCGGGGCCAGACCACCGTGTGCCGTGCCCGCCTCGGGCAGGCCACGCAGCGGCAAAATCGCCAGCGACACCGCCGCCTGCGGGTCAGGCAACCAGTTGATGGCTTCCAGCCCGGTGTTCACGCCGCAAAACGGCTCGGTCAGCGAGGTGGCGAACAGCTTGGCATCGTCACTCACGCCCCAGGCGAAGGTACACCCCTGGTGCTGCGGTGCCACGCCCCAGACCTTGATGCCCACCTGCGGCACCGAGAACTGGTTCGCCAGCTCGTTGGCAATCAGTTGCGGCAGGTTTTGCGGGTCAGCGTTGAGAAACAGCGTGTGCGCCCACTGCAGCAACTTGTCGGACAGCACCATGTTCTCGTTGACATTGCGGATCATGTCCATGATGCGCTGCTCGAGCATGCGAATCTTTTCGCGCAGCAAGGTGGCCTGGCGCTCTTGCAGGCTCACCGCGCGCTGGCTGTGCGGGCTGGCGAGTTGCACGCCCGCCAGCAGTTCGGCATGGCGCTCAAAAAAGTCTGGCGTGTTGACCAGGTAGTTGGCGATGTCTTCTTCGGTGATGGGGCTGCCGATGGCGCTGGGGAAGTTGGTGTAATTGGACATGGTGATCAGAGGTTGGGAAGTTCAATGTCGCCGTCAAAAACGGTGACGGCCGGCCCGGTCAGCATCACTGGAGTACGCGCACCCTGCCAGGCAATCGTCAGCGTGCCACCGTGGGTTTCAACATCCACCGTGGCATCGAGCAGCCCGAGGCGGATCCCCGCAACAACCGCCGCGCAGGCCCCGGTGCCGCATGCCAGCGTTTCGCCCGCGCCGCGCTCATACACGCGCAGGCGGATGTGGCTGCGGTCCACCACCTGCATGAAACCGACGTTCACGCCGCGCGGAAAAGCCGCCAGACTCTGGACAAGCGGGCCATAAGTGAGCACCGGCGCGCTATCGACATCGTCCACCAGCGTCACCGCATGTGGGTTGCCCATGGACAAAAGCACTACCTTAAAAAAAGCTTCCTGCCCTTGTATATCAAGGGCTAGAGGCCAATAAAGCCATGAACCGGTGAGTTCGCAATGCTGCCCGGTAGTGGTGAATGGCAGGCGCGTCAGGTCGAAGTCTGGAGCTTGCATATCGACCGTGACGCGGCCATCGGGCTGCATCCGCAGTTGCAGCAGGCGGTTCATGGTCTGCACGGTGACCAAGTCCTTGTCGGTCAGGCCCTGGCGGCGCACAAAGGCCAGAAAACAGCGCGCACCATTGCCGCAGTGCTCCACCTCGCCGCCGTCAGCGTTGTGGATGACGTACGAAAAATCAATCCCCGACATGTTCGAGGCGCGCACCGTCAGGATCTGGTCGGCACCCACGCCAAAGTGGCGATCGGCCAGGAAACGGTAGTGCGCAGGCGTGAGGCCGTAGCGGGTTCGGGTTTCGTCCAGCACCACAAAGTCGTTGCCGGCACCTTGCATTTTGGTAAAGGGGATGCGCATGGGGGCATTATCTATGGAGCTTGAGATACCGATCTGCACCTCTTTATGAATCATTGCAGGTTAAACCCGGGCTGCGGGCTGGGCGCAGGCCAGGGGCTCATACGCTTCGCTTTTTGAAATCGCCCCCGACCTGCGCCCAACCCACAGCCCTGACAAATCGACTGAATGTGATTCCTGCGCTCGCCTATTGATCCAAGTCATGCGATGGACTGAGCTGAAATAGAAAGTCTCACCATCTAAGCGTGACTCCGTATCGATATCATTTGCCCATGCCACGCCCCACCCAACTTCTGCACCCCGCCCGCACGCCCGCACCCGCACGCCTGGCGGCCACTGTTTTGCTGCTGCGCGACAGCGCCGATGGATTGGAAGTGCTGATGACGCGCCGCTCGGCCACCGCCAGCTTTGCACCCAGCGCGTATGTGTTTCCAGGTGGTGGAGTGGATGCGGCCGATGCGCACCACCACCACATGGCGACCCGCCGCAGCGGGCAACGCGACGAGCATCTGACCGAAGCCATCGCTGCCATCCGCGAAAGCCTGGAGGAACTCGGTGTGTTGCTGGCGCGCCATGCCGATGGCAGTTGGGCCAACCAGGCTGACATTGATGCGCTGGACCGCCAGCGCGACTTTTTCGCCCAATGCGCCGCGCGCGGGCTGACCCTGGCGGCTGACGAGGTGTTTGTGCTGGCCCGCTGGATCACCGACCGCGACCTGGCCAAACGCTTTGACGTGCCGTTTCTGGTGGCACGCATGCCCGACGGTCAATCGCCGGTGGCTGACGAATCCGAGCAATTTGAGCCGGTCTGGCTGCGCCCGGCGGATGCGCTGGCGCGCCACGCGGCAGGCAACTTTTTCATGATTTTCCCGACCGTTCGCACGCTGGAGCGTCTGCTGGCTTTCAAATACGTGGCCGCGCTGCTGCAGGCCTGCGCCGAGACCGAGGAGCCGCTGTGGACCAGTTGCCCGCGCGCCGGGCTGCTGGCCGGGCGCGAAGTGCGCTACATGGAGCACGAGATGCCGTTTGGCGAACTGGCGCTGGTGTGCCCGCATGGCCAGATCGTGCACCCGCTGGACTGGCAGAGCGAGCGCGTGGTGCCGCTGCTGAGAAACGTGCAGCGCCTGACCGCCCCCAATCCCGGTGCCATGACCGGCCCTGGCACCAACAGCTACCTGGTGGGCGACCCGACGACCGGTTACCTCGTCATCGACCCTGGTCCGGCCGACACCGAGCATCTGGACAAGCTGTGGCGCGCGGCAGGCGGCGACATCCGCATGATTGTCTGCACGCATTCACACCCGGACCATTCGCCCGGCGCACGACCCTTGCAGGCCATGTGCCAAAGCGCCGCGCTACAGGCCAGTGCCGGGCCGCTCGCCGACTCTTCCGTGACCGATGCAAGCGCGCAGGCCTCCAGTGGCCCGCCCATTTTGGGCTTGCCCAGCGCGCCCACCGCACGCGCGGCCAGCACGTTCAAGCCAGACAGGTCACTCTCAAATCATGAGCTGCTCACGCTTACTGCAAAAGGGCTGGAGGGTGATTTGGCATACAACTCTGGCCACACCCTGCAAGTCATCCACACACCTGGCCACGCCGCCAACCACCTGTGTCTGGTGCTGTTGCAGGACGGTTTGCTGTTTTCCGGCGACCACATCCTGAACGGCAGCACCACGGTGGTGGACCCGCCGGACGGCGACATGAACGACTACCTTACCTCGCTGGATCTGCTCAGCCAGACCTGCACCGAACTGGACCTGAAGTTCATCCTGCCCGCCCACGGCTATGTCATCGGCGGGCCGGAGGATGAGGCGCTGGCAGCCATCGCCCGCCTGAAGGCTCACCGCCTGCAGCGCGAGGCCAAAGTCATGACCGCCATGCAGACCCTGCCCGACGGCACGCCTGACGACTGGCTGGCGCTGGCCTACGCCGACGTGCCCGAACGCATGTGGCCAGTGGCTAAACGCTCGCTGCTGGCGCATGTGGCGCGCATCGCAGCGCAGCGGACGTATTGATCTGAGTGGGCCCCAAACGCACAAGGTCGGATGAGTGACTCAGACCGATGCGTTTCAAAAGTAGAGATGTTGGGACATCGGTGACACGCCAGTGCTTGCCCCCAATCAGTCGGTCGATGCGCTTTGCTACGTGTCCCCCGGCCGCTACGCGACCTCCTCCTTGACCTCCGCAAAGCGCATCACCCGACTGATTTGATGCGGTTTTAGTCGGCTGGAAGGGGAAATTCATGGACAGCCGGGGCAGGGTAGGCTAGACCAGGCGGCAAACCAAGGCGAATCGGTTGGCGAGAAAGGCTTTGACCAAAAATGGTCAGGCGCGGTGATTGGGTGATGCGACCGGGCTTCGGGGTGAAAGGCGCGCGCCGACAGTCGTGCGCGTTCTGACACTTTGGTTTCGCGCGTGTTTTCACCCCGAAACCGCATGCGCATCACCCAGTCGCCGTGCCGGGTTTGACATGAAGCGTAGGTTGCGAGAGACCCCACACCAGCTTGAATCGCAACCGACACGCGCCTCGCCATCACCTACAACCCAACATCTCGCCGATATCACCTTGAACCGCACCCCACCAGGTCAACGGCGTCCTTGCACGGTTAACATCCCCCGCAATGATCAAACCCGCCAAACCCCTGCCCGCCAAAAAGCGACCTGCCGCACCTGCCCCGGAAGGACTTCGCCTGTCCAAACACGTGGCGGCGCTGGTCAACTGCTCGCGCCGCGAGGCCGAGCAGATCATCGAAGGCGGCTGGGTGCGGGTCAACGGCCAGGTGGTCGAAGAACCGATGGCAAGGGTGCTGGACCAGAGCGTGGTGGTGGACCCGCAGGCCAATCCGATGGCGCTGGCCGAGGTCACGCTGCTGCTGCACAAACCACCCGGCTTCGATGCCATGGCCCCGCTGGGCGCAGCCAACAAGCGCGTCAAACCCGCGCAAACCCTGCTGCAAAGCGCCACGCACTGGGCGCAGGACGAGTCCGGTGAGCGGGTGCTCAAACGCCACTTTGCCAAACTCACCGCCGCGGTGCCGCTGGAAACCGCCGCCAGCGGGCTGGTGGTGTTCACGCAAGACTGGCGCGTGCTGCGCAAGCTGACCGAAGACGCTGCGCTGATCGAACATGAATTTGTGGTGGAAGTGCAAGGCGAGGTGTCGCCTGAGGCGCTGCACCGCATGAACACGCCACCGGGGAGCGAACGCGACACACTGCCGCCGGTGAAAGTCAGCATCAACAGCACGGGTGAGAGCTGCACCCGGTTGCGCTTTGCCGTCAAGGGCGCGCACCCGGGCCTGGCGGCTTACCTGTGTGAACGCGCCGGGCTGCAAATTGTGAGCTTGAAGCGCCTGCGCATCGGCCGGGTCACGCTGGCGCATCTGCCAGAAGGCCAATGGCGCTACCTGGCCGCGCACGAGCGGTTTTAAACACCTGCCGGATCAGCCGGGCGTGTGCATCAGGCTTTCACCTTCGACCTGATCGCTGAGCTGGGGGTAGCGCGTCGGCTCGGGCAGGTTGTAGTGCCACCACTCGTAGGGGTGATGATCCCAGCCCGCGATAGTCATCAATTCCAGCAGCAGCGCCCGGTTGCGCTGCGCCAGCGCCGGAATGTCGGTGTTGCCGTGGCAGGACCGCTCGGTCATTTCGTCAAACGCGGTACCCATGTCCAGCGGCGTGCCGTCTGCCTGGCACAGCGTCAGATCGACGGCCACACCGCGGGTGTGCATCGAACCCACGCGCGGGTCGGCTACAAATCTCGGGTCAGGCAGCGCCGCCCACAGCCGCCACTGCGCGGCAGAGGGTCGGTACGCATCCAGCACACGCAGCCGCAAGCCCTGGGCGCCAGCCAGTTCAGCCGCCACCACCAGCGCTGCCAGCGCGTCCTTGTGCAAAAAGGCGATGGCATGCTCGTAGATCGTGGTGCCGGTGAGGTTGTCCGGCGTGGCGTAGCGCAGATCAATATCGATGGCGGGGTGCTTTATTTCTTGTAGCGGCATACGCTTATTCTATAAGGGCTGGACAGTGATTTCACTATCAAACACCAAAGAGTTGCCCGCGCGCAGCATCGGTGATGGCCAGCACGCAGGGGTGGCTGATGCGCCGCTCCACCGACACGGCGTAAAACTCCTCCACCAGTTCATCCGTGCGACCAATGACCGAGGCATCAAACTGGGCGCAGGTTTCTTCGTCCAGAACGCTGGGCGCCATGAACACGCCCTGGCCTTCGCGGCCAAACGCCTTCATCAGCGCGGCGTCATCAAACTCACCAACGATCACCGGCACCAGCCGGTGCCGTGCAAACCAGCCTTCCAGCTGCCGCCGCACGGATGACGTTGGCCCGGGCACCAGCATCGGCAAGCCATCCAGACAGCCGGGGAACGGCCCCTTGACACGCGCTTTGAGCCCGGAGGTGCAAAAAAAACTCATGTCACTGCGACCCAGTGCGTGGTTGAATGCCTTGACGCTGACCCGCTTGGGCATCGGCTCATCAGCAATCACCAGATCCAGCCGGTGCAGAGCCAGTTGTGCCAGCAAGTCGTCAAACTTGCCCTCGCTGGCCAGCAGTTTGACCGGTTGATCCAGGGACAGTGCAGGCTCCAGCAAGCGATAGGCCACTGACTTGGACACCGAATCAGACACGCCCACCCGGAAATCCAGCCGCTTTTGCGCGCCGCGCACCTGGCGCAAGGCGGTTTCCAGGTCTTGCCCGAGGCTGAAAATCTGGTCGGCATACCCGAGTGCCAGACGGCCATGGTCGGTGAGCTCCAGTTGTCGCCCACTTTTGCGGAACAAGTCTCGCCCGAGCCAGTCTTCCAGCAGCTTGATCTGGCCTGAAATGGTCTGCGGCGTGGTGTGCAATTGTTCACCCGCACGCATGATGCCGCCCGCGCGCGCAGTCACCCAAAAATAATAAAGATGCTTGAAGTTCATGAAAGTGGCCTCATGTACGGAGCTGATTATTCGTTTTTTTCGAAGTTTAATAGTCTTAAATACGAATTTACGCGAAGTGAGTTGAACTTTATAGTTTGATCCGTGTCATCTTCAAAGACACCGACAGGAGGAATAAAGATGCGTTTAAGTACCAAAGGCCGTTTTGCCGTCACCGCCATGATTGATGTCGCCCTGCGCGAAAAGCTCGGACCGGTGCCGCTGTCTGACATCTCCGCGCGCCAGCAGATTTCGCTGTCGTACTTGGAGCAGATGTTCAGCAAATTGCGCCAGCAAGGTCTGGTGCACAGCACCCGCGGCCCAGGCGGCGGCTATACGCTGGGTCACCGCACCGATGCCATCACCGTGGCCGACATCATTGGCGCGGTGGAAGACGCTGCGCCCGAAGTCAAGCCAGCCGACGCGTCTGCCAACAAGGACATGGCCCAAGACCTGTGGGATTCGATGAACGCCAAGGTGTTTGAGTTCATGCAGTCAGTCACGCTGCGCAGTCTGGTGCTGGAGCAGTTGGCCAAGGGCGTGAAGATCGAACAAAAACCCGCGCCCAACCGGGGTGTGTTCAAGAAACCTTCGGCACAGACCGTGCGCACGACAGCACCCAACTCGGTGTTTGCGCTCGGTCAGTCGCTGCTGGCAAGAGGTTAATCGGGCTCCAGCCATTGGAGCACCTGGGCCAAGTGCTGCAAATATAAAAGTGTGAAGCCCACCGATAAGCCGGATTCTGTGCGTCTGGGTTACCCCATACGTGACTGCCATTAATCTGGGCTGTTGGTCACCCAACAGCTCGGTGCTACCTACCCGCCAGCTCTGGGGGCCCCATCAACGCTGGCCTACTTGGTATTGCTGCGCGTAGAGATTGCCCGTTTCACCCGCAACAGGTTGCCCCGCTGCGACTCGTCTCTGTTGCTCTAATCCTCACCTTATAGTCTTGCAACCTTTCAGTGGACAGCCGTTAGCTGCTACGCTGCCCTATGCAGTCCGGACGTTCCTCCAGTGCTCTGTTTCCAGAATTGCACCAGCGGCAGTCTGGCGGGCTTCACAGGCGCATTATCGCGGCTAACCTGTCCGGGCGCGGTCAGCCACCCGCCTGGCCATGCGCATCGGCATAAGCTTATTCCCAGAAGGGCAGAACAACTGGTTCAAAATAGCTTGATCCAACCACCGCGCGTGAACTTCTTCTGGAGCCCTGATGAAAGCCGACAACGTCCTGCAAACCATTGGCAACACGCCACACATCCGCATCAACCGCCTGTTTGGCACCACGCACAAGGTGTATGTCAAATCCGAGCGCACCAACCCGGGCGGCTCCATCAAGGACCGCATTGCACTGGCCATGGTCGAAGCGGCCGAGAAATCGGGTGACCTCCAGCCGGGCGCGACCATCATCGAACCCACCTCGGGCAACACCGGTGTCGGGCTGGCGCTGGTGGCAGCTGTCAAAGGCTATAAACTGATTCTGGTGATGCCCGACAGCATGAGCGTGGAGCGCCGCCGCCTGATGCTGGCCTATGGTGCCAGTTTCGATTTGACCCCGCGTGAAAAAGGCATGAAAGGCGCCATTGCCCGCGCCTATGAGTTGTCGCTGACGATACCCGGCTCATGGATTCCGCAGCAGTTTGACAACCCGGCCAATCCGGCAATCCATGCACGCACCACCGCGCTGGAAATCCTGGCGGATTTTCCCGAAGGCATCGACGTGCTGATCACAGGCGTGGGCACCGGCGGCCATCTCACCGGCGTGGCGCAGGTCCTGAAAGCCAAGTGGCCGCAGCTCAAGGTGTATGCGGTGGAGCCGTCCGCCTCGCCGGTGATCTCGGGCGGGGCGGCCGCCCCTCACCCGATTCAGGGCATTGGCGCGGGCTTCATCCCCAAGAACCTCAATACGGCGCTGCTCGACGGCGTCATCCAGGTGGACGGCGAGATCGCCCGCGACTTTGCCCGGCGCAGCGCGACAGAAGAAGGACTGCTGGTAGGCATCTCCAGCGGTGCCACATTGGCCGCCATTGCGCAAAAACTGCCAGACATTGCGCCGGGGGCCACCGTGCTGGGCTTCAATTACGACACGGGCGAGCGTTATCTGTCTGTCGAAGGCTTTTTGCCAACTTGAGCGTCCCGCCAACCGCTCGCGGTCGGATGCCGGGGCGGCTTTATCATCGGCCCCCTGCTTGATAACCACGAGCCCGCCATGATTCGCCTGACTGAACTTAAACTCCCCCTACCCGCTTTGCCCGTGGTTACCCGACGCGCGGCGGATGCGCCCTCTGAGACCGACGCGGACCGCGCGCCCATCCATCACCCCATAGATGCCCTCAAACGCCTGTGTGCGCAGGCACTGGGTGTGGATGTAACGGCGATCAACGACCTGCATGTCTTCAAACGCAGCTTTGATGCACGCAAAGCCGAACTGCTGGCAGTGTTCATCGTTGACATCACCCTGAGCGACCCGGCGCTGGAAACCTCGCTTTTAGAGCACTTCCAGGCCAACCCGCATATTCAGCCCACGCCCGACATGGCTTACCGGCTGGTCGCAACAGCACCAGCTAACCTGTCGCTGCGCCCGGTGGTGGTGGGATTTGGCCCCTGCGGCATGTTTGCGGCGCTGACGCTGGCACAAATGGGTTTCAAACCTATCGTGCTGGAGCGTGGTCGCAAGGTGCGCGAGCGCACCAACGACACCTGGGGCCTGTGGCGCAAACATGTGCTCAACCCCGAGAGCAACGTGCAGTTTGGCGAAGGGGGTGCCGGCACGTTCTCCGACGGCAAGTTATGGAGCCAGATCAAGGACCCGCGCCACCTGGGCCGCCAAGTGATGACCGAGTTTGTGAATTTTGGCGCGCCGCCCGAGATTCTGGTCGAAGCGCACCCGCACATCGGCACCTTCAAGCTGGTCAAGGTGGTGGAAAACCTGCGCGAACGCATCATCGCGCTCGGTGGCGAAATCCGTTTTGAGCAACGGGTGACGGATCTGGACGTGGAAACCAGTAGCAGCACAAGGCAGGTGCGCGGCCTGAGCGTGCTGGACCAGGCCACCGGTCAGACGTATGCGTTGCGTGCCGACCAGGTCATCCTGGCCCTGGGCCACAGCGCGCGCGACACGTTTGCCATGCTGCACGGGTGTGGTGTGGCGACGCAGGCCAAACCGTTTTCGGTGGGGTTTCGCATTGAGCACCCGCAAAGCGTGATCGACCGCGCGCTGTGGGGTCGCCATGCGGGTAACCCGGTGCTGGGTGCGGCGGCCTACAAGCTGGTGCACCACGCCCAAAATGGCCGCAGCGTGTACAGCTTTTGCATGTGCCCGGGCGGCACCGTGGTGGCGGCTACATCCGAGCTCGGCCGGGTGGTGACCAACGGCATGAGCCAGTATTCGCGCAACGAGCGCAATGCCAACGCCGGGCTGGTGGTGGGCATTGAGCCTGCAGACTACCCGCATGACACCGCCGCATTTTTAGAATTTTTTGGGCCTCTAACCGGCATTCAGTATGCGCAGGAAGCTCTTGAATTAAGAGCAAATGATGCGCCGGCCGTGCACCCTCTGGCGGGCATCAACCTGCAGCGCCAGCTCGAATCACGCGCTTTTGTCCTGGGCGGCAGCAATTACGAAGCACCTGGGCAACTGGTGGACGACTTCATCCGCGGCGAGGCATCCAGCAACTTTGGCAGCGTGCTGCCGTCTTACCAGCCGGGAGTGAAACTGGGCGACTTGCACCAGGCCTTGCCCGACTATGCGATTGCCGCGCTGCGCGAGGCGCTGCCCGCCTTTGGCAAGAAGATCAAGGGCTTTGACATGCCCGACGCGGTGCTGACCGGGGTCGAAACCCGCACCTCCAGCCCCTTGCGCATGCCGCGCGGCGACGATTTCCAGAGCATCAACACGACAGGCCTGTATCCTGGTGGTGAAGGCGCAGGTTACGCGGGCGGCATCCTGTCGGCGGCGGTGGATGGCATCAAACTGGCTGAGGCGCTGGCGCGGCGATGCGTTGGCTAATTATTGGTTAAATTGGCCTCTAGCCCTTATCTGAAAAAGGCTTATAGCTATTATTTGTGTAGTTTTTTTATGCTTGATAAAACACCATAAACTTCCTGATGGACACTCTTGGTTTGGGGCTAGTGAAATTTTGAAAAGGTATTCCTGCCATGACGGTTGATTTCTCAGGCTCAGTGATGCATCGTCACCTTCGTCAGGCGACGAAGCAGCCGCATCACGTGCTTGACCATCACCCGCTGTTGGCACCGCTGCTGCAACCGGACCTGACGGTGGTGCAATATGGCAATGCATTGGCAGCCCTTCATGGCATCCAGCAACGTGCCGAGGAAGGCATTCTGGCGTTTCTTGACCAGCACCCCGGGCTGTTTGACTACCAGTCGCGTCTCAAGGTCTGGGCGCTGGACTCGGATCTGGCAGCACTTGGGCGCTCGCCCATGGGGATCGCCAAGAAGTTTCCGGTGCCGCGGACGATCGGCGCCCTGGTGGGTGTGCTCTATGTGATTGAAGGCTCAACACAGGGTGGTCTGATGATTGCGCGGCTGTTGCAGGCACTGCCGATAGCGCCATTGCCAACCGCCTATTTCCGCGTGTACCGCGACACGTCAGCTCAAAAGTGGGAGGATTTTTTACAATTTGCCGACCGCCATCGTGACACCGAGGAGATCGAACTCGCCGCGGCCACGGCCACCAGCGCGTTTGATGCCATCCACAACCATATGGAAGCCTGCCTGCAACAGCTTGAGGCCGTTGGTGCCACCGGGGCATTCGCATGATCAGCATCAGTGACATCCTCAGCTGTGATTCGGAGCCGATCCGGTTTCCGGGGGCTGTTCAGCCACATGGGGCCTTGCTGGTACTGGATGCCCAGTCTCTGACGGTGGAAGCAGCCAGTGAATCCTGCCAGACGATTCTGGGCGTCGCGCCAGAGCGCATGCTGGGCCAGCCTGCGGACCACTTTCTGGCGGCCAGCGTGCTTGGTGACCTGCTGACCCCTGCGGACGACAAGCTGTGGCCACTGGTGCCACTGGAACTCAACGGCAGATCCTGGACGGCCCGATCACACCGCAATACCAACGGGCAGTGGCTGATCGACATCGAACCCCCCGGGGACGGTAGCGTGCCGGACAAATTGCACTACCAATGCCGCCAGGCGATTGCACATCTGCGAACTTTCTCCGACATCACGCCCATCATCAATGCGGCAGCGGACCTGGTTCGAGACCTCACCGGGTTTGATCGGGTCATGATCTACCAGTTTGACAAGGACTGGAACGGCGAGGTCATTGCCGAGGCGTGTATTGACAACATTGAGCCTTACCTCGGGTTGCACTTTCCGGCCTCGGACATTCCGAGTCAGGCCCGTGAACTTTTCAAGTCAAGCAGGATCCGCCAGATTTCAGACGCGTTGTACGAGCCATCGGCGCTGATCACCCGCGGTGACGGGCGGTCGATTGATCTGGGGGGGTCGAGCTTGCGAAGCGTGTCACCGATCCATATCGAATATTTGAAGAACATGGGCGTTGGCGGAACCCTGGTGGGATCGCTGGTCGTTGAAGGCGCCTTATGGGGACTTCTGTCTTGCCAGCACAAGAGTGGTCCCAGGTACTTTTCGGCGCCGGAACGCGACACACTGGGCTGGCTGTGTGAAGACCTTGCCTCGTTGATTCAGGGCAGATTGATACGACAACGCCGCGAACTGGAACTTGATTTGGTCATGCGGCGGCGACGGCTCGTGGAAATGATCAGGCAAATTGACTTCAGAATACTGATGCGCCAGGGCAGGTCCAGCGAACTGCTGAGCGTGGTCAATGCCGACGGTTTTGCGCTACAGATTGATGATGACATCCAGGTCATCGGATACACCCCAAGCACGCAGCAGATCAAGCAACTCCAGCAGCGCCGGCGCGAACGCGTCGGTGACCCGGCGCTCTTTTCCACCAACTCGATTCAGCAAGATCTAGACGTGAAGTACGTCGATGGTGGCGTCGCCGGCGCCTTGTTTGTGTCCGTTCCGGGCAAACCGGAAGTCGGCATGATCTGGTTTCGCCTGGAGCAAATCCACACGGTGCGCTGGAGCGGCAACCCGGATCAGGCCCACGTGGCGGATGCAGCTGGACGCCTTTCGCCGCGGCAATCGTTTGCCCTGTATCTGACCACGGTGAGCGGCACGAGTCTGCCGTGGATCCCCGAGGAGCTGGCCTCTGCGTCTGAGCTGGGGTCCCTGATTGAAATTGAGTTGTTGCGTGAGCGAGATGCCTTTACGCAGACCATTTTGAATTCCATCCCGGCGCACATTGCCGTACTTGACCACAAGGGGGTGATTTCAACGGTCAATGAGGCGTGGAACCGGTTCGCTCAGGAACCCAATCTGGAAAGAGCATCGCTGGGGGTGAGCTATCGGGATGTCAGCGCAGCGGCAGAAGGGCGACCCAGCGGTGACGACGCGGTTGCCGCGTGGGCCGGCATTGAAGCGGTCCTGAACAAGGAGTTGGATAACTTTACGCTGGACTACCGTGGCGATTCCTCCAACAAGGAGCGCTGGTTTCGCATGAATGTCTATCCGTTGATCGGGTCGGGGCAAGGTGTGGTGGTCGCGCATGACGACATCACATCACGCAAACTGGCGGAGATTCAGGTCGCGCGCCTGCTGGAAGAACAGGCGTCCATTCTCAGCAGTGATCTGGTCGGTATCGTGAAGATTCTTGACCGGAAGATTCTCTGGTCCAACAACGCCTTCAACCGGATGCTTGGCTACGCCGACGGTGAATTAAACGACTGCCCCATGCGCCAGTGTTATCCAGGCGAAGAAGCTTATGCTGCGATGGTCGAGCAGCTTTTCCCCGCCGTGCAGCGCGGTGACACTTTCCGCACTGAATTGCAGCTGATGCGCAAAAGTGGTGATGTCGGATGGTATGCCTTCCATGCCGGTCTCCTGTGGGCCGGTGGCGAGGAAATGATTGGCATGCTGATCGACATCACCGAGCGCAAACTCGCCGAGGAAGAGCTGGCCATTCACCGCGCGGAAGTTCAGCTGGGTGTCTCTCGCCAACGGCTACGCGAACTGGTTGTGCAGAATGAACTGGACCGTGAGCGCGAGCGAAAGAGCGTGGCGCGAGAGATCCACGACGAATTGGGGCAGGTGCTGACAGGGCTTCGCATGAGTCTGTTGCTGATGGAGATGCGATTTTGTTCGCTGGACCCAGCGCTGCCCAAAGTGGTGGTTGACATGAAGGCCTTGCTGGACCGGGGCATTGGCAACGTGCGCGATGTGGTGCTGTTTCTGCGCCCGACCGCGCTGGATACGGGGCTCAAGCATGCCCTCGAGTCCTTATGCAACGAATTTTCAAAGGACGCCGGGTTGTCATTTGATCTTGATTTGCCGGAACTCGATATCGCAATGGATGAGACACGCTCCATCGTGGTTTATCGCATCGTCCAGGAGTCGATTACCAATACCATCCGGCACGCAAAGGCCAGCAAAGTGGGTGTGACGCTCGACGATGCGGATGAGCTTGTCCTTGAAATTCATGACAACGGCATTGGCTTTGATGTGGAGAAGGCCAAGGGGTTGAAGTCTTTCGGCCTGTTGGGCATGCGCGAGCGTGCTATTGCGCTGGGCGGCATACTGGACATCGAAAGCACCCCTGCACAGGGCACAACTGTTCGGTTGACGATCCCCAGAAATACACCTTCCGGGGGGGCAACATGACGATTCGTATCCTGATCACCGACGACCATGCCATTGTGCGCAGTGGCCTCAAACAAATATTTCAGCAGGTTGCCGATTTTGAGGTGATGGGTGAAGCCTCCAATGGAAATGAATTGTTGGCGTTCCTGGCGCGTTCAGTGCCCGATGTGCTGCTGATGGATCTGGACATGCCCGGTGTCAGCGGTTCAGAGTTGATCGAGCGCGTCAAGGCATCCTGGCCAGGTCTGCCAATACTCGTCTTGAGCATGCACAACGAACCGTCCATAGCCATGCGGGCACTCAAGGCTGGCGCTTTCGGTTACATCACCAAAGACTGCGACCTAGATATCCTTTTGCCAGCCATTCGCACAGTGGCTGCGGGGAAAACGTACATCTTGCCTGGCATGGCTGAACAAATGGTGTTCGAGGACACGCCAGCGTCGCAAAGTGCACCCCATTTTGTGTTGACTGACAGGGAAATGCAGGTTTTTACCCTGCTGGTCGCCGGCAGCAGCGTCAACGACATCGCCACACAACTTTGCGTCAGCAACAAGACCATCAGCACCCACAAAGCCAAGCTGATGGACAAGTTGAATATCTCCAGCCTGGCAGAGCTGGTTCGCTACGCCATGCAGCGTGGATTGGTCAGTTGAAATCCCGTTTACAAAGAGTCTTCGTGACCTTTGTTTACCCACACCAGCCCTAGGGATTTCCTGAGTCATTTTCAGAACTGCCTGATTGTTTCCAGCAGCGCAAGTTGACATCATCAGTCTCAAGTCGACAACCGGCTTTTTCTGGACACTGGTTTGAGAGTTGGCGGGCGTCTGCCACACCTGAAAACGCATGTTTCGGAAACTTCATGTGCAATCTGAACGGAAACACCGATACAAACTATGGACAACAAAATCATTCATGATGCCGTTGGGGGTCAATTGGAGTCGCATTACGTTCATCCTGAAAAGTCATCCGCTGAAAGTAGCCCAAAGAAGGCTGAGCTGGACCCAGCCGAAGCAGAGACGATCCGAGGTTTTGCAGAACATATCGTCAGGCTTCTGTGTGCGCGTCACAGCGATTCTTTTCAGGATCAGGTTGGTGCGAAATATTGATTTCTTCACCGATACCCATTGACGGAGGCTTCGTCAATACGCCATCAACCTGTGGGCTCAATCTCCCTGGCAGAAGCGACGACATGCATAGCAGCTAAAAAGGATAAAAAGCTCAGGCCGCGCGTTTGAACAGCGCCAGCAGCGACCCGGCAATCACAAACAGACTGCCAAAGGTGCGGTTCATGGCGCGGATGTGCGATGGTTTTTTCAGCGCTCCCAGCACGCGCGAGGCCAGCATGGTGTAGCCGGACATCACCACCATGTCGGTGAACGCCAGCGTAGCACCGATGATCAGGTACTGCGGCGTCAACGGGTGATGCACATTGATGAACTGCGGCACCACCGCCAGCAAAAACACCGTGCCCTTGGGGTTGACCACATTGATCATCCAGGCGTTGATGATGAGCGTACGCTGGGTCACCACCTCGCCAGTGTCCGACAGCGCCACCATGGGTCGTGCCGGTGCGCGCCACTGCTGGATACCCAGCCACACCAGATAGCCCACGCCCAACCACTTGACCACCGTGAAGGCGGTGCTGGAGGTGGCCATCAGTGCCCCCAGCCCGACACCGACGATCAGTAGTTGCGACCAGATGCCCAGCACCAGACCAAAAATCGTCACGTAGCCGTATCTGAAGCCGTGGTTCAACCCGGCGCTCATCGAGGCAATGGCACCCGGTCCGGGTGAAATGCTGATGGCCCAGGAGGCCGCAAAAAAGGTGAGCCAGGTTGAAAGATCCATGCGGCAAGTCTAGCCCAGACTCCAAAAAGGAACCCCAGCGTGGCCGAACCACTGCTGGGGTTGAATTACCGGGGGACCTGACTCTTGAATTCGTGCGCCCTTCAAACCTGCGCGTTTTGCAGCGCGGCAATGCGATCTTCCAGCGGCGGGTGGGTGGAAAACAACTGGCCGATGCCGCCGGTGATGCCAAACGCCGCCACACTCTTGGGCAACTCGCCGGGTTGCATGCCACCCAGACGGGCCAGCGCGTTGATCATGGGCTGCTTGCGGCCCAGCAACTGCGCGGAACCTGCATCGGCACGGAACTCGCGGTGGCGGCTGAACCAGGCCACCACGATCGCCGCCGCAAAGCCCAGCACGATGTCCAGCACGATGGTGCTGATGTAGTAGCCGATGCCTGGGCCGCTGGAACGATCGTCGCCCTTGCGCAAAAAGCTGTCCACGGCGTAGCCGATCACACGGCTCAGGAACACCACAAACGTGTTCATCACGCCCTGGATCAGCGTCATGG
This sequence comes from uncultured beta proteobacterium, assembly GCA_903905735.1. Lineage (GTDB taxonomy): Bacteria > Pseudomonadota > Gammaproteobacteria > Burkholderiales > Burkholderiaceae_C > Rhodoferax. Next base: position 81,501 of record CAIVHU010000133.1, read on the forward strand.
TGACCATGTCGCCATTGGCCACGTGAGAGATTTCGTGGCCGATCACCGCCTCGATCTCTTCGTGATTCATGCCTTGCAGCAAGCCGGTGCTGACTGCCACCAGCGCCGAGTTCCTGAATGCACCCGTGGCAAACGCGTTGGGCGCGCCTTCAAAAATACCCACTTCAGGCATACCGATACCGGCGCGCTCAGAGAGCTTGCGCACGGTGTCGACGATCCAGGCCTCGTCCGCGTTGGCGGGCTGGTTGATGACCCGCACGCCTGAACTCCACTTGGCCACGGGTTTGCTGATCAACAGCGAAATGATCGCGCCACCAAACCCGAACACCAGCGCGAAGCCCAGCAGCGCGCCCAGGTTCAGACCCGTACCCGTCAGGTAACGGTTCACGCCCAGCAAACTGGCCACAATGCCCAGCACCACGACCACCAGGACGTTGGTGAGAACAAACAGAACGATGCGCTTCATGGTTTCCTTCTTGAAAAACAGGCTGATGGTTGGCGGCAGAGCCGCGTAGCGCTGCGAATGGTAGGGGCGAACCGCGATTCATCCAAGCCGGATCAACCCAATTCCCCACAAGGATTGGCTATTTGGGCGGCGCTGCCGCGGCCGCACGGGCGGCTCTGAAGACGCTGGCGTCGTCGTAAAAACCGGGGGCCGCGTTGCCCGGCCACCAGGTGGGCACACCCAGCACCGGCAGGTGGGCAAAAGGCTTGGCTGCGAGCTTGTCCGCCGTCAGGTCTGCCGCGAGCCAGGCATCGACGTCTGCTATGGCATCAGTAGCTGGAAACACACGATAAACGTGCGCTGTCATCGAATTTCTTGGGTCAACCAGTTTCTCCATCAGCGCGTGGCCAAACAGCAACAAGTGTGACTGCGCCCACAGCGAGCGCAAGTCACCAAACACCTGCCGCCAGTCTTTGCCCACCAAGGCGTTCCACAAGGCGTCTGGCGCGCGCAGCAGCGCCGCGTTTTCATCAAACAGGGTCAGGGCATCGCGCACCGGGCCGCGCACCGGGGTGATGCCGATGCGGGCGATTTGCGCCGCCTGCAGATGGTTCAGCCGGCGCTTGGTCTGTGGCAGATGCAGCCACATCAAGCCATTGAAAAAGTCGTGCAAGCCCTCGCGGGTAGGGCACTGTGCGCTATCAAAAATATACTGCTCGTAGGCGGTTCCCGGCGGCAGGTCAGACTGCGGCACAAAGTGCACCGGGGGCTGGTCAGGCGCTGGCCAGCGCTGCCGGGCGGCAGCGTTGAGGGCCTCGGGCTGCGCCACGCCGCTCAACACCTGCTGCGCCACAGGCTCACCCAGCGCACGCCAGGGTTCAAGCCAGGGCGCGTGCCAGTCGATGGCAGTGATCAAGATGCCGGCGGCACAGGGGTGTACTGCACCGTTCTGGGCTTGTCAGGCGGTGCCAGCACAAAATGCGCGGGGAACTTCTTCAGCAACTTAGTGGCGGTCATGTTCTTGCCGCGCAGCTTGGCATCAAGCAGGGCTTTGGCCACGGCAGCCAGGGGTTGCGGCTGTCCGCTTTGCAGCGCAGGCATGGCGGCCAGAATGGCGGGCAGATCGAGCACCAGGGTCTGATTCGCGCCCATGTCGGTCGCTGCGGGTGCAACTTTCTCGGGCTCCGATATACGCGCGGCGGGTTTCATCGGCGCAGCCTCTGGCACGGCAAGCGGCTCACGCGCTGTGGCTTTGGCTGTGCGCCTTCTGGCGGATAGCTTGGCTGCCGGTGGTTTGGCCGGTGACGCGTTTTCTGTCACCTCCGGGCTGGCAGCGGCCTTTTTGACGGCGGGTTTGCGGGCCGACTTGCGCGCAGGCGTGGTCAAACTGGTCAGTGGCTCAGTCTGCTGCGCAGCGGTCTCGGGGCCGACCAGAATCACCCGGTCGTAGGCAGGGATGGCTTCACGGCCCATCTTGCCGCGCTCGGACACACACACCACGCGGATGCCGCGCTCACGCAGGCGCACCACCAGCGGCGTGAAATCCGCATCACCCGAGCCGATGACGATCAAGCCCGGCGCGGCCGTCTGGCAAGCCAGTTCCATCGCATCGACGGCGAGCGCCATGTCGGTGGTGTTTTTGGTCAGCGCCAGATTCACAAACGGGCGCACCGCCCAGGCGCGCAAGGTGTCGGCCAGGGCCTTGAGGTTTTCTGCGCTGCCGTAGGCGCGGCGCACCGGCAGGCGACCCTCGGTTTCTGCCAGCACGCGAAACGCCTCGTCCACCCAGGCCCCCGAATTCAGATTGTCCGCATCGATCAGAAAAATGTTCATGGGCACTCCTTGGGATATGGGCGGGCCGAATTCAACCCGAAAAGACTCAACCCACCAGCCGCCAGGCCAGTGCCTCACCGCTGGCCAGTGGTTTGAGCTCGGCCTGGCCGAAGGCGTAGCTCAGCGGCGGTGTCCAGCTCTCGCGCCGCAAAGTGATGCTGCCGGTGTTGCGCGGCAGGCCATAAAAGTCGGCGCCGTAAAAGCTGGCAAAGGCTTCGAGCATGTCCAATGCGCCGACCGAATCAAACGCCTGCGCATACAGTTCCATGGCAGCATGAGCGGTGTAGCAACCGGCGCAGCCACTGGCCTGTTCCTTCAGGTGCACGGCATGCGGGGCGCTGTCGGTGCCGAGGAAAAACTTCGGATCGCCGCTGGTGGCTGCTGCCAGCAGGGCCAGGCGGTGCGCCTCACGCTTGAGCACCGGCAGGCAGTAGTAATGCGGGCGGATGCCGCCGGTGAAGATGGCGTTGCGGTTGTACAGCAGGTGGTGTGGGGTGAGCGTGGCCGCCTGAAAGCGTGCGTCGGCTGACTGGACGTACTGCGCGGCCTCACGTGTGGTGATGTGCTCCATGACGATCTTGAGTTCGGGAAAGTCTGCCCGCAGCGGGATCAGCTGGGTGTCGATGAACACCGCTTCGCGGTCAAACAGGTCGACCTCGGGCGAGGTGACCTCGCCGTGCACCAGCAGCGGCATGCCTGCAATTTGCATGGCTTCGAGCGTCCTGTAGGTCTTGCGGATGTCGGTCACGCCTGCGTCGCTGTTGGTGGTGGCCCCGGCCGGGTAGAGCTTGACCGCGACCACACCGGCATCCCCGGCGCGCTGGATCTCGTCGGGCGGCAGCTTGTCGGTGAGGTACAGCGTCATCAACGGCTCGAAGCTCAAGCCTTGCGGCACGGCGGCCAGGATGCGCTCCCGGTAGGCCAGCGCCTGCGCAGCGGTGGTGACCGGCGGGCGCAGGTTGGGCATGATGATGGCACGGGCGAACTGGGCGGCGGTGTGTGGTACCACGGTGGCGAGTGCATCGCCGTCGCGCACATGCAGGTGCCAGTCGTCCGGGCGGGTCAGGGTCAGGTTGTCGAGGGGGGTGGGCGTGGAGGTCATGAGGCGTATTGTCCCCAATCTGTGCCGCTCACCGCAACCGCAAACACCTTACTAACTCTCATGGTGCAGGACGCACCACCCCGAATCATGAAATATTGCGCTATGCTTCCACCATGCCGTGTCTTTACATAGCAGGTTGCGGCGTATTTTGTTATGTGCTGTATTTCACGTTAAATGTGCGCGGTTCTTTCCCCTGCAAACCAACTCACATGCCGCGAAGGTCACTCAACCGCCGATGACGCGCCCCAGCACCGGGTACACCGGGTCGGTATAACCCGGCGTGGACGGATGGCCGGGGCGCACCAGGCTGTCGACCAACGCTTCGTCTTCGGGCGTGACCACGTAGTTCAGACACGGCAGATAGTCTTGCCACTGCGCCAACGTGCGCGGTCCGGCAATCACCGAGCTGATGCTGCGGTTGGCCAGCACCCAGGCGCAGGCGAACTGGGCCAGAGTGACGCCCCGATCCTGCACGTGGCTGCGCAGGGTTTGCGCGATGGCCAGCGACTCGGGGCGAAACTCGGTCTCGGTGATGCGTTTGTCGGCACGACCTGCTCGGGTGGTGGGGTCGGGTGCAGTACCGGGGGCGTATTTGCCGGTCAGCACGCCGCGCGCCACCGGGCTGTAGGGCATGACACCCAGGCCGTGGTAAGCACAGGCGGGCAGCACCTCCACCTCCGGCATGCGGTTGAGCAGGTTGTAATAAGGTTGGCACACCACCGGGCCGGGCATGCCTAACTGGCGCGCACCGTGGATCAGTTCAGCCAGGCGCCAGGCGCTGAAGTTGGACACGCCCCAGTAGCGGATCTGCCCGGCGCGCAGCATGGCATCCAGCGCGCGCAGGGGCTCCTCCAGATTCATGCCAGGGTAATCGCGGTGCAGGTACAGGATGTCCACATGGTCGGTGCGCAGGCGCGTCAGCGAATTCTGGATTTCGCGCAGCATCCAGCTACGTGAGTAACGGCCTTCGTTGGGCCAGACGGTGATGGCGTTGCCCATTTTGGTGGCCAGCACCCATTGCTGCCGCTGCCCTTGCAGCAGCTCACCCACCATGGACTCGGACGCGCCCTTGGTATAAACGTCTGCGGTGTCGATCACATTGATGCCATGGTCGCGCGCATCGGCCACGATGGCAGCGGCCTCGTCGCGGCCGGTCTGGTCGCCAAACATCATGGTGCCCAGGCACAGGGCTGATACCTGAAGCTGGCTTTGACCTAACGAACGGTATGACATGGCATTGACTCCTTGGGTGCCTGGTGTTTGAGGGCGGTGCGAACACGCTCAATGGTGTCTTCGACCGGAGCTTTGGCAGACACGTCCAGCCCCAACCTGCGCGCAATGTCGTTGACCCGGGCCGGGTTCAGCGGCAGGCCGCCTGCGTCAATGGCGGCAATCAACGCCTGGGCTCGCTCATAGTCGGTGGGTGGGGTCTTGGCTCCGAAGACGGCAGCCTTGAGCCGCCGCACCAGCCCGTGGCGCGGCATTCAGCACCCCACCACTGCGCAATAGGCTTTGCGCGTTGAAGGCTCGACCGAAGCAAGCACCTGCGCGTAGGGGCTCTTGTGCTGCGCCATCAAGCGCGCCGAGGCCACCATTTTGGAGCGGCAATACCAGTGGCAGGTGTGCTGCATCAAAAACAGCTCGGCCATCATGGTGAAGGCTTGTTCCTTGCGTGTGCGACCGTCGCGCGGGGTGGCGGCCTGGGCGATGGCATGGGCATGGATGCTGAGTGCCTTGCGCGCGTCAAAGGTGAAACCCGGCAGCCACTTGGCGGTGTAGGGCAAGGCAAACGGCAACCGACTGACGCGGGCCTGCGGCTCGGTCACTTTGGAAAAGCTCAGCACAAAGGCGTTGAACTGCTCGCGCAGCTCGGTCTCGGCGGTTTTCAGCATATTCCAGATGTCTTCCTGGCGCTCAGGATCGGTTTCACCGAGGGCACGCAGGTAACCCTGTATCAGGTTTTCCATCAGCTTTTCGATCTTGAACTTGGCCAGATACGTCCCCAACAAAGCAATGCGCACCTGCTGATCGCGCTGGGTGAACGAATTCAGCCCCCAGCCAATGATGAAAACCGAAATAAAAATATCCATAAAACCTTGTCTAGCCCTTATTCTGTTTGCGCTTGTTGCTATTTAATCAATAGTCGCTGAAAGACACTACCCAGCCGCGGGTGCCCATGCCAAAATTAACCATGCCCGAACCCGCCACCCGCGCCGAAGAGACTGTCACGCTGGACAGTTCGCCCACGATGGCAATGACCTCGCTGTACGGCGCGGCCATTGGTCTTATTGGTAGCGATTATTACCTTCCCATCTTCAGCCGGTTTGAAGCCAGGGGACAAGGCACTTTGTCGTGGAACTGGTCGGCCTGCCTTTACAGCCTGAACTGGATGATTTTCCGGGGCTTGTGGGGTGCGGCGCTTGCTGCGGCGGGAGCCCTGCTGGGCGCGGTCGTGCTGCTGGTGGCCTTGGGCAAGCTGATGTTTGACTGGCCGCCCGAGATGCTGATGGGCGTGCTGCTGGCTTGTCTGGCGCTGTTTTGCCTTGCCCCGGGTGCCTGGGGCAATGCCCTGCTCTACAACCACAGCCGCGCGGCCATGATGACGGCAGTGGCCAACAACAAAACCCTGACACAGGCCTGTGCCGAGCTGAGCCAGCACGCGGCCTCGCGTGCGCGCTTCGTTCGCCTGCTGGCAGTGAATGCCGCCCTGGCTGCAGCGGCTGCTGTGGCTTATGTGACGTTCCTGGGCAATGACTCGCCTGCCCGCCCCGCGCCCGAGGTGGCCCCGGCGCTGGTCCGCGCTTCCAGCCCGGCCAGCGCCGCCAGTGATGCCGCCAGCGCGGCGGCGCCCGTGGCCAGCGCGCCGGATGTAGCTACCTCTGTCGCATTAGCGGCGTCTGTCACAGTAGCCGACTCTGACGCAGCGGATGCCAGTGCGCCTGAAGCGGCTTCGTCAGCGTCGACAGCTGCCATGGCCCAAGCCTCGGAAGCAACTTCTGAGGCACCGGTCTCCAAAGCCGCAGCGCCGGCATCGTCAGCAGCCCCGGCCAAGCCAACGGCGGGTGCTGTGCCAACCAGAGAGTTTTACGTCCATGCCGGGCTGTTCGCCAACCCTGCCAACGCCGATCAGGTCATGGCACGCTTGAAGACGATGGATCTGCCAGCGGTGTCCCTGGAGCTGAACACCGGCCAGGGCCCGCGTACCCGCGTACGCGTTGGTCCCTTTGCCACCCGTGCCCAGGCCGAGTTGGCGGTCAGGCACATCAAGGCCATGAATCTGGACGCGGTGCTTGCCAAACCCTGAGCCAAGGTTTGGATTCAAGTCTCGTCCCTGATTGCCGAAATACCTGATCATGACCTCCCTATCCTCGATCGCCCTGTCTGGCATGAACGCGGCGCAAACCCAGCTCAATGCGTCGGCGCACAACGTGGCCAACCTCAATACTCAAGGTTTTTCACGCCAGGAGGTAACTTTGACCCAGCAACCCGAAGGCGGCGTGTCGGCCAGCGTCGGCACCGCATCACAACCGGGCGCGTCGCTGGAGACGGATGTGGTGACTCAGCTGCAAGCCAAAAACGCTTTTCTGGCCAACCTGGCGGTGTTCAAAACCCAGGACAGGATGGCCGGTGCCCTGATGGACCTGCAGGTCTGAGACTCTGACGCGTTGAGAGCTTATTTGGCCGTTGCCACGGCCATCAGTGGGCCACCGGTGCGCCACCGGGCGATGCGCTGCTCCACCTGAACATGAAACGCCAGGCTGGCCAGCAGGCTCACAACCCAGGCTGCCGAGAGAAAGGCCAGCGCCCAGCCACCGTCGCTCATATCCAGCACAGACCACAGGGCGTTGGCCAGCAGGAGCACTGAAAAATGCACCAGAAACAGGGCGTAAGAGCTGTTGCTCAGTTGCCGGACCACCGTGCCCAACCGCTGCGGCAAGCGCCACTGGGCGCTGCCAAAGGCCAGCAAGATGCTGGACGCCACCATCGCCAGCGCGATGCGCTCACGAAACTCCAGCATCAGCGACACCACCCCGGCCAGCAGCGTGCCCAGGTACAAGGCCAGCGCATAACCGCTTCGGTTGGTCCTGAACCCGGCCCACCAGGCCAGCGCGCCCAAGCCGTAGGACCCAAAGAAATAGATCGCCCAGATGTCGTAACCCGCGTCCAGGTTGAACCAGACCAGTGATGCCACAGCCAACACCGCCGTCAGCGCGCTGGCGACCCGGCTGTGGCGGCGCGCTGACCACAACAGCCACGCCAGCATGGCGAAGAGCTGAAAGTCGATGGCCACGTACCACACCCCCACCGACAGGGCCTGTACACCCAGCAGGCTGTGCAACAGGCTCGCGTGAGCCAGCCACTGGCCCAGGCTGGGCACGGTGGGCACCAGATCGCCGTCCAGATGCGGGCGAACCAGGGCCGAACACAGCATGGTGATCAACAGGGCCGCCAAAAAAGGCCAGACCAGGCGCTCGTAGCGGTGCCACAAGGTGCGCAGCAGGCCCTGGGCTTGCAGAGTGGCTTGCCCCAGGCTGCGTGCCGCCAGGTAACCGGCGACGACCAGAAAGATCTGCACCGCCATGCGGGCGTAGCCGTACAACCAGTCGATCAAGGCCGGGGCGGCCTGTGCTGCAGCGTCTGACAGGGGACCGTAGGCCGCAAAGTGATGCAACACCACGCACTGGGCGGCAACAATTTTGAGGAGATCAATCAGGTGGTAAGCGGGACGCTGGAGCGGCATAAATCATTCACCATGGGTGCGTTGGCATGGCGCACTATGGCGGGCGATTGTCGCAGACACCTATCGTTAACCCTAAGTTCGGGGCGATATTTTTTTCCGTCTGTCCATCAACAGCTACTTTTTACATAGCTTGATGCCCTTAGACCAAAAGGGCTGGCGGCCTGAAAAGCTTACAACTATTCAGAGCTCTGCTGCAGCGCCCACATCTGCGCATAGCGCCCGTTCGCCGCCAGCAGGGCGGCGTGCGTGCCGCGCTCCAGAATGTGACCTGCTTCCATCACCAGGATTTCATGTGCGTCCACCACCGTCGATAGCCGATGCGCGATGACCAGCGTGGTCTTGTTGCGCGCCACGCTTTGCAGTTCGGCCTGGATGGCGCGTTCGTTGGCGCTGTCCAGGGCGCTGGTGGCCTCGTCAAAGATCAGGATGGGCGGGTTTTTCAGGAGCGTGCGGGCAATCGCCACGCGCTGCTTTTCGCCTCCGGACAATTTCAGGCCACGTTCGCCGACCATGGTGTCGTAGCCTTTGGGCGTGGCGGTGATGAAGTTGTGAATGTGTGCGGCTTTGGCGGCGGCCTCGACCTCTTCGCGGCTGGCACCGGGGCGGCCATAGGCGATGTTGTATTCCACCGTGTCGTTGAACAGCACGGTGTCTTGCGGCACGATGCCGATGCAGGCACGTACGCTGGACTGGGTGACCTGCTTGATGTCCTGCCCGGCAATCAGGATCTGGCCACCTTGCACGTCGTAAAACCTGAACAACAGCCGCGCCAGCGTCGATTTACCGGAACCCGAAGGACCGACCACCGCCACAGTTTTGCGCGCCGGGATGTCAAAGCTGATGTCATGCAGGATCGGGCGCGCCGGGTCGTAGGCAAACTGCACATGCCGGAAACTGACGCTGGCATTGCCGGCGTTGGCGTGCAGCGCCTGGGTGCTGTGATCAGCCAGCGCCAGCGGCAGCGCGCCTGGCAAATCTGCAATCTCGCGCTCACGCTCCATCAGCGTGAACATCTTTTCCAGATCGGTCAGGCCCTGCTTGATCTCGCGGTACAACACCCCCAGAAAACCCAACGGGATGTAGAGCTGGATCATGAAGGCGTTGACCATCACCAGGTCACCCAGCGTCATGTGGCCTTCGACCACGCCCAGGGTGGCGCGCCACAGCATGGTCACCAGGCCAGCGGCGATGATAAGTTGTTGGCCGGTGTTCAGAATGCTCAGCGTGGTCTGGCTTTTCAGCGCGGCCTTGCGGTAGCGCTCCAGGTTGTCGTCGTAGCGCCTGGCCTCGAATTCTTCGTTGTTGAAGTATTTGACGGTTTCGTAATTCAGCAACGAGTCGATGGCGCGGCTGTGCGCCGTGGAGTCCAACTCATTCATCTGCTTTCTGAACTGGGTGCGCCACTCGGTCACCAGAATGGTGAAGGTGATATAGACCACCAGCGCGATGATGGTGATGCCGGCAAACCAGACATCAAACTTGACGGCCAGGTAGGTCAGCACCATGCCCACTTCGATCAGCGTTGGGAAGATGCTGTACAGCGAATAACTGATGAGCGAGTGCACGGCGCGGGTGCCGCGCTCGATGTCACGCGTCATTCCGCCGGTCTGGCGTTCCAGGTGAAAGCGCAGGCTCAACGCGTGCAGGTGGCGAAACACCTGCAGGCTGATGCTGCGCGACGCGCCTTCGGTGGCTTTGGCAAAGATCAGCTCGCGCAGCTCGGCAAACAGCGTGGTGGACAGGCGCAACAGCCCATACGCCACCAGCAGGCCCAGCGGCACCACCAGCAGCGCCTGGGCGTTGATGCCGCCCTTGGGGTTCATGGCGTCCACCAGTTGCTTGAGCAAAACCGGCACGCCGACGTTGGCCACCTTGGCGCCAATCATGAAGGCCAGCGCCAGCATCACCCGCCATTTGTATTGCCACAGGTAGGGAAAGAGGCGCTGCAGCGTGGACCAGTCGGAGCGCGGCGGCGCTTCAACAGTGGCCTGGCCCGAGGGCAGCATGGAAGAAGATCGGATGGCTTCGCCAGAACGGCGCATGAGTGACAATTCCTGAATTAACCAACCCGGATTGTGCCCATGTCTGAAAGTCCCCGCCCCAAAACCAGCCAACTGGTGCAACTACCGACCGACGAAAAACTGGTGCTCAAGGTCATCCCGATGCCGCGCGACGTCAACGCCAATGGCGACATTTTTGGCGGCTGGGTCATGGCGCAAGTGGATATGGCCGGTGCCGTGATTGCCGCGACCTACGCCGGCGGACGCATGGCCACGGTGGCGGTGAATGAATTCATCTTCAAGCAGCCGGTACGTGTGGGCGACATTTTGAGCTTTTACGGCAAGCTGGTGCGTATTGGCCGCACCTCCATCACCGTCAAGGTCGAGGTCTATGCTGAGCACTTTCGCACCCAGGGCCGCTACACCAAGGTGACCGAGGCGTCATTGACGTACGTGGCGCTGGATGAGAACGGCAAACCGCGTGAAGTGCCCAAGCCTCAAGACACGATATAAGCCGCAGCCGCTGTGGACAGCAGCTTGCCGTCGGCCCCCAGAAACTCCATGCGGGTGGAGGCCACGCGCGAACCCAGGCGCATGACTTCGGCGCGCAACTCAAACCACTCACCAATGCCCGGGCGCAAATAGTCCACGCGCAAGTCGATGGTGCCCAGTTTGGAAAAACGCTGCAGCCGCTGCTGCACCGATTCGTCCATGTGGCGTGCGCCAATGGCGGCCATCACCGCCAGGCCACCCATGGCATCGAGCCCGGCGCTGATGACACCACCGTGGATGCGGTTGTAGGCGTAGTGCCCCACCAGTTCGTTGCGCATGTCGATACGCGCGGTGACCTGCTGCGGCTTGAGCGAGGTGATTTTCAGGCCGAGCAACTGGTTGAAGACGATCATTTCCTCAAACACTTTGGTGAGACCGGCGACGAACTCGTCTTCAAACACGATGTCGGTGGGGGTGATGTGGTGGGGCATGGTCGGATTGTCACAGAGCCGCTGGCTTTAGCGCTTGACGAGAGATGGCGTGGTACTGGTGAGCCGGAAGGTCTGCCGGATCAGCCTGACCGACTCCGGGCTGTCCCACTCGCGGCCACCCACCACCTTCTGCAGCACGCGGCCTTGGGCATCCACCAGCACAGTCAGCGGCAGATGGTCCGCGCCCAGCATGTTTTCCAGGTTCAGGCGCTGGTCGATGAAATGGTTCAGCGTGGCCTGGCTCTTGCGCAAAAAGCCTTTGGCGGCTTCGGGGTAATCGTCGGTCGAGATGCCGATCACCATGAACTGCTGCCCGGCATCTGACCAGGCCAGCCGCTCCAGCGAACCCATTTCCGCAATACACGGCGGGCACCAACTCGCCCAGACGTTGATGATGAGCGGCCTGCCCCGGAAATCAGAGAGTTTGCGGTCCGGCCCGTTGAGCCCGTGCAGAGTGGCCTCACGCAGCACACTGCCCACTTGCACCTCGCCGGGCGTTGCCGCCAGCGCCCACAGCGGCGCCAAAAGCCCGAGAAACAACACCAACGCCGCACCACGCAGGCACCTGGACATAGATTCAAAATACATCATTTTGCTGCACTAAACATAGCTCCTAGCGCTTATAAATAAAGGGCTGGAGGCCAATTTCTTATAAATTTGAAAAGTCCGGCTGACGCTTTGCCATGAAGGCACCAAAAGCCTCGCGCGCGGCTGGCTCGCCCAGCATGCGGCCAAAGATCGCGCCTTCTTCAGCCATGCGTTGGTCAACAAAGCTGGCCTGGCTGTGCTTCATCAGACGTTTGGTTTCCAGCACCGATGTGGGCGGCTTGGCGGCCAGTCGTTGCGCCTGGCGCTGCGCCAACGCGTTGGCTTCGGCAGGCGGCACGATGCGGCTGATCAGGCCCATCTCCATCGCGGCCTCGGCCATGAAGGGGTCACCCAGCAACAGCGCCTCAGCCGCGCGGCCATACCCCATGCGCTGCGGTGCCAGCAAGCTGGACGCGGCTTCGGGGCACAGCCCCAGGTTGACAAACGGCATGGAAAACGCGGCGTTGTCACCGGCATAGACCAGATCGCAATGGAAGAGCAGCGTGGTGCCAATACCCACCGCCGGGCCGCACACCGCCGCCACGATCGGCTTGGGAAAGTTGGCTACGGAGCGCAAAAAGCGGAACACCGGCACATCGGGCGACAGGGGCGGGGCTTTCAGAAAATCAGCGATGTCGTTGCCGGCGCTGAACACGGTCTCATGGCCCTGGAACACCACCACGCGAATGTTGTCCTCAAGCCGGGCGTCCGTCAGCGCATCGGCCATGTCGGCGTACATGGCGGTGGTGAATGAGTTCTTCTTGTCCACCCGGTTGAAGGTGATGGTCATCACCCGGTCGGCGGTGTCGATCAATAAGTCAGTCATGCGGCATTCCGTAAAAGTTGATTGGATTTTGTCACAGGCTTCTTTTGGGCTCTGACGCTCACCTGTTCCCATGTTGCCACCCGTTGGGCGATAACCCGCGATGCAGGCCCTGTGGGCGACTTCCTAATACTGGGATACCAGCAATCGTCAGCCGCACACAGAGCCCGCCTCGCTAGCGGTAGTGGTCAACAAGCCAATCCAGCATCCGCTTCAACGACGCCTGAGACCGCAAAGCATCAAACCCGCTCAAAAATGCCCGCAGCGCCCTGCCCCATGCCAATGCACATGGTGACCATGCCGTATTTCAGCTTTTCACGTTGCAGCGCGTGGATCACGGTGGCGGCGCGAATCGCGCCTGTGGCACCCAGCGGGTGGCCCAGCGCAATCGCACCACCCATCGGGTTGACCTTGGCTGTGTTCAGTCCCAGCGTGTTGATGACCGCCAGCGACTGCGCCGCAAAGGCTTCGTTGAGCTCGATCCAGTCCATGTCCGCCATCGTCAAACCCGCGTTGCGCAGTGCGGCCGGAATGGCTTCAATCGGGCCGATGCCCATGAACTGCGGTGGCACACCCTTGGCGGCAAAGCTCACAAAACGCGCCAGCGGCGTCAAACCGTATTGCTTGAGCGCTTTTTCACTGACCAGAATCAGCGCACCCGCGCCGTCCGAGGTCTGTGAACTGTTGCCGGCGGTGACCGAGCCGCGCGCCGCGAACACGGTGCGCAGTTTGGCCAGGCCTTCCATCGACGTATCGGCGCGGGCACCCTCGTCCATGCTGACCGTGCGCCGTTTCTCGATGACTTCACCGGTTTCCAGGTTGGGCGCGCGGTCAATCACTTCCACCGGCGTGGTCTCAGCGGCAAAGTAACCTGCTGCCTGGGCTGCCAGCGCACGGCGGTGCGACTCCACGGCAAAAGCGTCCTGCGCCTCGCGGCTGACCTTCCACTGGTTGGCGACCTTCTCGGCGGTCAGGCCCATGCCGTAGGCAATGCCGATGTTCTCGTCGTTGTCAAACATGGCGGGCGACATGGACGGGGCATTGCCCATCATTGGCACCATGCTCATGCTCTCCACGCCAGCGGCGATCATCACGTTAGCTTCACCGACACGGATGCGGTCTGCTGCCATTTGAATAGCACTCAGCCCTGATGCACAAAAGCGGTTGACGGTGATACCGCCCACGCTCACGGGCAAACCGGCGAGCACCGCGCCGATGCGGGCGATGTTCAGGCCCTGCTGGCCTTCAGGAATGGCGCAGCCGCAGATCACGTCCTCCACGGCTTGCGGGTCGAGCCCCGGCACCTGGGCCATGGCTGACTGCAACACCTTGACCAGCAGGTCGTCCGGGCGGGTGTTGCGGAAAAATCCGCGGTGCGATTTGCCAATGGGCGTGCGCGTGGCGGCAACGATGTAGGCGTCTTGAACTTGTTTCATGCTTGTCTCTCGTTTCGCTGTTAGTTGCGGACAGGCTTGCCCGTTGACATCATGCCCATGACCCGCTCCTGCGTTTTCGGGTGGTTGAGCAGCGAGCAGAACGCCTGGCGCTCCAGAGTCATCAAATACTCTTCAGTCACCAGGCTCCCGGCGTCCACGTCCCCGCCGCAGACCACGTTGGCGATCTGACTGGCGATGTGAAAGTCGTGTGCGCTGATGAAGCCGCCGTCGCGCATGTTGACCAGTGAGCCTTTGATGGTGGCGACACCACTGCGGCCGATCACGGCGAAGGGGCGCTTGTGCGGCGCGCGGTAACCGGCGTTGGCCAGGGCTTTGGCCTCAGACAGGGCCACGTATAGCAACTCGTCCTTGTGCGGCACGATCACGTCACTGTCAAGCAAGTAACCGAGCTTGCGTGACTCGATGGCGCTGGTGCCGACCTTGGCCATGGCGGCGGCGGTGAACCCTTCGGTCAGGAACGGCAACAGGTCTTTGCCGGTCGATGTTGCTGCGTTTTCTGCAGCACGTCGTGCAGTGTAGGTCAGGCCGCCAGCCCCAGGAACCAGACCAACACCGACTTCGACCAGACCAATGTAGCTTTCCATCGCCACGATGCGTTTGGCGCTGTACACGGCCAGTTCGCAGCCGCCACCGAGTGCCAGGCCGCGCACGGCAGACACCACCGGCACGTTGGCGTAGCGGATTTTCAGCATGGCGCGCTGCATGGCAGCTTCAGCCGCGTCAATGGCTTTGGCACCGCCCATCATGAAGGCGGGCAACATGGCCTGCAAATCGGCACCAGCGGAGAACATCTCGTCGTTCGACCAGATCACCACGCCCTTAAAACTGGCTTCGGCCAGATCCACGGCCTGCACCAGGCCCTCGACCACATCGGGACTGATGGCGTGCATCTTGGTCTTGATGCTGGCGATGACAATCTCGTCATCCAGCGTCCACAGGCGCATCGCGTCGTCTTCAAACAGCGTCTTGCCAGCGGTGGCGGCGGAAGGTGCGTTGGAGCCCAGCACGTTTTCGGGGAAATGCTGACGCGAATACACCGGCAGGCTGCGCACCGGTACGAATTGGCCAGTGGTCGGGCTCCAGGAGCCTGCGGGCGTGTGCACACCACCGGCCTCGGCCACCGGGCCGCTGAATACCCAGTCGGGCAGCGGTGCGTTGCACAGGGCTTTGCCGGCGTCAATGTCTTCCTTGACCATATTGGCCACAGCGAGCCAGCCGGCTTCCTGCCAGAGCTCAAACGGGCCTTGCTTCATGCCAAAGCCCCAACGCATGCAGAAGTCGACATCACGCGCGTTGTCGGCCACGTCTGCCAAGTGCACGGCGGCGTAGTGGAAGGCGTTGCGCAGAATCGCCCAGAGGAACTGGCCTTGCGCACCCTCAGAATTGCGTAGCAGTTGCAGGCGCTCTGCGGCAGGTTTTTTCAGCATGCGGGCATACACCTCGTCCGCTTTTTCACCGGCGGGCACATAGGTTTTGGTTGCCAGATCAAAACGCGTGATGTCGCGGCCGACCTTCTTGAAGAAACCGGCCTTGGTTTTCTGGCCCAGGTTACCCATCTCCAGCAGGGCTTTCAGTACCTCGGGCGTGGCAAAGCTGGCGTAGAACGGGTCAAACTTGCCAACGCCTGAGGCTGGGTCGCCGCTCAGCGTGTCCTGCAGCGTCTTGATGACGTGCGCCATGGTGTCCAGGCCCACCACGTCGGCGGTGCGGAAGGTGCCCGAGCTGGCGCGACCGAACTTCTTGCCGGTCAGGTCATCCACCACGTCGTAAGTCAGGCCAAAGTTTTCCACCTCTTTCATGGTCGAGAGCATCCCGGCCACGCCGATGCGGTTGGCGATGAAATTGGGCGTGTCTTTGGCGCGCACCACGCCCTTGCCCAGGCTGCTCGTGACAAAGGCTTCCAGGTTGTCGAGGATGTGCGGTTCGGTCGTGGGGGTGTTGATCAACTCCACCAGCAACATGTAGCGCGGCGGGTTGAAGAAATGGATGCCGCAGAAACGCGGTTTGATTTCTTCGGGCAACACTTCACTGAGTTTGGTGATCGACAGGCCCGAAGTGTTGGAGGCCACGATAGCGTGTGGCGCGATGAACGGCGCGATCTTTTTGTACAGATCAAGCTTCCAGTCCATGCGCTCGGCAATGGCTTCGATGATCAGATCGCAGTCCCGCAATTGCTCCAGATGCTCTTCGTAATTCGCCTGGCCAATCAGCGCGGCATCTTCGGGCACGCCCAGCGGTGACGGTTTGAGCTTTTTGAGACCCTCCACCGCACGTGTGACGATGCCGTTTTTATTACCGGTTTTGTTGTCGGGCAGGTCGAACAGGATGACCGGCACTTTGCAATTGACCAGATGCGCGGCAATCTGCGCGCCCATCACGCCTGCGCCGAGAACGGCGACTTTTTTGACATTGAATCGAGACATATGGCTTCCTGAATAAATCATCGTGAAAGAAACCGTCAGGGCACGCGCCGCAACGGTGGTGCTCTCACCTTAAGGTACGCGCACCCAGGTCTGAGTGCGACCAATCAAGGGCAGGCCTATGTAACCGCGCACCTCGAGTTTTTGTCCGCCCTCAATGGGCGTCAGGCGCAGGTGGTAATCCTTGCCGTTCTCGGGGTCCAGAATCTGACCGCCCTCCCACAGGTCCTTGCCCTCGGCCTTTTTCGCACCGCGGATGATTTCCATGCCGAGCACGGGCTTGTCCTTGCGGTCATCGGTGCACTCCGTGCAGAGCTCTTTCTGGTCGGCTTCCTTGCGCAGCAAGGCCTCGATGTGGCCACTCAATACCCCATTGGCTTCGTTGATGACCACCAGGCTTTTGAGTTCGCCAGTTTTGTCATCAAAGCTGTGCCACTTGCCGACCGGGGTCATCTGGGCTGCCGCAAAGCTACTGGCAGCTACGGTAACGATAGCTATCACCGCTTTTTGAATAGGGGCTAGAGGTCGATTTGCCATATGAAGTCTCCTGATTGATTTTTGAACACCTGGTCAGCACAAAAAACTCACCCTGCTTCACGCCAGAGCGGCATCGGTATCCATCAGCACCTTGCAACCCGTGCGCGCCGTGCGCATCAATGTAGCGGTTTCGGGGAACAGTTTGGCAAAGTAAAAACGCGCGGTTTGTAACTTGGCGGTGTAAAACGGGTCGGTGCTGCCAGCAGCAATCTGGCGCAGCGCCACCTGCGCCATGCGTGCCCAGAAGTAGCCAAACACCAGATGCCCGGCCACACGCAGGTAGTCCACCGCGGCGGCGCCCACCTCGTCGGGGTTCTGGAAGCCCTTGAAACCGATCTCGGTGGTGAACTTGGTCATCTGCTCGCCGAGGATGGCCACCGGGGTGATGAACTCGGCCATCTTCTCGTTCACACCTTCTTCGGCCACCAGCGCGCCAATGAGTTTGCCGAACTTCTTCAAGGTCGCGCCGTTGTTGCCCAGGACCTTTCGGCCCAGCAAGTCCAGGCTCTGGATGGTGTTGGTGCCCTCGTAAATCATGTTGATGCGGTTGTCGCGCACAAACTGTTCCATGCCGGTTTCACGAATGAAGCCATGCCCGCCAAACACCTGCATGCAAGCATTGGTGGCGATGTGGCCGTTGTCAGTGATGAAAGCCTTGACGATGGGCGTCAGCATGGCCAGCAGCTCGGCAGACTCCTTGCGCACCTTCTCGTCGGGGTGGTTGTGCTCTTTTTCCAGGAGCATGGCGCTGAAGCACAGCAAGGCCCGACCGCCTTCTGCGTAGGCCTTGGCGGTGAGTAACATCTTGCGCACATCGGGGTGAACGATGATCGGGTCAGCGCTCTGGTCTTTGGCTTTGACCCCTGACAGGCTGCGCATCTGGATGCGCTCCTTGGCATAGACCAGCGCATTCTGGAAGGCGACCTCGGTCAGGCCCAGGCTCTGGTTGCCCACACCCAGACGCGCGGCATTCATCATCACAAACATGCCGTGCATGCCCTTGTTGGGCTCACCGACCATCGTGCCGATGGCACCTTCAATCTCAATCTGCGCGGTGGCACTGGCCTTGATGCCCATCTTGTGCTCCAGACGGCTGGCAAAAATACTGTTACGCGCGCCGCGTGTACCGTCGGCATTCACCAGGAATTTGGGCACGATGAACAGGCTCACGCCCTTGATGCCGGGGGGCGCATCGGGCAGGCGCGCCAGCACCAGGTGGATGATGTTGTCGCTCAGGTCATGTTCACCGGCGCTGATGAAAATTTTGGTGCCGGTGATCTTGTAGGTGCCATCCAACTGCGGCTCGGCCTTGGTGCGCATGAGCCCTAAGTCAGTGCCGCAATGCGGCTCGGTCAGGCACATGGTGCCGGTCCACTCGCCGCTGGTCATTTTGTGCAGGTAGGTGGCTTTTTGCTCGTCGGTGCCGTGGGTGTAGAGCGCGGCATAAGCGCCGTGCGTCAGGCCGGGGTACATCGTCCAGGCCTGGTTGGCCGAGTTCATCATCTCGTAAAAACACTGGTTGACGATCAAGGGCAGGCCCTGGCCACCGTATTCGGGGTCGCAGGCCAGCGCGGGCCAGCCTGCATCGATGTACTGTTTGTAAGCCGCCTTGAACCCGGCAGGGGTGGTGACTTCGTGGGTGACGTTGTCCAGCGCGCAGTGTTCCTCGTCTCCACTGCGGTTGATGGGCAACAGCACCTCGGCGGCGAACTTGCCACCTTCCTCCAGCACGGCGTTGATGGTGTCGGCATCCATGTCGGCGTGCATCGGGATTTGCTGCAGGTCGGCGGTGACATTGAGCACTTCGTGCATGACAAACTGCATGTCACGCAGGGGTGGGGTGTAGATGGACATGGTGATCTCCTTGAAATCGGTTTTAAGTGGGCGTCTGCGCAGCAGCCTTGCCGTAGCGCAGCAACATGTTTTCGAACCCGGTATGCGCACGCTCGATGGCTCCGGGGTTTTTCAGAAAGCGGGCTTCGTAGTGCAGCGCGAGGATCAGGGCGTGGATCTCGAATCCCACTTGCTGCGCATCGGCATCGGCCCGCAGGTGACCTTCTTCCTGCGCTTGCAGCACGGCGCGGTGCAGCGCCTGGAGCCAGGCTTGAACGGAATTGGCCAGCGCATCACGCACCGGGCCTGTGCGGTCATCAAACTCGACCGCGCCACTGATGAAGATGCAACCGGACTGGATTTCGATGGTCACGCGCTTCATCCAGTTGCCAAATAGCGCACGTACCCGCGGCAAGCCGCGCGGCGCGTTCATGGCCGGGAAAAACACCTCGTCAGAAAAACGCTGGTAATACTCGCGCACCACCGAAATCTGCAGCTCTTCACGCGAGCCAAAGTGCGCAAACACGCCCGACTTGCTCATGTGGGTGATTTCGGCCAACACACCGATGCTGATGCCCTCCAGGCCAATCTGCTGCGCCAGGCCCAGCGCCGCATCGATGATGAGCTGCTTGGTCTGCTGGCCTTTTTGCAGGGCGCGGTCACCTCGCGACTTGGTGGTGGTCGCTCTGATGAAGGGTTTGACGGTGGAAGTGGTGCTGGGCATGGTGCATAAAAAGAACGATCGTTCTATTTTGCAGCATTTCCTGAGCCCTGCGCGCCCCTACTCCGGGTCTAGGGGTGTCTTTCTAGGGGCTTTAAGGGAAAACCCCTAGAATTGGTCGACTTCTTGAATTACATAAACAATTGGCTTCCAGCCCTTTTAAATAAAGGGCAGGAAGCTACCAAGTTTATAGCTATCAGTGCGAGCGGATCATCGTGCCAAAGGCCTGGTCGGTCAAGATCTCCAGCAGCAGCACATGCGGCACGCGGCCATCGATGATGTGCACCGCGTTCACACCGCTCTTGGCTGCGTCCAATGCGCCGCTGATCTTGGGCAGCATACCGCCGGAAATCGTGCCATCGGCGAACAACTCGTCAATGCGCCGCGCGGTCAGGTCGGTGAGTAATTCGCCCGCCTTGTTGAGCACGCCGCTGATGTTGGTGAGCATCAGAAGTTTCTCTGCTTTCAAAACAGTAGCAAGCTTGGCAGCCACCACGTCGGCGTTGATGTTGTAGCTCTCATTGGCTTCGCCAAAACCGATCGGGCTGATGACCGGGATGAAGGCATCGTCCTGCAGCGCCTTGACCACGCTGGGGTCGATGCTGACGATGTCGCCCACCTGGCCCACGTCGTGCTCCACAGTCGGGTCGGCGTTGTCGAGCATCTTGAGCTTTTGCGCGCGGATCATGGCACCGTCGCGCCCCGTCAGGCCCACCGCCTTGCCACCGGCCTGGTTGATCAGGCCGACGATGTCCTGCTGTACCTCGCCACCCAGCACCCATTCGACCACTTCCATGGTTTCAGCATCGGTCACGCGCATGCCCTGGATGAATTCACCCTTTTTGCCCAGGCGCTTGAGCAAGCCTTCGATTTGCGGGCCGCCGCCGTGCACCACCACCGGGTTGATGCCGACCAGTTTCAACAGCACCACGTCTTCGGCAAACGCCTTTTGCAAGGCCGGGTCGGTCATGGCGTTGCCGCCATATTTGATGACCATGGTTTTGCCGTGGTACTTGCGGATGTAAGGCAGCGCCTGCGCCAGGATCTGCGCTTGCGCGGGAGGGGTGACGTGGGTGGCTTCGGTCATGGTGTTTCGGTCGGTGAATCAGGTTGAAGATGAGGATGGCTTCAATGGTAAAACTTCCTGCGCCAGCCGCAGCGGTTTGAACTCGGGGTCTTTGTGCAGCAGAATGGCACCCATCTCCACAGCGCAGGCGGCTATCCAGGCATCTGCCAGAGACATCTGCTGTTGCGCCTTGATTTCTGCGGCTCTGATCAATAGCGGCTCACTTTCATGCACCCATTCGATGGGGAGTGAAAGGCACTGCTGATACGCCAACCGGGCGGCGGATTCGCTTTCATCGCGCCAAACACGATAGTGCACTTCCATCAGCGACACAAAACACCCGTAACAACGCACGGCATCCGTGGTGGCACGCTGAAGAATCTCTGCCACACGATCCGCGCCCGGCTCATCATCACGCAAGGCCAGCAGTGCCGATGTGTCCAACAAATAACGTTGCATGACGTGTCAGATCAGTCGTTTAACCTGTCTTGCGCGCGATCGGCCAGCAAGCGCAGCGTAGCGCCGCCCTTGCCCTGACCGCGAAACGCGGCAATCGGGTCTCCGCGCACTGGCACCACATGAATCACACCGCTTTCCACCAGCCATTCCAGCTTGTCAGTTGGGCCCAAGTGGAACTGTTTACGAATCAACATGGGCACGACCGTTTGTCCACGTTGGGTGATAGTGCTCTGCATGGCTTGCTCCTTTGATTTACCAAAACATATAAATTGAAATTCAAGCTGAGCAATGATTTCAGTCGTCATAGTGACCGCGGCAAGCAATCACATCCAAATGGGTATCGTCTGCGGCATAGACCAATCTGTGCATCTCGTCAATGCGCCTTGACCAGTAGCCCGACAGATTTCCGATCAGCGGCTCAGGCTTGCCCATGCCAGAAAACGGCTCACGAACCGCTTCCTCGATCAGTGTATTGATGCGTTTCAATGTCTTGTTGTCTTGCCCCTGCCAATAGGTGTAGTCCTCCCAGGCTGCAGGCGTGAATCGAATGGCACGCGACATGCTGTCCTTGTGGTGGTTATGCATCCACCAGCGCACGCTGCACTGCCTGGCCAGCCTTGTGCTCCGCCATGGACCTGGCAAGATGCGCTGCATTCGCGGGCGCAGCCAGCAAGTGCAGCGTCTCCATGATGCTCTGGTAGTGATCCAGCGACATCACCACGGCATCCGCACCGTCGCGCCGACTGATCACCGCGATATCCGCATCGTCATGCACTTGATCCAGCACCGACTTGAGCGAACTGCGGGCCTCCGAGTAGGTCATGATTTTCATACCAGCCCCTTAACTTGTACAATATCAAGTGCAAGTTTAGCATGCATTCGTTTGGTAACCATGCACACACGTTTGCAGCACGGTTTTGATGGCAGGCACATCACCCGCTTCTGCGGCCTGCTGCAAAACTTGCAGTTGCGGCTGCAACGCTGGCCAGGGCATGTAATCTTCATGCGCCTTCATGATGCGCGGGTGGTCGGTGGCAGCGGGGTTGTCGCCAATCAGCAGTTCTTCATACAGTTTTTCACCGGGGCGCAGGCCGGTGATGGCGATCTCGATGTCGCCATCCGGGCGGTCTGCATCGCGCACGCGCAAGCCCGATAGCTCCACCATGCGCCGGGCCAGGTCCATGATCTTGATGGGCTGGCCCATGTCCAGCAAAAACACGTCACCGCCCTGCCCCATGGCCCCCGCCTGCAACACCAGTTGCGCCGCTTCGGGGATGGTCATGAAGTAGCGGGTGACCTCCTCATGTGTCACCGTCAACGGCCCGCCTGCGGTCAACTGGCGACGAAACAGCGGCACCACACTGCCACTGGACCCCAGCACATTGCCAAAACGCACCATGCAAAACGTGGTGACCGGGTTTTGTGCGGCAAGTGCCTGCAACACCAGTTCGGCCATGCGCTTGGTGGCGCCCATCACATTGGTGGGCCGTACCGCCTTGTCGGTGCTGATCAGCACAAAACGCCGCGCGCCGCTGTGCAAGACGGCTTGCGCCATGTTCAGCGTGCCGATGATGTTGTTGCGCACGCCTTCACCCGGGTTGTCTTCCACCATGGGCACGTGTTTGTAGGCCGCAGCGTGGTAAACGGTGGCTGGGCGATAGCTGTCGCAGACGGATTGCAAGCGCTGCGGGTTAGTGACGCTGCCCAACAGGGGAATCAGTTCGACCTTCAAGCTTGAGGCGCCGCAGATGGCCTGCAACTCCTGGTGGATGGTGTACAGGCCAAACTCGTTGTGGTCCAGCAGCAGCAACTGGCGCGGCTGCTGCAGCACGATCTGGCGCGTGAGCTCGCTGCCGATACTGCCACCAGCGCCAGTGACCAGCACCACCTGACCCGCCAGGTCTTGCGCCAGCAGGTCGTTGCGCGGGGGCACGGGCTCGCGGCCCAATAAATCCTCAATATCGAGTTCGCGAAAGTCTTGCACCGTGACCTTGCCACTGGCCAGATCTGACAACCCTGGCAACGTGCGCACATGCACCGGAAGGTGCTGCAAGCTTTGCAAAATTGTATTGCGCCGGTCTCTGGAAACGCTGGGCAAGGCCAGTAGGATGTCGGTAATACCCTGGCTGGCCACGATTTGCGCCACTTCAGTCGCCGCGTAAACACGAATTCCGTTGAGTGTGCGGCCAACTTTGTCACCATCGTCATCCACAAAGCCCTTCACAGCAAACTGTTGCGACAGGCGCATGGCCTCTGCGGTTTGCACCCCAGCGGTGCCTGCCCCATAAATCAACAAGTGACCTTCCACCTTAGCCTGCGCACCACTCAAATCTGCAAGCCAAAAACGTGCGACTGCCCGGCTTGACCCCACCAGAAACAAAAATATCAAGGGTTGCAAAACCCCCAGGCTTCGCGGCACGCCGAGCCAGTGCATCCACAACAAAACAGCAGACAGTAGGCAGGCGTATATCAATACCGCCATCCCAGTGGCATACAAAGCCGCCTGCCCGGTATACCTAAAGATAGCCCGATATAGCCCAAACCTTATGAAAACGGGAATTGAGAGCAGAGGAGCAAGCAGAAATACGGCCCATTGCGCGCCTTCAGGCCAATAAAAACCATCCAGCCGAAGGGCAAATGCGACCCAGGTAGCCAACAAGGCCAGAACAATGTCCAAGACCAAGACGACCAGCCGCTTGACTGCTCGCGGCCACCCCAAAACCTTGCCTTGCATCACAGCCTTTCAAGCGCCAACATACAGATGCTGGCGCTTGCAACTTCAGTCTTAAATCGCAAACGATTCCTTGGACTGCCCCTCAGCCACTTTGGCTGCCAGCCAACGTGGCATCAAACCACGCCCGGTCCAGGTCTCGCCGTTAGGGCCACGATATTTGATGGGGGCAGGGTTACCCGATTTGGCTGTAGCAGCAAGCTTGCGGCCACGACCTTTGGCACGGTCCAGATCATCTACCGTGATACCAAAAGCTTCCATTTTCGCCAGAATATCGGCCATGGTGGCGGCCAATTCGGCGGCCTTGATTTCTTCGGCCTGCTTTTGCAATAAGGCGATCTGGTTTTGGATGTCGATCAAAGAGGTCATATTGTTGTCCTGTCTATAAAACTTGAGAGATTCCCTGACCACACGTTAACCGTGCTTTTAATGGGTGACATTATCTCTTTTTAAAACCTTGAATGCCGTCATGAAGATAATTTTGATGTCAAAAATAAGGGATTGACGGTGCATGTATTCAATATCCAGCGCCACTTTTTGACGAATGGGTAACTCGTCACGGCCATTGATCTGCGCCCAGCCAGTCAGCCCTGGCGTGAGTCGGTGCACCCCGGCGCGGGTGCGCAGTTCCATCAAATCATGCTGGTTAAACAAGGCAGGCCGGGGGCCGACAAAGCTCATATCACCCTTAAGGATGCTCCACAACTGGGGTAATTCATCCAGGCTGGACTTGCGCAAAATGCTGCCCACCGGAGTCAGACAAACGTCAGGATTACTCAGCAAATGCGTGGCCACGGCTGGCGTACCTACCTGCATACTGCGGAATTTGGGCATCTTGAATATTTCATTATTACGCCCAACACGGTCAGACCAATAAAGGATCGGGCCAATGGAAGTGAGACGAACCAATACAGCGACCAGCAGAATTGGAACCAACAGCATAGCACAAGCCAAAATAGCCAACATCAAATCAAACATTCTTTTCATGAACTAGGGATGATCTGAATAACTCAAGCCCAGACGTTTTACCGCACTAATCATCGTCATTCCTCCGGTTTTAGTATTCCGCTTGCGGGATGTGAAACGCGTTTTTTCGGATTTTGGTGGGCATTTGGCACCTCGCCTGGGCCTTTTTGCCCCATTTCAGGCGCACTCATGCCCGCGCCGCCATCAAATCATGACGCGCCATCCACAAATTGGACAGCGCAAACAGCGTGGTAATTTGCGCCGTATTTTTCCTAAACCCCCGGTAGCGGGTTTTCATGTAAACGAACTGGCGCTTGATGACCCGAAAGGGATTATCCACGTTGGCCCGAATACCCGCCTTGAGCTTCTCAGCCTTGTCCAACAACTCACCGAACTGACCTGCGTGCTTGAGGACTTTGCGCTTGCCCGGGCGCATGGCCACATGCCAGGTCACATCGGGATCAGCGCCAGGACGCTTTTCAACACCCTGATACCCGGCATCCGCCCAGACGGTTTTTTCATGGCCGTGCAACAGTCGATGCGCCTGGGTGATGTCATGCGCGTTACCGCTGGTACAGCGCACCGTGTGCACCAGCCCGGACTCGGCATCCACGCCAATATGCGCCTTCATTCCGAAGTGCCACTGGTTACCCTTCTGGCTGGAATGCATCTCGGGATCGCGGGCTTTGTCCTTGTTTTTGGTCGAACTCGGTGCTGCAATCAGGGTGGCATCGACGGCGCTGCCTTCTTTAAGCATCAGACCGCGTTCGCTCAGGATGGCGTTGACCTCGACGAGGATCTGGGCAGCAAGTCCGTGCTGCTCCAGGCGATGGCGAAAGCGCAGGATGGTGCTCTCATCAGGCAGGCGAACGTTGTCAGCCAAGCCCACAAACTCGCGGTACAGCGGGGTGTCGAAGAAAGCTTCTTCCATGCCTGGGTCAGACAGGTTGAACCATTGCTGCAGAAAGTGGGCACGCAGCATCGTCTCCAGTTCAAACGGTGGTCGACCGGTGCGACCTGCCGGGTAGTGAGGGGCAATGAGGCCTACCAACCGCGACCAGGGAACGACGCGCTCCATCTCGTCAAGAAAGATCGCTTTGCGGGTCTTGTGGTTGCACAGAGAAAAACCGAGAGAGGCCTTATTCGTGGTGGATTTCATGCTATGTATTTTAAATCAATCAGGCCATATTCAGCAAAGGATGGAACATGTTTTCTATAACAAATCCGTTGGCGACTTTTACAGAGTTTCCTTAGCGTTCCCAATCATTGCTGGCCGCAAGCCCTCTTGCACCGAGACTTTGGGCCTCCAGCTCAATAGGTCCCTGGCCTTGGTACTATCGATTTGTAAATTCCTAGTCAAACGCTGGACGGCATCCGATTTGCCCAGCAGTCGCCCCGCCCAATCCAGCGCCCACATAGACACGGGCAACAAATGTGCTGAAACGCCAGCTGCCTGTGCCATTCGACGCACCAACTCAGTGGTGGACAGGTCTTGCCCGTCGCTGACCAAAAAAGTCTGGTTAGCAGCATTGGGGTGCGTGATACAGGTGATGATGAAATCGACGAGGTTGTCGAGAGCCACCAGGCTGCGTTTGTTGTGAATGGCACCCAGTGGCAGGGGCCAACCGCGTTGTACGGCGCTCATCAGCGCGGCAAAGTTGGCTTTGACACCAGGGCCGTAAACCAGCGGAGGGCGGATGATGACCACCTCCAAGCCCGTTTCTGCCGCAATCTTGCGCAAACCCTGTTCGGCCTGCTGTTTACTCTCGCCATAGGCGTCTTGCGGGTTGGGCAAATCCTCTTCGGTGAAAGCCCTGCCTGGCTCCGTGAACTCGCCATTGACCTTGATCGAACTGATGAATACAAAGCGCCTGACCCCCGAGGCTGCAGCCTGATGCGCCAGATTCAAAGTACCATGAAGATTCACTGCACGAAATGCGCTCAAAGGATCTGCCTCAGCATCATGCATGACATGGACCCGCGCGGCACAATGAACTACCACGTGGACAAAGGCCAGAGCTGTTTGCCAATGCGTGTACGCATTGATGTCACCAATGGTCACTTGCTCAATATCGAGCGTACCCGGCCGCATTAACCGGGAAGCAGCACGCACGGAAAAGCCATTTCGATCAAGTGCCACGCTGGTCGCCCGCCCCACCAACCCATTTGCACCCGTGACCAGAACCTTCATATCCAATGCAAATGGCAAAGCTGCCGATAAACAGATGACGTAAAAAAACGCAACATACTACCCAAATGCCAGCGCAGATATTTCATGCTTCGATGGCTATTACGCTGGGCATGATGAACGATGGGGCTGGTCGGGCATAAAACGGCCCGATAGCTAGCCAACTTAAGTCGTGCACAGATATCAACATCCTCATAGTACAAATAATACCGCTCATCAAATCCATCAAGCTGCTCGAAAACGGCGCGACGAAACAGCATAAACATACCACCAACCCAATCCGGATCCGAGTGAGTCTGTCCCAGCGGATAATCTCTATCCTGAGTTCTTGCAAAGGCTTTCTTCAGAATCTTTTTCGGCGTCGGAAACATCCGAGTACTGTCTTCAATTTCACCAGATGGCCCTAAAACGAGCGGTGCGACAACACCGACATGCGGGTCATCAAAATATTTCAGCAATGTAAGAAAAGGGCTGACATCAAACCTAATATCGGGATTGACCACACAAAAATAGTCACCCCTAGCGACTTTGAACGCATAATTGTGGTTAGAACTAAACCCCTGCATTCTGCCGTTTCGCATGATCTTCACTGGAAAGAAAAATTCGCTTGGATCAAACGGCAAGAATTCGTCAAAATTGAGCGTCAAAATCAATTCAATGCTGTCGCCCTGACAATGCCGTTGAATATCTTTAAATAGCATTGTCACCAGATCGATTTGCCCATGACTGACCACTGACACAGAAATGGCAACACGCTCTGCGCGCGCCTGCATCATGCTCGTTCCGTGACGCCTGCGTGGGTATGGCTCGGGAATCAGGTCGACCGGCAAGGTGCTACAATCATCCGCATCGGGTTCAAGAATGGCGAGCAAATGCGGATTGACAAAATTGACATCAAAACGCTCTCGCGCCATGCGCCGACTTTGTCCCCCCATCGCGACGATCAGATCTGGATTGCGAACAAACTTAAACATGGCTTCAGCCAATGCTGCCGAGTCACGCACCGGAACCAAAAACCCGCTAACCCCATCGACGACGGTTTCACGACATCCTGGTACATCGGTGGTAATCACTGCGCGCCCCATCGCCATAGCCTCCTGCGTGCTCCGCGGCAATCCCTCGCGATAGGACGGTAGCACATAGACGCTAGCTTGAGCCATCCACGGCTTTAAATCAACATGGCCCGGCCACTCCAAGATACCATCATCGACGAGCTTCTTCACAAGCCCAATGTCAAGACTGCCAGGATTTGGGTCATCTGCGCCTAGCAAAATGAAACGTGTCTTCGGATATGCCTTCTTGACCTGTGTTGCAGCCTCAGCAAATTCAACGATTCCTTTTTCACGCAACAAACGGGCTGCCAGTAGAAACGTGACCGGGCTCACTACGGGATCCGTCTGCGTCCAGTAGTCCAAGTCCACGCCGATTCCTTGTACATGACGAATTTTGGATAATTCGACCAAGCCAATCCGCAGAAAGTCAAAGATGTCATCTCTATTCAGGAATATCACGCGGTGGGCGCGCGACAAGGCGAGCCGATAAAGCAGTGAAACCCCCCCCCGCAAAAGCAATCTCGACCACGAAAGTCGTTCAGCGCTTGGCGTAAAAACATACCCCAACCCTTCGATCATCGCCACCCGGTGCGGCACGCGCGCCAGCCATGCAGCAAGAGTGCCATAAATCACCGGCTTGATGAAATAGCCCAAAGTGACATCTGGCTTGAGTTGACGCAACAAGGCAGTCAACTCGACCATGTCATGCAGGTCACGCCACGGACTCATGCCCGTTCGGGTCAGGTCAAAATCAATGGGTGCCGCGCCCAATGTACTGATTTGAGCGCGAGACTCAACGCTATAGTCTGGCGCCAACGCGTAAACCTGCACGCCGTTGGCGACCAGATCAGCGATCAATCGACCGCGGAAGTTGACCAGCGAAAACGCCTGGCTGGAAATAATAGCTAGGCTTTTCATATTTGGCCGCCTCGAGATGTCTTGTCGGATCTCACAATACCTTTGAACGTGGAAACAACGGCTGCCAAAAACCATGGCAGACCAAAACCATTTGCAAAATGCCGAAACTGGGCAGAGGCCATGGATGCATACGCGGCCCGCGCCCTCCTTGCAGTACCAACGCCAACACTTCGATAACCCAAACAAACAGATTCCAAGTTGGCAAATTTGTTAGCGTGATTGACGGCCAATCGCAGCCAGAGGTCGTAGTCTTCCGCATGCAAGCCACCGAGATAGCCACCAACAGCCAGCACAGCCTCCCGCCTAAACATGACGCTAGGATGGCAAATTGGATTGCCCCAGAGCATTGCTCTGCGAACATCGGCATCAAGTGCGGGGAGTATCACAGTTTTCTGGGGTTTTCCCTCGGCGTCGATGATCTCGTAAGCTGTTCCCAAAACGACGACATCTGGATGCGCAGCCATAAAGGTCACTTGTTTAGCCAGTCGGTCAGAATGAGACAAATCGTCACTATCCATACGGGCAACTAGCGCACCGCGCGCATGGTGAAGACCCAGGGAGAGACTGAATATCAGATGGCGTACCTCTGTTGTGAATATCCGAACCCGCGGATCAGCTGCAAACCATGCTTTGGCCAGTTGCGTCACTCGCTCAGTCTCAGCGCCATTGATAACCAAAACCAACTCAAAATCGCTGAAACTTTGCTGCAGGCATGACTGCACCGCCAGCCGCAATTGATCATTGGCCACGTGGGTACAAATCAGCCATGACACCGTCGGCACATCTTTTGCAACAGCGGCATCTTTAAAACACGGCACAAGCGATGCGGCCATCAGCTTAACGACTCCCAATGCGAAGGGTAGCGGTCCTGCAAATGCTGTTCCCCTGTACCGGCAAACCAGCGCGTTGGCGCAATAACCAGCCGACCTGGCACGCCCCACCGCTGGTCGGCCAACCACGCACCCCACCAACTAAAGGAACTGTTGGCAATGATGTGGTGCCGACAGCGTCCCATCAAAACCAAATCTTGCCAAGCCTGCGATCCGAAGTTGTGGGTGACATAGGTGACCGTGCCAGCGAACTGCAAGTTGTCTCGACACCAATTGGGATCGTCCGAAAAAACGAAAACATGCGGGTCAGCAACAGCTTCGCCCACTCGCCGAAACGCCGCTTCGTAATACGACAGTGGTAAAGCACCATGAAAACTGGCAGCAGCAGCAAGCGACACATAGTCACCTCGGCGCACATGCAGCGCAACTGAATTGCCCGTTGCCATTTGGCCAGCTACCGCCTGGCTGGCCAATGACAGCGGCTCACAAGGCTCAAATTCCTGAGCCAAAATTTCGCCAATGTCAGCAAAATACCGATAGGACTGCCAGTAACCCACCAAATAGGTTTGATCTGGCAGTCGATCGAACCCCTCTTGCCACGCGAAACCTTTCTCGACAAACGGGCGCCAGGGGCTGATCAGAGCGGACAAGACAGGTAGCCAGCGCAGGCGTGGCAGCCAGTGAAGCCACCTTGCCTCCCGTTTGTCGAGAAGATGGCCAACTTGCCTAAATCGGCTGAGCTCAAAGGTTCGGGCGGTGACGCGTGAACTATTTTTAACCAGCGTTGAAACGTCTAACATGAGCTTGGTTTCATGGCGTAGAGCCAACGCACGTCCGGCAGCATATTGAAACATTTGGTTCCCAAGGCCGCCCTCAAACCGAATACAAATCATCGCAACCCTGCCGAAACATGTGCTTAAAAAGCGTACCTAAATCCAGAAATTCTGCCAAGCTAGTTCCTATTTTTGACAATGCTTGGGTTTTCATAAGCTTGTAATCGTAAAATAAATACGCATTAATCAATATCCAACATTAATATCAGTAACCATCCCCCGGCAAAGCCGGGGGCTTTCAAATTGTGAGCCGCTCAAAGCGGCA
>CAIVHU010000134.1 GCA_903905735.1 uncultured beta proteobacterium
ACCTGATCCTGACCAAATTGGGGCTGAAATGAGCACGGATACCCCTTCCAGTCCTGCAGCGGCAACCGCAGAGT
This sequence comes from uncultured beta proteobacterium, assembly GCA_903905735.1. Lineage (GTDB taxonomy): Bacteria > Pseudomonadota > Gammaproteobacteria > Burkholderiales > Burkholderiaceae_C > Rhodoferax. The sequence goes on from CAIVHU010000134.1 coordinate 75, forward strand.
TGTCGCAAGACGTTCACCAGCGGATTGGCACGCTCACACGCCAGCTGCATGATTCACTGCAAGGCCTGGGGCTGACCGACAAGGTCAAAACCTGGGCAGGCGAGATCCCGGATGCCAAAAGCCGCCTGTCTTACATTGCCCGGCTGACCGGCGAAGCCGCCGAAAAAGTGCTCAACAACGTGGACCAGGCCAAAGCACATCACGACCATATTGCCGCAGAAACACGCCGCATCGGTGCCCTGATCGTCAAGGACCCGGTAGCTGCCGTGGCCAAGGGTCATGTGATGAACTTCATCCACGACGTGGAAGATGCCACCAAGCAGATCGACAAGAACCTGACCGACATCATGATGGCGCAAGACTTTCATGACCTGACCGGGCAAGTGATTTCCAAGGTCGTGAACCTGGCTGCCAGCATCGAGGCTCAACTGCTGCAACTGCTGATCATCACAGCGCCGACCGAACCGGTGAGCAAACCCGCAGAACCCAGCGTCAAAAATGTCGAACCCGCTACCGCTGGATTTGTGATCCACGAGCATCCGGTTTTGCAGGGTCCGGTGGTCAACCCGGAAGGCAACCCCGATGTGGTCAAGGGCCAGTCCGAGGTGGATGACCTGCTGGCCAGCCTGGGTTTCTAACACGCACCGGAACAAGCGGGGAAAGCCCCCGCTTATTGCGCTTTAGTTCCAGAAGCGCAAAAAGACAATGGGAAGAACACAAAGTCTCTTCCCAATATGGAATCCAGCAGCCAAGACAAGAACCTACCCGCGTCAGAACGTAAGCTGCAAAAAGCGCGCGATGACGGCCAGGTAGCACGCTCGCGTGATTTGTCGCATCTGGCGGTGCTGGGTGGTGGGGCCATCGCGCTGATGATGCTGGCGCCTCAGATGTTTGACCATTTGAAACAGCAGATGGGATCGCAACTGCTGTTTGATGCCCAGTCGCTCAAAGACCCTTCCATCATGCTCACCCGCCTCAGTGTCATGGTGGGGGTGGGACTGGTGGCAACTGCGGTTTTTGCAGCCATCATCAACGTCATTTCCATCCTCAGCGCAGTCGCCACCGGTGGCTGGGTGACCAGCCTGAAACCCATCACACCTGACTTCAGCCGACTGAACCCCTTGAGCGGATTCGGCAGGTTGTTTACCAAGGACAAGGCCACCGAGGTGGGCAAAATGAGCTTCATTGCATTCATGCTGCTGCTGGTGGGCTTCAATTACCTCAAAGGTGGCCTCAATACGTTGGGCTCGCTGGTGCTGCAGCCATCCGTCAAGTCGATTTCGCATCTGGCCGACTGGCTGACCACCGGCATGGGGCTGATGCTCCTGGTGGTGCTGGTGGTCGCCATGATTGACGTGCCCTTGCAGTCATATCTGCACAAATCACGTATGAAGATGTCGCAGCAGGAAATGAAGCAGGAAAGCAAGGAGTCGGATGGCAACCCGCAGATGAAGGGCCGCATGCGCCAGCGCCAGCGTGATATCGCCCACGGCAACAGCATCGCAGCGGTACCCAAAGCCGACTTTGTGCTGATGAACCCCACCCACTACGCTGTGGCCATCCAGTACGACGAGAAAACCATGCCCGCACCGCGCGTGATCTCCAAGGGCGCTGACCTGCTGGCCTTCAAGATCCGTGACATTGCCAAAGAAAATGCCATTCCGGTGCTGCAGTCGCCCATGCTGGCCCGCGCACTGTATGCCAACGCCGAGATTGACCAGGACATTCCCACCAGCCTCTACACCGCCGTGGCGCAGGTGCTGGCCTACATTTACCGGCTCAAGGCCGCGATGCGCGGCGATGGCCCTTCCCCAGGCGAAGCGCCTGTGCCTTTTGTGCCTCCGGAGTTGGACCCCTTGTCCAAAGTGATTGGGGCTGAAACACCATGAACACCAGTTTTAACTCTTTCAAATCCTGGTTTGGCAGCAACACCGCGATGATGCAGGGTGCTGCGGCACCCATGCTGGTGGTGGCAATTCTGTCGATGATGGTGCTGCCGCTGCCGCCGTGGATTCTGGACACCTTCTTCACCTTCAACATCTCCATCGCGCTGATGGTGATGATGGTGGCGGCCTATATGCTCAAGCCGCTGGACTTCGCCGCCTTCCCGTCCGTGCTGCTGCTCACCACGCTGATGCGCCTGTCGCTGAATGTGGCATCGACCCGGGTTGTGCTGCTTGAAGGCCATACCGGCCCGGGTGCTGCGGGGGCGGTGATCGAGGCCTTTGGTCACTTTTTGATTGGTGGCAACTTTGCCGTCGGTTTGATCGTTTTCTCGATTCTGGTTGTTATCAACTTCATAGTGGTCACCAAAGGCGCAGAGCGGATTGCCGAGGTTTCTGCCCGCTTTGCTTTGGATGCCATGCCAGGTAAGCAGATGGCGGTGGATGCCGACCTGAATGCCGGTCTGATCGACGAGAAGGAAGCCAAACGCCGCCGCGCTGAGGTGTCTGAAGAAGCTGACTTCTTTGGCTCGATGGATGGCGCGTCCAAATTCGTGCGCGGCGATGCCGTAGCCGGCATCCTGATCCTGCTGATCAACATCTTCGGCGGCTTCACAGTCGGAGTGCTGCAACACGACCTGACGGCATCGCAAGCCGCTGACACCTACATCCTGCTGGCGGTCGGTGATGCTCTGGTGGCACAGATCCCAGGGCTGCTGATCTCGGTGGCGGCCGCGATGGTGGTGTCGCGCGTGGGCAAGGAACGCGACTTGAGCGGGCAAATCGTCAACCAGATGTTTGTTTCGCCACGGGTACTGGGCATCACCGCCACCATCATGGGTACCCTGGGCATCATTCCTGGCATGCCACACACCGTTTTCATTGGGATTGCCATGTTGCTGGGCTATGGTGCCTGGGCGCTGGCGCACAAGCCCGTCCCCGTTGAAGAAACGCCGGTCACACCAATCAACCCCACGGACGGCGAAGCCAGCTGGGACGACCTGCAGCCTGTAGACCAGTTGGGGCTGGAGCTGGGCTATCGGCTAATCACGCTGGTGGACAAAAACCGCCAGGGCGACCTGCTGACACGCATCAAGGGCGTGCGCCGCAAATTTGCCCAGGAAGTGGGCTTTTTGCCCCCGCCGGTGCATGTGCGTGACAATCTGGAACTCAAACCCAGCGGCTACCGCATCACGCTGCGCGGCGTGATCGTGGGTGAAGGAGAAGCTTTCCCGGGCATGTTCCTGGCCATCAATCCGGGCGGCATCAGCACCCCGCTGATCGGCACCCCAACCACTGACCCGGCTTTTGGCCTGCCGGCACACTGGATCGACTCACAGCAAAAAGAAGCGGCACAAATGGCCGGATTTACCGTGGTTGATTCCGAGACTGTCATGGCCACGCATTTGTCACACTTGATGCAAGTGCAAGCCGCCAAATTACTCAGCAGAACCGAAACCCAACAACTGGTTGAACACGTGGCCAAACAGGCACCCAAACTCATTGAAGAAGTCGTCCCCAAAATGGTCCCGATTGCCGTCTTCCAAAAAGTCTTGCAGCTCCTGCTGGAAGAGTCGGTGCACATTCGCGACATTCGCACCATCATCGAGTCACTGGCAGAACACGCCGGAGCCACCACGGACCCCGCCGAACTGGCCAAACGCGTGCGTGTGGCGCTGTCACCCGCCATCGTGCAACAAATCTACGGCCCGACCAATGAACTCAATGTGATTGCAATCGACCCGGCGCTGGAGCGGTTGCTGATGCAGGCTTTGGGCAACTCGACAGGCCAGGGCCAGGCGCTTGACCCGGGTGTTGCTGACATCCTGACCAAAAAAGCAGCCGAAATGGCGCTCAAGCAGGAAGAAATCGGCATTCCGGCTTGCCTGCTGGTGCCTGACCAGATCCGCAGTGCCATTGCCCGCCTGGTGCGCCGTGTGGCCCCTCGCCTGCAAGTGCTGGCCCATAGCGAAATACCTGAATCACACACGATACGAATTGGCCCCATCCTGAAAGGTGCAGCATCATGAACATCCAACGCTTTACAGCCCCAACCGCCCGCGAAGCCTTGTCCAAAGCCCGCATGACGTTTGGCGAGGGCACGCTGATCTTGTCCAACCGCCCCACGGCTTCGGGTGTGGAGGTGGTCGCCACCGGTGAAGACACCCTGGAAGCACTGGATCGCAATGACCAGCAAGCGCGCCAAAACCAGCGCCAACTGGCAGCCAAAGCCGCGCCGGTGATGAGCGCCAACCCGGACAGTCAGGTGATCGAAGACACCGCCCAGTTGGCGATGAGCACGCTGTCGTTTCAGGACTATGTGCGTGAGCGCATGCTGCGCAAGCGTCATGAAGCCATCGCTGTGCAAACTGCCTCACCGGTGGACATGCCCGCCGAGCGTCAGGAGCGCCCCCAGGCACAGCGCGCGAGTGCCCCGGTTGCCCGCACCGCCAGCCTGCAGCCCGAAATCGCTCCCATTCAGGTGAAAAAAGCTGCTCCGCGCGCGCCCGCTGTGATGCCCGTTGCCGCACCCTCGCAAGGCATTGCCGATGAGTTGCATGCGATGAAAGTCTTGATCGAAGACCGTTTCAACACCCTCACCTGGCTTGGGCAAGCCCGGCAAAACCCGATCCATTCCAACCTGATGCTCAAGCTGATCCGCTCCGGCTACTCGCCCGCGCTGGCCAGAACCATCATGGAGCGCATGCCCGAAGACCTGAATGCTGGCGATGCCACACGCTGGGTGATGGACGTGCTGACCCGCAATTTGCGCACGGACTCAGCGGCAAGCGCCATTCACGAAGAAGGCGGCACCTACGCGCTGGTGGGGGCCACCGGTGTGGGCAAGACCACCACCGCGGCCAAACTGGCTGGCCTGTGCGCCCGCACGCACGGCCCGGCCAGTGTGGGCCTGATCACGCTGGACACCTACCGCGTAGGTGCCCATGAACAGTTGCGCGCTTATGGCCGCATGCTGGGTGTGGTGGCCCATCTGGCACATGACCGCGCCGCGCTGCAGGATTTGCTGGGCCTGCTGTCCAACAAAAAAATGGTATTGATTGACACCACCGGCATCGCCCCCAACGACCCGCGCAAGCGCGACATGATGGACATGCTGGACCTGCCCGAAGTGCACCGCCTGCTGGTGCTCAATGCAGGCGGCCATGGCGACACGCTGGACGATATGGTCAGCTCCTTCAAAACCGCCGGCATGCAGCAAACCATTCTGTCCAAAACCGATGAAGCCGCCAAGATCGGCCCGGCACTGGATGCCGTCATTCGCCATCAGTTGGTGCTGCGGGGGGTCACCAACGGACAAAAGGTGCCTGAAGACTGGGAACGCGCTGACGCGGCCAACCTGATTGCCATGTCGATGCGCGCGCCTGCCAAGTCGGCGTTCGATCCCAAGGCAGCCGATCTGGGCTTCTTCTTTGCTCAGGCCACCCCGATGCAACCGGGGCAACTCCATGCTTGAACCCTGCGTCAATCAGGCGGCCGGCTTGCAAAGTCTGGCTTTGCAAAAGGTGCCGCGTCTGATTGCCGTGACCAGTCACGGCCAACAGCAGGGCGAGCTACCCTTGCTCTGGGGCTTGTGCACGAGTTGGGTCAGCATGGGTCTGTCAGTCATGGTGCTGGATGGTCACACCGGGGAAACGCGAGCCAACCCGGGACTGGCACAGTTGCTCAGCAACCCGCTGGACCGCCCGACCGAGGACGATACCCCGGTGGCGTGGTCTGTCATCCCTGCTGCGCAGGGTTTGGACAGCCTGTCACCACACGGTTTTTTTGCCAGCCCAGTGGGCGACCTGTTGCAATCCTACGGGGTGGTGCTGGTCTATGCCGATGCCAGCCGGATGACGCAACTGCTCAAAGGTTGTGCATTGACCCCCTTGCTGGTGGTGCCGCCAGCCCAGTCAGCGGCCTTGACGGCTTACAAGGCCTTGAAACAATTGTTGGTAGATGGTCAACTGCGGCCAACTGTTGCTAATATCGTGATGGACACCAGCCCCATGACCCCGATACCGCTTTCCTCACCCGCTCAAACCGTGATGGACTGTGCCCGGCATTATTTGGGCTACAGCATCAAGCCATTGATCGTGACTGCCAGCGCCCGGGCAGACAGGTCGCAAGACGACATCACCCGGCTGGCCATGCAGTTGCTGGAGAGCGCCGTGCCGCTGGAACGTAAGCCGATTGAGAGGGTGCATTGATGTATACCGCCAAGGGCCAACTGGACCGCAACGCCCTGATCCGCCAATACCAGCCCCTGGTGCGGAAACTGGCGCACCACATGATGGCCAAACTGCCCGCCAATGTGCAGGTGGATGACCTGATCCAGGTGGGCCTGATCGGCCTGTCTGAAGCGCTCACCCGGTTCGAGGCAACCCAGGGCGTGCAGTTTGAAACCTTTGCCACCCAGCGCATCCGTGGAGCCATGCTGGATGAACTGCGCGAGAACGATTGGGCTTCGCGTGGTACACGCAAGAGCCAGAAAGAAATTGAAGAGTCAATTCGCATTCTGGAGCACCGCTTGGGCCGCAGCCCGCTGGAGAGTGAAATTGCTGCTGATCTGGGCATGAGCCTGAGCGACTACCAAAGCTTGCTCGGCAAGGTCAAAGGTACCCAGCTCGTCTATCTGGAGGACATGACCCACAACGCGGACGACGAAGACAGCTTCCTGGACCGGCATATGGGTGATGAGGAGGCGGACCCGCTGAACATGCTGCGCGACCAGCGCATGCGTGAGGCGCTGGTGGCTGCCATCAACAACCTGCCCGAGCGCGAGCAATACATCATGAGCATGTATTACGAGCAGGACATGAACCTGAAAGAAATCGCTGCAGTGCTGGACGTGACCGAGTCACGCATCTGCCAGTTGCACAGCCAGTCCATCGCGCGGTTGCGGGCCAAAATGCGCACGCATTAACGGGCATTCTGACGCTCATCCCAAGCAACTACTTGCCATCCCGGGCATGATCCGGAGTCCATCCAACGCTTGGGATTGGGCTGCGGGTCTCGCCCGCAAACTTTCACTGAATGTGACGCCCAACGCTCATGCGCTGGTCATCCGAAACTCACCGCTTTGACGACCGGCACTGCCATACGGCTGGCGGGCATATCCGCCTGTCGCAGGTGCATAGGTGTCGCTGCGGGTCGCTGGCATCAGGGTGCTGAGTGCGCTTTGGGTCAACGCTGCACGGCGCAGCAGATGTTCCCGGCAGCTGCTCAAGGCAAAGGCCGTTTTGTGCAATCGCAATTTGAGGGGGATATCAACGGCTTGGGCGACCAGCTCTTGCTGCATCAGCCGTGAAAAGTCCAGCACGGTTGCCTGCAGCAAGGTGCACGCTTGCGTCAAATCTGCAGAGGCTGGCTGCTGCAGAAGCTGGGTGACTTGATGAATGTGGGCTTCAATGATGTCCAGGTTAGACTGGATTTGACGGCTAGACATGTGACACCCTCTGATCAGACATCAGGGCAGAACCACCACCCTGCGTTACACGCGACTGCGTTGAAGCATTTCCTGCGCGTTGGACAGCAATTTGTCGGCAATCGCACCAGCGTTGACCTTGTAGCTGCCGTCCGAAATGGCTTGCTTGACCGCGCTGACCTTGGCCATATCGACCTCTGCCACATCGCTGGTGCCATCGGTTTCCATGGAGCGCGCCAAACTGGATACAGTCACTGCCACACCCGATGCCGGGGCACTTTTTGCTGCGCTTGGTTTGACCGGCGCACCCTGCACGGACCCGCTCCTGGCGGGCAAAGATGCGGCATTGCTGCTGATGGCAACGTGGTTGTCTGTGGGCTTGATGATGGTCATGGTGGTCTCCAAAACTACTAAAAACGTAGCCTCGTAGGATCACTTTCGGCAGAAACAGGCCCGACTTTAACCTTTTTTGCAAAATTAACTGCTGCATCACAGTACCAGCCTCACCGTCTGGGCATCTGACACCGTGCCATTGACCACCTGACCGTTGTCCATGCGCACTTTGGCACCCTGACCCACGACACCTGCCGACAAGGCCTGTGCCCGGCTGACAATCTCGAAACCGGTGCCCACGACCACCACCCGGACTTGCGCGCCAGACTGGAACACTTGCGGATCTTTGACCATCCCCTGGCGCAAGGCTTGTCCGGCGGACAGCATACGTGTGGCTGTTTTGCCGACCCAATCCGCCTGGTTGGCCACAATAGGACTGTAGTTTTCGGCCCAATCCACCTCCGTGGCCATGGCATCTGCCTCGGTCAGAGTGGTGCCCGGCACGATCTGGCTTTTGATCACCCAAGCCGGTCCCCAGGCCTTGACCGTGATCGGCAAAAACACATTCCATTTGGTGGGGCCTTGAACACAACGCAGGCCCAGGCGCGCCCGACCCCACAAACGCACGTTGGGTGGCAGATAGGGCTGAATCTGTTGGCAAGGTGCCAGGTTGAGTCGCGGATCCAACTGTCCCACTTCCACTTCCAGACGTAGAGGCAAGTCCCTGCCCTGCTGTGCCAACGAATCAGTAAGCCAGCGCTGTGCAGAGGCATACACATCATTGCCTTCGGACGCCGGCGCAAACGTTTGCGCACCAGCCAGACCCAAGCCCAGCGTCAACGACCATGCCACACCCAGAAAGATGTGGCGACCCAATCGACCCAATTGAACAAGCATGACGCACCCCTACTAAACAGTATCTGCCACTTTAGGCGCAACACCATGCGCCAAAAATCACAAGTAAACGGCGTTTGTGCCTCTATTTGCGGTTTAGAAAAAAGCAGGCGTTTTCATAATCAGCCGGACATGACAGAAAGCAGAGGTGTCCCATGTTCGCTAACTTGACCAGTGGTTTGGACTTTCAATCCAAGGCTTTGGTGCTGCGCGCCGAACGCCAACAGGTGCTGGCCAGCAACATGGCCAACGCCGACACGCCTGGCTATGTCGCACGGGACTTCAATTTCAAGGAAGCGCTGAGCCAACAGACACAAACAAGTGATAGCGAACTCTCCAGTTCTGGCAAGGGCTTGAGCCTGAATACCGACTCAAGTTTGACGAATGCCAGACACCTGCCGCTCTCCAACCTGAACGACAGCGAACTCAGCGGCAGCAACGCCATGGGTTACGCCGTGCAGACCCAGCCCAGTTTGGATGGCAACAGCGTCGATATGGACCGCGAGCGGGCCAACTTTGTTGATAACTCGGTGCGTTACGAATCCACCTTGCGTTTCATCAACGTTCAGTCCAAAACCATTTTGAGCGCCATTCAGGGCCAATAGCCTGATAACGCAGGAGCCACGCCATGTCGATGCTTTCCATTTTCAACGTCTCGGGCAGCGCCATCAGCGCCCAGTCGCAGCGGCTCAATGTGGTGGCCAGCAACTTGGCCAACGCCGATGCCGTGGCTGGCCCTGACGGCCAGGGCTACAAGGCCCGTGAGGTGGTGTTTCAGACCACGCCGATGGGCGCAGACGCGGCAGCGGGGGTCAAGGTCAGCGCCATCACTGAGAGCAACGCACCGTTCAAGCGCGTCCATGATCCCAATCACCCCTCGGCTGACGCAGACGGCTATGTGAACTACTCCAATGTCAATCCAGTGGAGGAGATGGTCAACATGATCTCTGCCTCTCGCTCCTACCAAAACAACGTCGAAGTCATGAACACCGCCAAGTCCCTGCTGCTCAAAACGCTGCAGATGGGCCAATAAACAACGAAAGACCATCATGCTAACCTCCACAACATCCGCCACGGTTGCCAGCAGCACTGCGACAAGCACCTCAACGACATCAAGTTCGACATCTACAAGCGCGGCCGCCCAGCAGGATCAATTCATGAAACTGCTAGTGGCGCAACTGAACAACCAGGACCCCATGAACCCGGTGGATAACGCCCAGATGACCAGCCAGATCGCCCAGATCAACACCGTCTCAGGTATCCAGCAAGTCAATGACACGCTCACTAGCATGGCCGCCCAGATGACCGCCATGCAAGTGATGCAGGGCTCCAACAATTTGGTGGGCAAAAATGTTCTGGTTGACAGCAACACTCTGAACGTCAGCAATGGCGTTGCCAGCGGCGGCATGGATCTGGCTGCGGATGCAGACAACGTCAAGGTGGACATTCTGTCGCCGGGTGGTCAGGTCATTGACACGCTCAATCTGGGTGCACAGGGTGCGGGCAGGCACACTTTCAACTGGGATGCATCGAGCTACAACTTCGCAGGGCAACCCAGCTTCAAAATCACCGCCACGACCGGCGCAAACACCGTCGGAAGCACCGCACTGGCGGCAGACACCGTTACTTCAGTCAGCAGTAACAACGGCACCATGTCTGTTCAATTACAGGGCCATGGCGCGGTCGCTTACAGCGACATCCAGGCCATTCTTTAAATCTTAGCCAGCTAACAAGGAAACCATCATGTCATTCCAAACAGGACTCTCCGGCCTCAACGCCTCCAGCCGCAACCTGGATGTCATTGGCAACAACATCGCCAACGCCAATACCACGGGCATGAAATCAAGCCGAACTGAGTTTTCCAGCTTGGTCGCCTCGTCCATTGGCAGTGGCAGCAGCAGCGGTGCCGGTATTGGTGTGAATGCGGCCGTGATTTCACAGCAATTCACACAGGGCAACATCACCACCACGGGAAACAGTTTGGATGTCGCCATCAACGGCAGTGGATTTTTCCAACTGACGCAGCCCGATGGATCAATGGCCTACACGCGTGATGGTTCCTTCAAATTGGACAAGGACGGCAACATTGTGACCAATAGCGGTGCCAATGTGATGGGTTACCCGACCGACGCAACGGGCAAACCCACCAGCGCCACCATCCAAGCACTGTCTTTACCAACCGGTGCGCCGATTGCCGCGAGCGCCACAACCACGATTACCGCTGAGTTCAATCTGGACGCACGGATTCAGGACAACACAACGTTAGCAGCAGCCGGAAACACCACCAATCCGCGCTCAACATTTGGAACATCCTTGAATGTTTATGACAAGGAGGGAGTCGCCTCACCTGTGAACCTTTACTTTGAAAAAGCCCCGGCATCTCCAACCCCAAACAGTTGGAATGTATATGGTGGCCTTGACACCGCCGCCATAGCTGGACCACCAGCTGTCGCAGCGGTCACCTATCCTGTCATTGCAACGATGACTTTCGATGCGTCAGGAAAAATCACCTCCGTAACGCCTACCGCACCAGCAACAGCACCTGCCACAGGAATTGGAGTGACCATCGCCGCTGGAACTATTGCATCTCTCAACCCCAACGAGACAACCGGAAAAATTGCCACTCCAATAACATTGGACTTGAGCACGACGACACAGTTTGGCACAGCCTTTGCGGTATCCAACCTCGCTCAAAACGGCTACACCGCAGGCGAACTAACCGGCGTGAACATTGGCAACAATGGTGTCATCACCGCCAAGTATTCGAACGGTCAAACGCAGTCAGCAGGCCAGGTCACACTGGCTGACTTCCGCAATGTGCAAGGCCTGTCGGCTATTGGTAACAACGCCTGGGCGGCCACCTATGCGTCGGGCGACCCCGTTGGCGGGTCACCTGGTGCCGGCAAGTTTGGTGCTTTGCAATCTGGCGCGCTGGAGGACTCCAACGTCGATCTAACCTCCGAATTGGTCAACATGATGACCGCGCAACGCGCCTACCAGGCCAACGCGCAGACCATCAAGACGCAAGACCAGATCATGTCCACGCTGGTCAATCTGCGTTAAATCGCTTGCTGACCAACACGAATTGACCAGGAACCACCATGGACAAACTGATCTACACCGCCATGACCGGGGCCAATGCCGCTGCCAACCGGCAGGCCGTGCTGTCCAACAACCTGGCCAATGTCTCCACCAACGGTTTTCGCGCCGAGCTGTCCACCTATCGGGCCGTACCGGTGCGTGGCGACGGCTCCACCACCCGCGTCATGGCAATGGAGGCCACCTCGGGTTTCTCGGACCTGCCGGGCGCGCCCCAGCGCACCGGTCGGGCGATGGATGCCATGACCACCGGCAACTCGTGGTTTGCCGTGCAGGGACTCGACGGCACTGAGGCCTATACCCGCAATGGCTCTTTTGAAGTGGATTCCGAGGGCACCATCAAAACCAATACCGGCCTGACTGTTTTCAGCGACAGCAGCGCCCCCCTTACCGCACCTTTGGGGGCCGAGATCACTCTGGGCAGCGACGGCACGCTGACTGCCAAAGTCGGCAACCAGCCACCCACCGGCATTGGCCGGCTCAAACTGGCCACGCCCACGGCAGACGACCCGCTCAAACGCGGGGATGACGGCCTGTTTCGCACTACCTCGGGCGACCCCATGCCCAATGACACCAACGCCCGCTTGCAACTCGGCGTGATTGAGGGATCGAACGTGAACGCCATTGAGACCATGGTCGGCATGATCCAGACCGCGCGCCAGTTTGAGGCGCAAACCAAGCTGATGACCACCGCCGAAGCCAATGACCGCTCAGCGGCCCAGCTGCTCAGCATGCAAGGCTAATTTTTCAAGGACACCATCATGATCAACTCCCTGTGGATCTCCAAAACGGGCATGGAAGCCCAGCAAATGCAGTTGGATGTGATTTCCAACAATTTGGCCAATGTGTCCACCAACGGCTTCAAGCGCGCCACGGCCGTGTTTGAAGACCTGATGTACCAGAACCTGCGCCAGGTGGGAGCCAACAGCACCGAGCAATCCACCTTGCCCACCGGTTTGCAAGTGGGCCTGGGCGTGCGCAGCGTGGCCACCAGCCGCTCATTTGCCCAAGGCAGCATGCAGCAGACAAGCAACAAGCTCGATGTCGCCATCCAGGGGGATGGCTTCTTTCAGGTGACCATGCCCGATGGCACCACCAGCTATACCCGTGACGGCTCGTTCCAGGTGAATTCAGCAGGCACATTGGTCACAGCCACAGGGCTGCCGATTGCCAACGGCGTCACCGTACCCGCCAACGCCACCGCTGTGACGATTGCTGGCGACGGCACGGTCAGCGCAACCGTTCCTGGCACCGCTACACCGCAAGGCATTGGCACGATCGCCCTCGCCCGCTTCATCAACCCACCTGGGCTGACACCCCTCGGTGGGAATCTATACGCCGAGAGTGCTGCGTCAGGCCAACCCAATTCGGGCACACCCGGCGCAGACGGCATGGGTTCCCTGATGCAAGGCTTTGTAGAAACGTCCAACGTCAACGTGGTGCAGGAACTGGTGTCCATGATCCAGACCCAGCGCGCCTATGAAATGAATTCCAAATCCATTCAGACATCTGACCAGATGCTGCAGAAACTGGGTCAACTTTAAGGTGTGAGGTGTGCCATGCGACATTTTTATGAAAATTGGCCTCTAGCCATTATGCTAAAAGCGCTAGAAGCTACTTTTTTGGTAGCGATCTTGCTGTGCGTCGGTTGCAGTTCCATGCCCAAACCGGTCAGTGTGGACTTCCCCGACACCAGCCTGGCCAAACCCATTGCCGCCGTGACGCCACCTGCAGGGCCCACCACGGGCAGTCTGTTTCAGCGAACTAGTTATCGCCCAGGCTTTGAAGACCCGCGTGCTCGCACCGTGGGCGACAACATCACGATCCAGATCGTGGAAAACGTGACCGCCAGCCAGGTTTCCAATTCCACCGCCAACCGCACCACGTCTGGCTCAACCACGGTCGGGGCCTTCCCATTCCTGGGTGGGCAGGATCTGGTCCACCTGAACACCAGCACCGGCTCGGCGAACGACTTTGCCGGCAAGGGCGGCACGGCCAGCACCAACACCTTTAACGGCACCATCACCGCCACGGTGATCGAAGTGCTTCCCAACGGCCACCTGAAGGTCGCTGGCGACAAACAAATCGGTGTCAACCAGAATGTTGATGTCATGCGCTTCACCGGCACGATCGACCCGCATCTGATTCAACCTGGCAATGTTGTCAACTCCACCCAAGTGGCCAACGTCCGCATCGAATCCAAAGGACGTGGTGCCCAGGCTGAAGCGCAAACAGTTGGCTGGTTAACCCGGTTCTTTTTCAGCTTTCTGCCGTTCTAAAGTTGCGCAGAATCGTGCCGAGGGGTAAACCAAATGCACGCCACAGCCAACACACCACTGCCAACCACTTCCACGCGCCGCCCAGGCGTGTGGTTTCTCGCCGGGTTGGTCCTTTTTCTTGGCGCGGCTTTGATGACTACCGCGCACGCTGCCCGCATCAAGGAAGTGGCCGCTGTGGAAGGCGTGCGCAGCAACCAGCTCACCGGTTTTGGGCTGGTCGTGGGCCTGGACGGCACGGGCGACCAGACCACGCAAATGCCCTACACATCGCAAGGCATCGCCAATTACCTGCAGCAGCTCGGCATCACCCTGTCGGCTGCCGCCGCCTCGCAATTGCAAATGAAAAACGTGGCAGCTGTGCTGGTCACGGCCGAACTCCCCGCCTTTGCCCGCCCGGGTCAATCCATCGATGTCAATGTATCGTCAATCGGCAACGCCAAGTCCATCAAAGGCGGCACGCTGATCTCCACCCCGCTCAAAGGGGCCGATGGTGAGATTTACGCCGTGGCGCAAGGCAATATGGTGGTGGCCGGTGCCGGTGCCGCTGCGGGTGGCAGCAAGGTGCAGGTCAACCATCTGAGTGCCGGGCGCATCCCGTCCGGCGCACAGGTGGAGCGCGCCGTGCCCACACCTCTGCAGGAAGGCAATGGCATCACCCTGGGGCTGCAAGCCACCGACTTTCAGACCGCACACGACGTGGCGCAGGCGATCAACAAACGCTTTGGTGCCGGGTCCGCCCATGCGTTGGACGGCCGCACCATCCGAGTAACCGCCCCTGTGGACCCTGATGCACGGGTCACCTTCATGGCCGAACTGGAAGAGTTGTCGATCGACAACTCCGTGCCAGCGGCCAAGGTGGTGATCAACTCACGCACCGGCTCCATCGTGATGAACCAGGCCGTCAGCCTGGGTGCCTGCGCGATTGCCCACGGCAATTTGTCCATCAGCATCAGCACCACGCCCAGCGTGAGCCAGCCCAATGCGCTGTCACAGGGGCAAACGGCCGTGACGCAAAAGTCGGACATCCAGATCAAGTCCGAGCCTGGCATGCTGATCGCGCTGCCTGCAGCGCCCAAGCTGGCTGACGTGGTGCGTGCGCTCAATTCACTGGGTGCCACTCCGCAAGACCTGCTGGCCATTTTGCAGGCCATCAAGGCCGCCGGTGCCCTGAACGCCGAGTTGGAGGTGATCTGATGAGCCTCGGTCAAACCGGTGCGCTGTCCAATTCGCTGGCGGCCGATGCCAACTCGCTGGGTAAGCTCAAGCTGCAAGCGGGGCAAGACAGCCCGGCAGCCATCAAAGAGACGGCCAAGCAGTTCGAGTCGCTGTTCATGCGTGAACTCATCAAAAGCATGCGCCAGGCCACCATGAAGTCCGGCATGCTCGACAACGCGGGCAGCGATCTGGGGACGGACTTGCTGGACCAGCAGTTTGCAGTGCAGATGTCGGGGCAACCTGGCGGCTTGTCAGACCTGATTGCGGCGCAGTTGTCGCGCCAGATGGGTGTGGCAATGCCAGAAGGGGCACTCAACGCAGGCAAATTGACAACGCCACCGATGAGTGCACTGCAAAAATCCTCCTCGCTGGCCGCTTACAGCGCCAATGCAGTCAAGCCTACATCGAGCCAAAGCGACTTCGTCGATCGCCACACCGAAGCAGCCATCCGCATCGAAAAAGAAAGCGGCATTCCCGCCAGCTACATGATCGGGCAGGCCGGGCACGAAACCGGCTGGGGGAAGCACGAGATCCGCATGCGCAACGGTCAATCAGCAAACAACCTGTTTGGCATCAAGGCCGGGCCGGGCTGGACCGGCAAGGTGGCCGAGGTCACTACCACCGAATATGTCAATGGCGTCCCCGAAAAACGGGTTGCAAAGTTCCGCGCTTACGCCTCCACCGATGAGTCGTTCCGCGACTACGCCCGCATGATTACCCAGTCGCCCCGCTACGCCAAGGTCACCCAGCAAACGGGTTCCGCCTTTGCCTTCGCCAGCAGCCTGCAAAAAGCCGGCTACGCGACCGACCCCAACTATGCGGCCAAGCTGAGCCGCGCCATTGAAACCACACAGCGTCTGCAAGCCCGCACGCTGGTGATGGCCCAAAGCATATGAGCGGCCTACTCAGCGTTGCCACCGGTGCCCTGACGGCCAATCAGGCCGTCCTGCAGACCACGGGCAACAACATTGCCAATGTCAATACCCCCGGGTATTCGCGCCAGTCCGCCGTTCTGCAGACGGTTCAAGGGCAATTCAGCGGTGGCGGCTACATTGGCAAGGGCGTGGCGCTCACCACCATCCAGCGCAACTACGACGCGTTCCTGACACGTCAGTCGGCCTTGGCCAGCGCCACCAGCGCTGGCGACACGGCCCGCTCGGACAAGCTCACGCAACTTGAAGGCATTTTCCCAGGTGGCACTGACGGCCTGGGCGCAGCCGTCAGCGATCTGCTCAACTCATTCTCGGACGTGGCGAGCGCCCCAACGGATCTGACAGCGCGCACGGTGACATTGACCCAGGTCGATGAAACCGCGTCTCGCCTGCGTGCAGCCTCGCAAAGTCTGGATGACCTGCAATCGGGCACATCCCAGGAAATCTCCCAGAATGTTGCTACTATCAACACGCTTGCGACCAATATTGCCAGCGTCAATGACCAAATTGCCCGTGCGCAAGGCAGTGGGCAGTCACCCAACGACCTGCTTGATCAGCGTGACCAACTGGTACGCGATCTCAATCAATATGTTCAGACCAGCTCGATTCCAGCCAGTGACGGCACGGTCGGTATCTTCATCGGCGGCAGCCAGGCACTGGTTCTTGGTACCACCGCAGCCAAGCTGAGTGTCACCTCTGACGACTTCAATGACTTATCCAAGACCAAGATCGCGCTCACGCGCAGCGGGCAAAGCATTACCCTGGATGAAAACACACTGGGTGGCGGTTCGGTGCCTGGCCTGCTGCGTTTTCAAAACACCGACCTGACCGAAGGGCGCAACCTGCTCGGTCGGCTGACCCTGGCGGTGACCACCAGCATGAATGCCCAGCAAAAACTGGGGTTAGATCTGAATGGCAATGTGGGGGGCAACCTTTTCTCACCTACGGACATCTCCAACAATGTTGCTGGCGCTGTCACCAATACCGGCTCCGCCAGTTTGACCCTGGGTATCAGCGATGACACAAAATTTGCGGCCTCGGACTATGAGGTTGACTTTACGGGTACCGGCGCTAGTACATCCGGCACCATCAAACGTCTTTCTGACGGCGTGATCACCAATTTTTCGTCGCTGCCGGCCACGATCGACGGCCTCACCATTTCCGGGTCAGGCTCAGCCAATGGAGGAGACCGTTTCCTGCTCAAACCCTTCAGCACTGCTGCCAGCAACATCACCTCCGAGTTTTCTACACCGAGTGCTTTGGCGGTAAGCAGCCCCATCTCTGTGGCGGCTGCCTCGACCAACAGTGGTTCCCTGGCGGTAGCCAGCTTGGCAGCCAAAACCGTGGCATCCACTACAGCAGCACCGATGGACAGCTACAGCATCAAGTTCAACGTGGTGGCAGGCGTGACAACCTACGATATCGTCGACACGACGGTTCCACCCACCGACACAAATACGCTGCCAACAGGGCAGCCTTATGTCGCCGGGACACCGATCACTTACACCCCGCCAGGGCTGCCAGGCTTCTCCCTGTCCCTCACCGGCGCAGCATCAAACGGCGATACCCTAACCATCCAGCAAAATGCCTACGCAAGCCTCAATGGCGGCAATGCCACTGCCATGATGAATCTTCGGGACACGCCCATGTTTGACGGCTCAGCGCTGACCGATGGTTACGCCAGTCTGATTGCGCAAATCGGCGTACGCGCACAAAGCGCCACCTACACTGCCAATGTGTCGAGCTCCATCGCAGCGAACCTGGAAACACAGCGCACAGCCGTGTCAGGCGTGAATCTTGACGAGGAAGCCTCCAAGCTGATTCAATACCAGCAGGCTTATCAGGCCTCGGCCAAAGTGATTCAGATTGCGCAAAGCATTTTCAACACCTTGATTCAAACCATGGGCTGACAAGGCAACGTTCAGGAAACCACACCATGAGCACCTCCATTCGCAGCGGTTCTGCCAACACCTACGATGCCAGCTTGCGCAACATTCTTTTGCGTCAGGCTGATCTGGCCACCATGCAGGACAAACTGACCTCCGGCAAGAAGATCGTACAGGCCAGCGACGACCCCACCGGAGCGGCCAACGCCGAGCGCGCGATGACGCGCATCAGCCGCATTGCCGCCGACCAGCGCGCCTTGTCGGCACAAAAGGACACCATCACCCAGGCAGAGAGCACGCTGGGCGACATCACCGATGCGCTGCAGAGTTTCAGGGCGCTGGTGGTCAGCGCAGGCAACGGTGCCAACACCAGTTCTGACCGGCAGACGATTGCCCTTCAGTTGAAGGGACTGCGCGACCAGATATTTGCCATGTCCAACCAGAAGGACACCAATGGCCAGCCACTTTTTGGCGCACTCGGTAGCGCATCAGAACCCTTTGTCGGCCCGCAAGCCACAGCGCCAGACTACACCTTCAAAGGCCTGCCCGGAACAACTGCGACAACCACGGCCTCCATTCCTTCTGCGTTGGACGGCAACGCCGCTTTCATGTTGACCCCCTCCAGTGATGCTTCGTACAACATCACCAACAGCAACCCGGCCACGCAACTGACGGCGAGTAAAGTGACGATCACTGACTCGAGCTTGGTCACGGACTCCGCCTACCAGATCAGCAATATTTTGGTGGTAGCAGGCTCGGCGACCGGGCTAAATACTGTGACTTATGACATGGTCGAAACCAAGGCTGATGGCACGAGAGTACCCACGACCGGGGTAACTTCAATGGGTACTACGGACTACACAATTTCTGGCAGCGACATCCCGATCACCTTGCCCGGCTTGAGTCTGACCTTGACCGGCACGCCAAACGCTACGGCACCGGACACCATCAGCGTCACCCCCAACGCGAGCATCTTTAGCGTACTTGACAACGCCATCAAGGACATTGGTAGCGCCTCCACCAACACCACTGCCGCCCAAGCGGTGAGCCAGGCACTTGGCAACATCGACATCGGCATGGCGAGAGTTTCTGCCGTGCGGGGGCAGGCGGGTGATTTGCTCAACCGCGCCGACAGCATTTCATCCAACCAGGACCAGCGCAGCATCCAGTTGCAGGCGGACAAATCCAGCGCTGAAGATCTCGACATGGTCAGCGCCATATCGCAGTTCCAGACCCAGCAGACGGGCTATTCAGCTGCCTTGCAAAGCTACGCCCAGGTACAAAAACTGTCTCTGTTCAATTACATAAGCTGATGCCATGACCGCGGGCATCCTGAACGATGTCTCGCTGGGCTACCGACTGCTGTGGAACGTCCGGCGGCAAGTGGCTGGCGTGACGCTGTCACTGCATCCAGGCACCGGGCGCTCACTTGACGCGGGTCACTTGTTGACGGCGCTGGCCGAGCAATGGAGCGCCCACGCGGTGCCACTGACGCTGACCACCGATTCGTCTGAACTGCTGGCTGACCTGCTTGACCTGGCACCCTCGGCCTTGGCGCACATCGGCGTGCCAGAGCACCTGCTGCACACACCGGCGATCGCGCAGCGTGTGCTGCGTGCCAGCCAGCGCGGGCTGCGGATGCTATGGTATGGCGACCCTGGTGCGCGGCTCAAACCGGCGTACGCCAGTTGTTTCGCGCAAACTGTGATGAATCTGACCGCAGATGAAGCCTTGATGTGCCTGCACCTGTCCCGGATACCCCCAAAGGCGGCCGGCGCACTGCCACAAACGGATGCCCCGGTACAGCGGGATCAAGTGGTTGAGGGTGTGGCCAACGCGGCGTTGGCCAACTATTGCCTGGACCAGCAGAGTGCGAGCGCGCTGCTGGACTGGCCGACCGACGACGTGTTGCACGCCTATCGCCGGTCGCGCGTTCAGCCCAGCCAGCTGGGTGTGAGCCGGTTGATGCGGCTGATCCGCACGGAGGCCCCCATGGACGACGTCGAAAACGCGCTGAACCAGGAACCCAGCCTGGTTTACCGCTTTTTGCGCTATACCAACTCAGCTGGCCTGGGGCTCAACCGAGAAATCACAGAACTTCGCCACGGCTTGATGGTGCTGGGTCTGAGCCGCCTGAAAACCTGGGCGCAGGAGCAACGCGCCTTGGCCAGTCACGACCTGAACCTGCAGCCCATAACCACCCAGATGGTCTTGCGCGCCCGCTTTATGACCGAATTGCTGGGTGATGGCACCAACAGCGCACTGGCGCGCGAACTGGCCATGTGCGGCCTGCTGTCGCAGATCGACCTGCTGACCGGAGAACCGCTGCAGGTGGCGTTGCACGCCATCCCACTGCCCGAGCGCATCAGTGCCGCCCTGCTGGATCAGAGCGGACCGTACTGGCCGTATCTGGAAATCGCCATCGCGCTGGAAAACGGTCAACCGCAGGCTGCACGCGCCGCTGGCGACAAACATGGGTTTGATCAAGAACGTATCAACATGGCGCTGTTAAGCACGTTGAGCGCGCAACGAGCCGACTCAGGCGACTGAAACCGGCCCACTCAAGCCACCAGCGCCAACGCTCCAAAGTCCCCTACCCGCTCACCCAGTCCAACGCTGACGAGTTCGCAGCCATCGGTCAGCGGTGGCAATTTGCCGTGCACCTGCGCGCGAAGGCGCGGTAGCAGGTAGTCTCGGTGGTGCCAATAGACACTGCCACCGATACTGATGCGCGATAAATCCAACGTGGCGATCATGCTGTACAACATCCGGCCCATCACCCGGCAAACATCATCAATAATGGCTGCAGCCGTTTTATCACCTGCGTAAGCTGCTGCAAAAAGCGCAGCAGGTTCAGCGTAACCTGCGGGGGCAAAACGCCGCGCCAAGGCGTTACCGGCAACGAGACCTTCCACATCGCCCACGTTGCCACAGCCACACAGGGCGTCGTCGTTGTCACTTACAAAGATGTGACCGGCGTGACCGGCGTTACCGTTTTTGCCGCGCAGCACATGGCCGTCCACACACAGGCCGGTGCCGATGCCCGTGCTCCATGTCACATAGGCACAGTGGGCCAGCGGCACGCCACTATCCTGCAGCGCGCCCCAGCGACGCTCGGCTTCCAGCGCGCCAATGCCGTCGTTTTCGACCCGCACATGGCCAAACGCAGCACGCAGCGGGGCTTCAAGCAAAGCCGTTTTCCAGTCGTTGGGCAGGCCGCGTGCGGGGCCGGCCTGGCCGCCGCAGATGTTCGGTGCAGCCAGTTCCACCAAGCCCTGGTTCAGCACAAACGGGCCGCAGGAGGCCACGCCGACCCGCGCGATGGCCTCCACCGGTACGCCTGAAGCGATACAGCTTTGCCCGACCATGCGAATGATTTGCTGCGCCAACGCATCGTTGGCACCTGCCACTGTCGTGGGCTCGACCAACTTGCCGCGTACGCCCAAGTCATCGACGATGTTGACGGCCACTTTGGTACCACCAATATCAACGCACGCGACCGGCGGGCTGCCAGCGGGCAATTTAAAACTGTCAAGAGAAGGCACTGATGGGGTTGATTTCATGGTGTAGTCGCTTCAAAAAACGCAGCAGGGGCTTACTGGGGCCTGTTTAACTCCGGCCGTAATCATCGCTGAATCTGACAATGTCGTCTTCGCCCAGGTAATCGCCAAACTGCACTTCAACGATCTCGACCGCGCCCGCGGTCAAATTGGCCAGCCGGTGAACTTGCCCCAGAGAGATGTCGCAGGACTGACCAACGGCCAGATCAAACACGCGCTCATCCAGCGTGACATGCGCTGTGCCCCGCACCACCACCCAATGTTCTGCGCGGTGATGGTGCTTTTGCAGGCTGATTTGCTGGCCCGGCAGCACGCCAATGCGCTTGATCTTGAAGCCCGGTTCTTCTGAAACCGTTTCATACCAACCCCACGGACGCTGGGTGCGTTGGCTTTCTGGCGGACTCGGTAGCGTCATGTTCCAAACCCTCGGTTGCTGAGGGCATGATGCTAAACCTTTGTGCGCAATCAAGTTACCGCAGGATTACGTGGCAATGCGCCCAGCAGGCTCAGAGGTGTCAGCGCGGCAGATTGGCCTGCGTCCAGCGCACGATGTCTGCGGTGCCCATGGCACCGGCCTGGCGCGCCACCTCGCGGCCACCCACAAACAATGCCAGCGTCGGAATGCTTCGAATATTGAATCGCGCACCCAAGGCCTGATTGGCCTCGGTATCGACCTTGGCGACCCGGATGTTGGGCTCCAACTGCTTGGCCGCCTGCTCAAAACCCGGAGCCATCTGGCGACATGGGCCGCACCACGGTGCCCAGAAATCAACCAGCACTGGGATCTGGTTGCGGCTGATGTGCTTGTCAAAACTCGCCCCATCCAGCGCGGTGGAGTGCGCTTCAAACAGCGGTTTGTGGCAACTGCCGCAGTCTGGCGCGCTACCGAGGTTGGCGCGCGCCACGCGGTTGGTGGTGTGGCAATGGGGGCAAACGATGTGCAGTGAATCAGTCATGGTGGAACCTTTCTCCCCCTCATATATCGCCCAACCCTGAAATATCAAGCCCTACTGACGTTCACAAAACCTTTGAAATGCCGGCGGCCACCAGGCTCAGGATGATGGTGGTGGCAAACGGCAGGAAGATTTCGCGGCCAAAAATTTTGAAGCGGATGTCACCCGGCAGGTGCCCGAAGCCCAGCTTTTGCAGCCAGGGCGTGAAGCCGTTGAGCACGATCAGCGCCAGCAGCACCACGATCAGCCAGCGAATCATGCGCGTGCCTCGCGCATCCAGTTTGGGAAGTTTCGCAGGTTGCGCATGGCGTCAGAGCGTATGCGTTTTGTCGCCCAGCGCAAAGCCGATGGCGTGCCACGGCTCGCCTTTATAGAAACCGATCACCTTGAAAAACTCGCCCATTTCGTGCTCCATGATCAATTTTTGCGCCATCACCCGCGCGGGCAGGTCGGCGGCTTCCATATAAGTCAACAGGCCGCAGTTCATCAAGAATCGCGCCTGATTGCAGTAACCCAGCACGTCCAGCCCGGCGGCGTTGCCCGCCAGAGCGATGCCGGTGAAGTTGACGTGGGCGGTGATGTCTTTGAGGCCAACGTCCGCCAGCGGGTCGCCGTCCACTTGGTGCGCCTGGTGGCACATGACCGTGCCCATATGCCGCTGTGGATGGTAATACTCGGCTTCGGGAAAGCCGTAATCCAGCAAAAACACCGCCCCTGCGGTGAGTTTGTCGCCCAGCGTGCGGATGAAGGATTCACCTTGCGGGTGGATTTCAGTCAGGTAATCATGCTCGCCGGGAATGTCCAGCGGTGCGCGGAGGTCGGTGATGCGGTCTTGCAAGATGAAGGTCGGCGTGCCGTCTGCTGCCGGCTCACCCAGCGCCACACCGCGCTCGTGCCACACGCCCTGGACACGGGCCAGCAGTTTGACCGGCATGGCATCCAGCACCTCGTTGCCCAGCACGATGCCTTGCATGGCATCTGGCAACGCATCGACCCAGCGCACCGTCGCGGCAAACTCGGCCAGCGTGGCTTGCTGGCGCGCGCGCAGGCTGCCGGAAATGTCCACGATCGTGTAATGTGATAGCACGACACCCTGTGCCTTCAAGGCCTGCAGCACTTGCAGGGCCAAAGCACCCGAGCCCGCGCCAAACTCCCAGACCTCGGCGGTGCCGGTGACTTGCAGCGCCTGCGCCACCTGATTTGCCAGCGTCCAGCCAAACAGCTGGGTCATTTCGGGCGCGGTCACAAAGTCACTGCCCGCCACTTTGGCACCGTCCTGCACCGCGTAGGGCAGTTTGCCGAATTTGGCGCTGCCATGGGCGTAGTAGCCCAGACCAGGCTGGTAAAGGGCCTGGCTCATGTAGGCATCAAAGCCCAGCCAGCCGCCAGCCTCCAAGATGCTGCGGGCAATGCACTGCGCGAGTGTGGTCGTTAAACTTGGGGCTGTTGTCATCACCACCGGATTGTCCCCGAATGTCCACCGACCTCACCCCCGCCCTGCGCCAACCGACGGTTTTGATCACCGGTGCTGCCAAGCGTCTGGGTCGCGAAATTGCTCTGCTGCTGGCCAAAGAGGGCTGGCGCGTCGCCGTGCACTACCGCGATTCGGTCGAAGATGCTGCTAAAACTGTAGCAGACTGCAAAAGACTGGCGGGGGCTTGCGCCTCTTTTCGTGCCAACCTGGCGAGCGAGACCGCTGTGCGCAATTTGCTGCCCACCGTGATCGAAGAGTTCGGCCACGTGGACGCGCTGGTCAACAGCGCCTCCACGTTCGAGCACGACACCTCCGCCACCTTCACCTTTGCCGCACTGGAAAAGCACGTGCGCTCCAACGCCGGTGCCGCCATTTTGCTCAGCCACGCCCTGTATGAACACATCAAAACCCAGGGCGGTGATGCCCAAGGCACCATCATTAATCTGCTGGACCAGAAGCTGTGGAACCCCAACCCGGATTTCATGAGCTACACCCTGTCCAAAGCGGCACTGGAAGCCGCCAACACCATGCTGGCCATTGAACTAGCCCCGCGCTTGCGGGTGGTGGGTGTGGCACCGGGGCTGACGCTGGCCAGCCACATGCTGAGTCCGGAAAAGTTTGACACGTTCAACAAGTTATCGCCCCTGGGGCACGCCTCTTCGGCTGCGGATGTGGCGGCCACAGTGGCCTTTGCCCTGAACAACAAGTCGATGACGGGCACCACCATCGTGGTCGATGGTGGGCAGCACTTGATCCGTTCTGCGTTCCAGCCCCGCGCCTGATCGCCGGTTGTCCCATCCCCGTTTTTTGATGACACAAACCACCAGACGCGTCCTGATCACCGGCGGTGCCCAGCGACTGGGTGCTCTGCTGACCCGCAGTTTCGCCACTGCCGGCTGGGAGGTGTGGTGCCACTACCAGCGCTCTGCCAGTGCGGCCGAACGCCTGCGCGACGACCTGCAGCAGCAGGGCTTGTCCATCCACACCATCATGGCCGATCTGGCCGATGAGGCCCAACGCCAGCAGATGATGGCCCACATCGAGGCGCAGTCCGGGCCCTTGCACTGTCTGATCAACAACGCCTCAAGCTTTGAGCCCGACAGTGCCACAGACTTTGACATCCACGCCGCACGCCAGCAACTTGAAGTCAACCTGCTGGCACCCATGGCGCTGTCGGCCTTGATGGCCCGGAGCATCCCGGCCAGCGGAACACCGGGCGAGCGCAGCATCATTCATGTGCTGGATCAGAAGGTTTTCAATCTCAATCCAGACTATTTTTCTTACACCACCTCCAAGCTGGCGCTGGAGCGCCTGGTGGCGCTGCAGGCGCAGGCCCTTTCACCGCAACTGCGCGTGTGTGGCGTGGCCCCGGGCCTGATGTTCCTGAGCGGCCCGCAATCGCAAGACAACTTTGACCAGGCAAGCCGGATCAACCTGATGCGCCGCCCGACCGACCCCGCGCAGGTGGCCGCGAGTTGCCTGTTTCTCGCCAACAACCCCTGTATCACCGGTGTGACGCTCACCGTGGACAATGGCCAGCATCTGGTGCCGCTGCCGCGCGATGTGATGTTTGTTGTGCAAGACCTGCTGAAAGAGAGCCCATGAATCCGATCGACCTGGCCACCTTGAGGCAGACCTGCCGCAAGTTGTTTTTGCGTGACCACGTCGTGGACGTGATGATCGGTGCCCATGATTTTGAAAAAACCGCACCCCAGCGCGTGATCTTCAACGTTGAACTGTTCGTGCCCTACGCCTCCTCCACCCCGCAGGCGGACGAATTGACAGAAGTGGTGGACTACGACTTTGTTCGCGAGGTGATCCGTCGGCGCGTGAAGTCCGGGCACATCACACTGCAGGAAACACTGTGCGATGACCTCGCTGCCGAGTTGCTGGCGCACCCCCAGGTGGTCGCTGTGCAGCTGTCAAGCTGCAAGCCTGACGTCTACCCGGACTGCGCCGGCGTGGGTGTTGAAGTCTTTCGTGCCAAGCCACAGCCCTGATGCCCCCTCGCCATGACCACCTACACCACCGGCCTGCAAACCCTGACGCTGATCGGCCTGCGCTTTGATGCCAATCTGGGCATTCTGGAAACCGAAAAAATCGCACCGCAGCCGATCCAGGTGGATGCCGAGCTCAATCTGGGCCAGCAGCCGCTGCTGCCGCACGACGACGACATCACGCACGTGCTGGATTACCGCAAAGTGCGCAAGATCATCATCGATGAGTGCACCGCCGAACATGTCAACTTGCTCGAGTCGCTGATCGGCAAGCTGGCCAACCGGCTGATGCAGTTGCCCAACGTGAAGGGCGTGCGCGTCAAGATCGCCAAGCTGGAGATTTTTGCCGACTGCGAAGTCGCCATCCGCATGGAAACCGGGCAGTGGTAAAGGAAAACCTATGACAAACCTCTGGACCGAATCTCCTGACAACTGCGAAGCGTCCACCGGCTTGGCCGATGAGATCGCCACCGACCTCACCGCGCAGACACCAGACCCCAAGCCTCGCGCGCAGCCGTCCAGCCGCGAAGCCGCCCTGCGCGCCGCGCGCGAAGCCCACAAGCTCGAAAAACGCCTGTGCCGCCAGGTCGGCCAGGCCATCATCGACTTCAACATGATCGAGGAAGGTGACCGTGTGATGGTGTGTGTGAGTGGCGGCAAAGACAGCTTTGGTTTGCTGGACATTTTGATCAAGCTGCAAAAGCGCGCACCGATCCACTTTGACATCGTCGCCGTCAACCTCGACCAGAAGCAGCCCGGTTTTCCGGCGCACATCCTGCCCGACTACCTGGCCAAGCTCGGCATCGAATTCCACATCGAGACACAAGACACCTACAGCATCGTTAAACAGGTGGTGCCAGAGGGCAAAACCATGTGCAGCCTGTGCAGCCGGTTACGCCGCGGCATTTTGTACCGCGTGGCCGACGAGCTCAAAATCACCAAGATCGCGCTGGGCCACCACCGCGACGACATGCTGCACACCTTCTTCCTGAACATGTTCTTTGCCGGCAAGCTCAAGGGCATGCCGCCCAAGCTGGTGAGCGATGACGGCGGCCACGTCGTGATCCGCCCGCTGGCCAATGTGGCCGAAAAGGACCTGATCGCCTGGGCAGATCATCGCCAGTTTCCGATCATTCCGTGCAGCCTGTGCGGCAGCCAGGAGAATCTGCAGCGCCAGGAGATCAAGCGCATGATGCACCAGTGGGAGCGGCAATGGCCAGGGCGCACCGAGACGATGTTCACTGCGCTGCAAAACGTCGTGCCTTCGCACCTGATGGACCGCAAGCGCCACGATTTTCAGAACATCCAGGTCACCGGACAGGCCGATGCGGATGGCGACAAGGTGTTTGACGAAGAACAATTTCCCTCGGCCGTGCGACCCGGCATTCCCTTGGTGGCATCCACTTTTTAAACATAAAATTGGCCTCAAGCCCTTATGTATAAAACACTAACAGCTCTCTTTTTAATAGTAATCTTGCTCACCGGCTGCAGCGGTATGCGGCTGGTGGACAGCCAAGTCAACGCCTTTGCGCCTGCCCCTGTGCCTGCGGGCAGCCGTTACCGGTTCGAGCGCCTGCCCTCGCAGCAAATTCACCCTGAAGCCCAGACGCAATTGGAGGCCATGGCCGAGAAAGCCCTGGCCAAGGTCGGTTTGACGCGCGACGACGGTGCGGCCCGTTACAGCGTGCAGGTGTCGGCCACCCAGCGTGCAGAGCAGACCGTGCTCGACCGCCCTGCCCTGGGATGGAATCTGGGCTGGATGATGGGCAACGGCGGAATAGCTGTCGGTGGTGGCGGCCTGTTTCCAGGCTTGGACGCACGCACCAACTACTGGCGCGAAGTGGGCCTGATCATCCGGGAGCGGGCCACCCAGGCGGTGGTGTTTGAGTCGCGTGCCACCCATGACGGCCCTTGGTCTGACAGCAACGCGATCTTGCCCGCCATGCTGGATGCCGCTCTGCAGGGCTTTCCCAACCCGCCAGCGGGAGAGCGCCGCGTCAATATCGAGATTCCCCGCTGATTGTTGCCTGTTGCGGCGCACAATTTGCCCTCCAGGGCAGTGATTCGTTTGTATGATGGTGACCACTCGAAAAATCAGTCGTAAATAGGTATCTCCCGCGTGTTCACTGCGTTTTTCACCCCTCATGGAAGAAACCCGCTCCGAAGTTATTGACATCGATCGCCTGCAGCCCGGCATGTACATCGAGCTTGATCTGGGCTGGATGGCGCATCCGTTTCCCACCGGCAGCTTCAAGATCACGTCTGACAAACAGATCGAGATCATTCGCGGCCTCGGGCGCAAGCAGATTCGTTACGTCCCCAGCAAAAGCGACCCGCCGCAAGCGGTGGATGCGTCCAGCACCGCAACGGCTGCGCCGGCGGGCACCGAAGCGTCCCAGGCTCAGGCAGCTGCCAGCCAGCAACGCGCCCAACGCCTCGCCCTTGAACAACAGTTGCGCCAGCAACGTACCAAACAACTGGCCACGCAGCAGCGTGACCTGGCGGTGTGCGAGCGCCGTTTCGGCCAGACGGTGCGCCAGTACAAACAAGCCGTCGAGCAGGTTCACAGCCAACCCCGTGAGGTGATGGCGCAGTGCCAGACGCTGGTGAGCGGCTACGTGGCGGAGATGCTCGACACGGGTGAGTCCTGTATCCGCCTGCTCTCGGACGGTATGGGCGACAAGCTGGCCATGCACCCGGTGAACATCAGCATCATCTCGCTGCTGCTGGGCAAGCAGTTGGGCCTGAACGCTGCTGACATGACTGACCTGGGTCTGGCGGCGTTTTTGCACGACATCGGCAAACTGGAGCTGCCAGACCGTGTGCACTGGCTGGAAGATGGTTTTACAGCGCATGAGCTCAAAGCCTACCAGGAGCATGTCGCGAAAGGGGTGCTGCTTGGCAAGCACATGGCACTGCCGACTGGCACCCTGCTGGCCATCGCGCAGCACCACGAAATGGTCGATGGCAGCGGGTTCCCGGTGCGCCTCAAGGGCGACGCCATGACGCTGCCTGCCAAGATCCTGTCGCTGGTCAACCGCTACGAAAACCTCTGCAACCCCGCCCGCCCAAGTGCTGCCGTCACCCCGCATGAGGCCCTGGCACTGATCTTTGCGCAGTTTAAAACCCGCTTTGATGCCACGGTGCTGGGCGGCTTCATCCGCATGATGGGCGTGTATCCGCCGGGCTCGGTGGTGCAACTCAGTGACGAGCGCTATGGCATGGTGGTGTCGGTCAACTCCGCTCGTCCCCTCAAACCGAACCTGATCGTTTTTGATGCCAAAGTGCCCAAGCACGAGGCCCTGATTCTGGACCTGGAAACTGCGCCCGACCTGGGCATCAAACGCAGCCTCAAACCCGCTGCTTTGCCGCGTGCCGCGCTGGACTATTTGTCACCACGCCAGCGCATGTGCTACTTTTTTGAACGCGCCGTCGACGCGCCCCCGCCTGAAGGTTCGCCATGACACGCGTCGTCTGGCGGCCGCTGATTGAAGGCTTGCTCGAATCCGTCTGGCTGGTGGACCCAGTGGACCTGCGCATTCTCGCCGTCAACCAGGCGGCGTGTGAGCTGCTGGGCCTGGAGCGGCAAGCCATGGTGGGCAAACCCGTCATCGAGCTCACCGCCACGCCGGAAGACCAGTTTTTCTGGGAAGACGTGGCCGCCGGGCTGACCGAGAGCATCCACTCGGAAACCCTGCTGCGCGGTGCCGATGGTGTCGCCGTCGAGGTGGAGCGCCGGGTCAGCCGGGTCTGGCCCGAGGCCGACCGCTCGGTGTATCTGGTGGGCATGCGCGACCTGCGCCAACAGCACAGCACTGAAGACGAGCTGGAAAAACTGGTGGCTGAACTGCGCGCCACGCTCGAATCCACCGCTGACGGCATTCTGGTCAGCGACCTGAGCGGCACCATCCGCAACTACAACCACCACTTTGCCGAGCTGTGGGCGGTGCCAGAGTCCTTGTTGCGCCAGCGCGATGACGCGGCCCTCTACGCCCACCTGGTCAGTCAGGTCAAAGATGTGGATCGCTACCGGCTGCGCCTGCAGGAGATGGCCGACAACCCCTTGCTGGAAACAACCGACGTGCTGGTGCTGGGCAGCGGGCGTGTGCTGGAGCGCGTGACCCGGCCGCAATACAGCCGTGGCCAGCCAACCGGGCGGGTGGCTTCGTTTCGCGACATCACGCATAACCTGACGGCCCAATCCCAGCTCAAATTGGCGGCCAAGGTATTTGAGTCCAGCCTGGAGGCGATCTTCATCACCAGCCCGGATTTTGTGATCCTCGCCATCAATCCGTCCTGCGAGAGCCTGATGCAATGCCCGCAGGGCAAACTGCTGGGCGCATCGGCAGAAGATGTGTTTTATGACCCGCAGGACCCCGAGTTGATGACCGGCATGCCGACCAGACTTCGGGAGCAGGGTTTCTGGCGCGGCCAGCTGTGGATCCGCCAGCAAGACCTCACCGCCTGCCCGGTGCAGATGTCCTGGGTGCTGCTGCGTGACGACGCGGGCCAGGTGACGCACAGCATTGGCTTCTTTCGCGACCTGACCGAGGAGCATGCAGCGCAAAAACGCATCGAGCAGCTCGCCTACAACGATGTGCTGACCGGCCTGCCCAACCGCCTGATGTTGTCACAACGGGCTGAGTTTGCCCTGCGCGTGGCAGAGCGCAACGCCGACGAGTGCGGTGTGTTTTTCATCGACCTGGACCGTTTCAAGAACATCAACGACTCCATGGGTCACACCTTTGGCGACCGGGTACTGGTGGAGGTGGCGCAGCGCCTGAAAGTCTGCCTGCGCGACACCGACACCCTGTGCCGCCTGGGCGGCGATGAATTTGTGATCTTTTTGCAGGCGATTGACGCGCGCGGTGCCGAGATCCTGGCGCAGCGCATTCTGGAAGCTCTGGGCCAGACGCTGCGTATTGACGACATGCAGTTTTCGATCGGCTGCAGCATTGGCATCGCGCTGTACCCGGAAGACGGCAAAACGCTCGACACGCTGATCAAGTGCGCCGACACCGCCATGTATCTGGTCAAGGCGCGCGGCCGTGGCAGCTTTCGCTTTTACCAGCCGCAGATGAATGTGAACCTGCTATCGCACCTGAAAATGGACCACGCCATGCGTCAAGCCATGGACAAGGGTCTGTTCCGGCTGCATTACCAGCCACAAATTTCGCTGGCCAACGGCAGCCTGCAGGGGGCCGAGGCGCTGATCCGCTGGTTTGACAACGAGCTGGGCAATGTGTCGCCGGGCATGTTCATCCCGCTGGCCGAAGAGTCGGGCTTCATCACCACCATTGGCACCTGGGTCCTGGAAGAGGCGGTGCGCCAGGCCACCTTATGGCAAAACCGGGGCACGCCGGTCACGGTGTCCATCAACGTATCGGCACTGCAGTTCCAGTTGCCCGATTTTGTCGAGACAGTAGCGGCGGTGATCAAAGTTGCCGGTCTGCAGCCGCATTTGCTGGAGCTGGAACTGACCGAGTCGATCCTGATCCAGGATGCCAACGAAACCCTGGGCCGCCTGCATGCCTTGGCCGCTCTGGGTGTGGCACTATCGATTGATGACTTTGGCACCGGCTATTCGAGCCTGGCGTACCTGAAGCGTTTTCCGATCTCCAAACTCAAGATTGACCGCTCGTTTGTCACCGGCCTGCCCATTGATGAGAGCGACCGCGCCATCGTCAGTGCCACCATCGGCATGGCACGCGGGCTCAAACTCAAGGTGGTGGCCGAAGGCGTGGAAACGCCCGAGCAGCGCGACTACCTGGCCAGCCTGGGCTGCGAGTCTTTTCAGGGTTTTTTGTGCGCGCCGGGCCTGGCCGCCGACAAGTTTGAAGAACTCATCGCCAACTTGCCGCCCGGCGACATCTGACCCCCCGAGTTTGAAATGCCGACGACACCGGGATCTGCGTCACCCGTTACAATCTTATAAGAAGAATAGGCCTCAAGCCCTTATATCAAAAGGGCCAACAGCTCTACTTTAAATAGCATCATCCTGTACTGTACCGTCCCATGCAAGCCACCCGCATCATCGCCATACGCCACGGAGAAACCGCCTGGAATGTGGCTACCCGCCTGCAGGGCCACCTGGACATTCCGCTCAATGCCATGGGACGCTGGCAAGCCGGGCAGGTAGCGCGGGCGCTGGCTGATGAACCCATCGATGCCATTTACGCCAGCGACCTGCTGCGTGCCTGGCAAACCGCGCAGGCGATTGCCGAAGTCGCCGCCTGCCCTTTGAGCGCAGATACCGGCCTGCGCGAACGCGGCTTTGGTGAGTTTGAGGGCATGACCTACGCCGAGATCGAAGCCACCTGGCCCGAGATGTCTCTGCAGTGGCGCAAGCGTGTGCCCGATTGGGCACCACTTGGCGGCGAGTCGCTGGTGACGATGCGTGAGCGCGTGCTGACCACGGCCAGCCGTCTGGCAGCGCAGCACCTGGGTGGCCAGATCGTGCTGGTGGCGCACGGCGGCGTGATGGACATGCTCTACCGCCTGGCCACGGGTCAGGACGTGCAAGCCCCGCGCGCCTGGCACCTGGGCAACGCCGCCATCAACCGCCTGCTGTGGACCCCCGACGGTTTCACGCTGGTGGGTTGGGCCGACACCGGGCATCTGGAGCGCGACAGTCTGGATGAAACCAGCGCCTGAGAAAAACTTTTTTTGGCGCTCAGTCTGAGCTAAGTCTGCACTCCTATTCTCCAAATCACGCAAACATCTGCGTGCAACCAAATGGAGAAATATCATGTCTACCTTCACAAAATCTGCTCTCATCGCCACCGTCCTCGCCACAGCCAGTATCATGGCCAGCGCAGCCATTAGCCCCACCACGCGCCTTGGTCCGCAGGGTGAACAACTCGTGGCACTGCAAGACGGCTCAACACTGCACATCTACAAAGACGGCCAAATGGCCGTGGAAAACGTCTTTGGTCGACCGACCCTCGTGGCGCCTAGTCAGCAGCTGCACGAGCGGAACGGCAACACCATCGCCATGAATACCGACGATATTGCTCGGTTGGAGGTGGAGCAATTTCAGCAGTACCGCTAAGTCAGCATGGTGATCACCCCGACAGCGCGACTGAGGTCGCGCTGCACAAAAAACGCCACCTCACCGACCGAGTGGCGTTTTTTCGTCCTGACCCGATGCAGTCGACACCATCTCCCAACATGGCACTGATGTCGATCGCCATGCCGCACGCCGTCTGCCGATCAGTCCGACCATGACGATGGTCAGGACAAACAAGACTAAACCGGCAAAGGCGAACCATCCGGCCGGCCCGGGTGGTCTGAACCCTTCTGAAAGCACACCCACACCATGCAAGAACTGAACGAAGCGCTCTTTCTACTCATTAACGCGCCCGCATCACCGAACGCGGTGCTGCTTGCCCTTGCCAAGGTGCTGGCTGATCAGGCCATCTGGCTGGCACCGCTGGCCCTGGTCATCGGTTGGTTTCGCGGCAGCGACCGCACCCGGATGCTGATGCTGGAAGCCACAACGTCTGGTCTGGCCGGCCTGTTGATCAATCAGGTCATCGGCCTCTTTTGGCAACATCCGAGGCCCTTCATGGTCGGCCTGGGACACACCTTTGTCCCGCATGTGGCGGACTCGTCTTTTCCCAGCGACCACCTGACTTTGCTGTGGAGCATCGCTTTCAGCTTCCTGATGCACCAGCGCCCCCGCTTTGCAGGCATATCGCTGGCCTGTCTGGGTCTGCCTGTTGCCTGGGCGCGAATCTACTTGGGGGTGCACTTTCCCATGGACATGGTCGGCGCGGCCCTGGTGGCACTGATCAGCGCATACCTGTGCTTTCGCGAGGAGCAGTGGTTTCTGGACACGGCTTACCGTTGGACGCTGGTGACCTACCGTCGCCTGTTTGCCCTGCCCATACGCCGTGGCTGGGTGCGGGCCTGAAGCGCTAAGGCACAGCTAACCGGACTTTAACAACCGTCTCAAAATACCTTTAAGAATCAATAACTTAGAGCGTACTAGTTTTTAGGCGATTATTTTCTTCGTAATTTGCGCGTCAAGCGACGAGTTTTTTGGTGCCTCCAGGCGCGGCACTGATCCCAAGTGCCTGGTAAATACGCATCAGCGCAGGCTCT